>JAYZYX010000024.1:0-9930 GCA_036139795.1 Pseudomonadota bacterium | reverse complement strand
CGGCGGTGGGACGCTGTTCGTCTCGGTCGCGGCGGGCACGCCTTTGGCGGCCTATGAGGCTGCTTTGGGCGATGGCAGCCCCATCGTGCGCTGTATGCCCAACACGCCTGCCGCCGTGGGGCAGGGGATCACGGCGCTGATCGGCAACAGCTTTGTCACCGAAGAACAGATGTCCCTGTCCGAGGCTCTGTTGCAGGCCGTGGGCCAGACTGTGCGGCTTGAGGCCGAAGCGCAAATGGATGCGGTGACGGCGCTGTCGGGTTCAGGTCCTGCCTATGTGTTCCACATGATCGAATGTCTGGCCGCCGCAGGCGAGGCCGAAGGGTTGTCGCCCGAATTGGCGATGAAACTGGCTCAGGCAACTGTGGCAGGGGCGGGCGCTTTGGCCGAAGGGTCAGACGATAGCCCAAGCCAATTGCGCGTGAATGTGACCAGCCCCAATGGCACCACGCAGGCGGGGCTTGAGGTGTTGATGGATGAGGGGGCCGGATTGCCGCCCCTGATCCGCGCGACCGTGAAAGCAGCGGCAGATCGCAGTCGGGAGTTGGGCCGTGGCTGAGATTTCTTACGACGATTTCGCCAAAGTCGATATCCGCGTGGGCGAGGTCACCCGCGCCGAGCCATACCCCGAGGCACGCAAGCCCGCCATCAAGCTCTGGATCGATTTTGGAGCGGAGATTGGTGAAAAGCGATCCAGCGCGCAGATCACCGTGCATTACACTGCAGAGGAACTGGTGGGGCGGAAGGTCATGGCCGTGGTGAACTTTCCCCCGCGCCAGATCGGCAAGTTTATGTCCGAAGTGCTGGTTCTAGGCTTTCATGATGCGGATGATGCAGTTGTGCTGGCGGTTCCGGATAAGGATGCGCCAGTGGGGGCAAAACTATGCTAAAGCTCTTGATCACCCGTCCGCTGCCCGAGCGCGTTGTCGCCGCCTGCGAAGGGTTTGACGTGACTGTTCGTGCGGACGTGCTGCCCATGAGCGGTGACGAGATGCGGGCCTCTCTGCGGGACTACGACGTGGTGCTGCCGACCTTGCGGGACATGTATTCCGCCGAGGTGTTTGCGGACGTGCCATCGCCTCGTTGCAAGCTGCTGGCGAATTTTGGCGTCGGGTATAACCACATTGATGTTGCGGCAGCGCGGGCGGCGGGGATCGAGGTGACGAACACTCCCGGTGCGGTCACAGACGCGACCGCCGACATAGCCATGACGCTGATGCTGATGGTCACGCGCCGCGCGGGCGAGGGCGAGCGGCTGGTGCGTTCTGGCGCTTGGACCGGCTGGCATCCGACCCAAATGCTGGGGATGCACCTGAGCGGCAAGCGTGTGGGTATCTTGGGCATGGGCCGGATCGGGCAGGCCATCGCGCGGCGCTGTCACTATGGGTTCGATATGGCGGTGCATTACTGTTCGCGCAGCGCGAAAGAGGCGGTGATGGAGACGACGTGGCATGCGTCGCCCGCCGAGCTGGCCTCAGCTGTGGACGTGCTGGTTGTGGCGGTCCCCGGCGGGGCCGAGACCCGTCATCTGGTGGACGCCGAGGTTTTGCGGGCTTTGGGGCCGCAGAGCTATCTGGTGAATATCGCCCGTGGCGACGTGGTTGATGAGGCCGCGCTGATCGCCGCGTTGGAGGCCGGAGAGATCGCTGGCGCGGGCCTGGACGTTTATGAGTTCGAGCCTGAGGTGCCAGAGGCGTTGTTGCAGCGGGAGGATGTGGTGGTGCTGCCTCATCTAGGGACTGCTGCGTTGGAGGTACGTGAGGCTATGGGACTGGTCGCCGTGGCGAACTTGCACGCGTATTTGGACGGGCGGGATTTGCCGAACCGGGTCTGAGGGGCGCTGCCCCTCTTGGGGCCTTGAAGGCCCCAATTCACCCCGAGGTATTTTAACCAAGATGAATGGTCATGCGTGTGCTTTGGGGTCGCCGATGGCTTCTCGGAAGTGCTTGCGGCAGAGGGAAATATAGGTTTCGTTGCCGCCGATTTGAAATTGGTCGCCGGAGGTTTGGACGGTGCCGTCGGCGGCTTTGCGGATGACCATGGTGGCCTTTTTCCCGCAGTGGCAGATCGTGCGGACTTCGCGCATTTCGTCGGCGAGGGCGAGGAGGGCGGCGGAGCCGGGGAAGAGTTGTCCGAGGAAGTCCACGCGCAGTCCGTAGCACATCACGGGTATCTTCAGATCGTCCACGACGCGGGCCAGTTGCCAGACTTGTTCGGGCTGGAGGAACTGTGCTTCGTCGATGAAAACGCAAGCGAAATCATGGGTTTGCTTGCGATTTCGGATCTTTTCGCAGAGGTCGTCTTGGGCGGTAAAAGTATCGGCGTCTGCCCCTATTCCGATGCGGCTGGCGATGCGTCCTTGGCCGGCTCGGCCGTCGATGGCGGCGGTGAGCAGGTAGGTCTGCATACCGCGTTCCTGATAGTTGTAGGAGGCCTGCAAGAGCACGGTGCTTTTGCCTGCATTCATCGTGGAATAGTGGAAGTAGAGCTTTGCCATGGGTCCAGCTTTTAACGTCTGGATCGCGGCTGGCAAGCGTATGGCAAGCGTCATGACGTAACGGGCGGTGCGTTCGCGATTTTTTAACCCGATTTGCGGAAGGTGGGGACATCGATCTTGATGAGGTGCCCCATGCTGATTCCCGAAGCCCGAACTGCCACCCAGCGCCAGAACCACGGCTATCTGATGGATGTGATGGCGCAGTTGGAGTGGGACCTGCATCAGCCGATCATCGCGCGGCGGCGCATTCCGCCGGAGTGGCGGGAGATTTATGACCGGCGGTTCGAGAGCCGGAAAAAGAAGGTGACCCTGTGGGTGGAAGAGGACGTGGTGCGGTTCTTCAAGAAACAGGGGGCGGGCTACACCACGCGGATGAACAAGGTGCTGGTGGCCTTCATGCTGGCGCGGCTGTCTGGGCTGATTGTGCACCGCGACACGGCGGAAGAGTTTCTGGAGAGCGATCTACAAAAGCGCAGCGATGGCGAGCGGCACCAGTTCGGGGATACGGATCAGTATGAGGCGGACCTGTTCGAGGGCGCTCGGTTGCGGCGGGCGGCTCGGGAAGGAAAGGGGGAGTGAGGTTGGCGTTGAGGCGATTTTGAGCAAGGGGCCGAATATGCGGCTAAGTAAAATCTATGGTTTAAGATAATAAATTGAAGGCTATTTCGGCAGCGCTACTTTGGCCCGCTCGTTCTCTATCGACTTTAGATGCGCACAATGAAAGTATGCTGTGAGGTATTAGAAGGGCGCAAAGATGGAATGGGAAAAACTCTTGAATAGCAATCGCTTGAAGGGCGGGCGTCGGCCTGAAGCCCCTTCTCGGCCGAATTATATTCAGGACTATGATCGTGTCGTTTTTTCAGAGCCATTTCGACGGTTGGCAAATAAAACGCAGGTACACCCTCTCTATGAACACGATCATCTCCATCATCGTTTAATCCATAGTATTGAAACAAGTAGTGTAGGGCGCAGTCTTGCAAACCAAGTTGAGCACCAGCTTTTGTCTTCGGAGGTAGAATTCGATCGTCGTTTTTCCGGCAGGATAAACGGTGCAGTTCAAGCGGCATGTGTAGCGCACGATATTGGGAACCCACCGTTTGGGCATTCAGGTGAGGATGCAATTGGAAATTGGTTTGGAGATGCTTTTGCCGACAAAAACCTTTTCGAGGGATGGTCGGAGTTAGATGAGCGCAAAAAGCTGGAGTTTGAAAGGTTTGAGGGTAATGCTCAAGGTTTTCGGATACTGACTCGCACAGATATGTATCGCGAAGATGGCGGTATGCGATTGTCTTTCGCAACGTTGGGCGCGTTTGTGAAGTATCCTTTCAGAGCAAGCGAGACCGAAAAGCCGAAGTACGGAATTTTCGAGGGTGACTGGGAATTATTCGAAGAAGTTGCCCAATCAGTCGGTCTGAAAAAAAGCTATGCGAGCGTTAATGGGAAAATGGTTGAACGGTACGTTCGACATCCATTGGTGTATCTAGTGGAGGCTGCAGACGATATTAGCTATAATATCGTTGATTTAGAGGATGCGCATACCTCTGGCGATTTGAGTTTTGATAAGGTCAAGGACTTGTTAGAGGCCTTGATTGGCAAGGAGATGCCTCGTCGTGAACACCAAAGTGACGCTGAATTTATTGCTTACTTGAGGGCGATGGCTATTGGAGAAGCGGTTGAAGCTTGTTCGAATGCATTTATGCAATCTTATCAGAATTTGATGTCTGGAAGTTTCGAGCATAGTGATTTGGTTGCGGCAAGTTCTGTCGCTGGCCAAATTTCCAAGATAAAGAAAATTTCAAGAGAGGAGCTTTTTACGAGCCCTCGCAAGACCAGTCTGGAAATAACTGGTCGAAATACGCTTCGAAAAATCTTGTCTGCCGTCGCGCCGGTGTATCAGTGTCTGCGCGAGAAAAAGTGGAATGCCGATAGTCTAGATGGGTATGAGCGGCAAGTTTGGAAAGCATGCGGTTTAGATCTGCGCGCAGTTTCAAATGAATATGAGGCTTTACACTCTTTGGCTGATTTCGTTTCCGGTATGACTGATAGGTATGCAATGAAGATTGCCAATCAGTTTTAAAAAATATGGGGCGCCCGAAGGCGCCCTTAATCGTTTCTAGCGATGAGTTGCAGGATTAGCCCTGCAACGAGCGAACCTCGATATCACCCTCTTCGCGGGCCTGCATGGCCAGCACTGCGGCGTGGGCTCCGGCGGCGGTGGTGAAGTAGGGGATCTTGTCATAGAGCGCCACCGAGCGGATTTCGCGGCTGTCGGCGACGGACTGGGCGCCCTCGGTGGTGTTGAAGACCAGATCGATGTTGCCGTCTTTCATCATATCGACGATGTTCGGGCGACCTTCATAGACCTTGTTCACCACAGTTGCGGGCACGTCGTGGCCGATCAGCCAGTCAGCGGTGCCGCGGGTCGCGATGATCTCAAAGCCCATTTTGACCAGCAACTGACCCGCTTCCAGCATCTGGGCGGTTTTGTCGTCGTTCTTAATAGAGATGAACACGCGGCCTTCGCGGGGCAGGATGGTGCCAGCGCCCAGCTGTGCCTTCAGGAAGGCGCGGGGGAAGCTGCGGTCCCAGCCCATGACCTCACCCGTGGAGCGCATTTCCGGCCCCAGAATGGTGTCCACGCCCGGGAAGCGGGCGAAGGGCAGCACGGCCTCTTTCACCGAGAACCAAGGCATGTCGGGATCGGCCAGCGTCATCGGGTTGGCGATGGGCAGGGGGGTGTCCACGTCGCTGCCTGCGGGGTAGCCTTCGCGGAGCGGGAAGTTCGACAGGGGTTCGCCCGCCATGATGCGTGCGGCGATCGAGGCGATGGCGCTGTCGGTGGCTTTCGCGACGAAGGGCACGGTGCGGCTGGCGCGGGGGTTTACCTCGATCAGGTAGACGACGCCGTCCTTGACCGCGAACTGCACGTTCATCAGGCCGACCACGTTAAGTTCAAGGGCGAGGGCCACGGTCTGGCGCTTGATCTCGTCGATGATGTCGCGGGGCAGCGAGTAGGGGGGCAGCGAGCAGGCGCTGTCGCCCGAGTGGACGCCGGCCTCTTCGATGTGCTGCATGATGCCGGTGACGTGCACGTCCTTGCCGTCGCAGAGGGCGTCTACGTCGATCTCGGTCGCGCCGGAGAGGTAGCTGTCCAGCAGGACGGGGCTGTCGCCCGATACGACCACGGCTTCGGCGATGTAGCGCTCTAGCTGGGGCAGGTCACGGACGATTTCCATCGCGCGGCCGCCCAGAACGTAGGAGGGGCGAATGACCAGCGGGTAGCCGATCTTTTCAGCGATCTTGAAGGCTTCTTCGTCGGTCGAGGCGATGCCGTTGTTGGGCTGCTTGAGGCCGAGGCGGTTGACCAGATCCTGGAAACGTTCGCGGTCTTCGGCAAGGTCGATCGCGTCGGGCGAGGTGCCGAGGATCGGGATGCCTTCTTCTTCCAGCGCGTTGGCCAGTTTTAGCGGGGTCTGGCCGCCGAACTGGACGATGACGCCCAGCAGAGTGCCTTTGGACATCTCGACGCGCAGGATTTCGAGGGTGTGCTCAAGGGTGAGCGGTTCGAAATAGAGGCGGTCCGAGGTGTCGTAGTCGGTGGACACGGTTTCGGGGTTACAGTTGACCATGATGGTCTCGTAGCCCGCTTCGGTCAGCGCGTAGCAGGCGTGACAGCAGCAGTAGTCGAACTCGATGCCCTGACCGATGCGGTTGGGGCCGCCACCGAGGATAACCACTTTCTTGCGGTCCGAAGGACGTGCCTCACACTCGGGCTCGCCCATGACGGGGGTCTCGTAGGTCGAGTACATGTAGGGGGTCTGCGCCTCGAACTCGGCGGCGCAGGTGTCGATGCGCTTGAACTGGGCCACAACGTTCAGGTTGCGGCGGGCGCGGCGGACCTGAGCTTCGTCGCGGCCGGTCAGCTTGGCCAGACGGGCGTCCGAGAAGCCCAGCATCTTGACGCGGCGCAGGCCTTCTTCGGTGACGGGCAGGCCGTCTTTCTTGATCTCGGCTTCGGCATCAATGATTTCGCGGATGCGGGCCAGGAACCAGGGATCAAAGGCGGTTGCGGCCTGAATCTGGTCATTGGTCAGACCTTCACGCATGGCTTGCGCGATGACACGCAGGCGGTCGGGGGTCTGTTCGGCCAGCTTTTTGGTCACGGCGGCCACATCGGGGGCACCGGGGATTTCGATCTCGTCAAAGCCGGTCAGGCCGGTTTCCAGCGAGCAGAGCGCCTTTTGCATCGACTCGTGGATGGTGCGGCCAATCGCCATTGCCTCGCCCACGGATTTCATCGCGGTGGTCAGGTAAGGCTTGGAGCCGGGGAACTTCTCGAACGCAAAGCGCGGGATCTTGGTGACGACGTAGTCGATGGTCGGCTCGAACGAGGCGGGGGTGACTTTGGTGATGTCGTTGTCCAGCTCGTCCAGAGTGTAGCCCACGGCCAGCTTGGCAGCGATCTTGGCAATCGGGAAGCCGGTGGCTTTCGAGGCCAGCGCCGAGGAGCGCGACACGCGGGGGTTCATCTCGATGACGACCATACGGCCATCTTTGGGGTTCACAGCCCACTGAACGTTCGAACCGCCGGTCTCAACGCCGATCTCGCGCAGAACCGCAATCGAGGCGGTCCGCATCATCTGGTATTCTTTGTCGGTCAGGGTCAGGGCAGGGGCCACGGTGATCGAGTCGCCGGTGTGCACGCCCATGGGATCGATGTTTTCGATCGAGCAGACGATGATGGCGTTATCCGCTTTGTCGCGGACCACTTCCATTTCGTATTCTTTCCAGCCCAGCAGCGATTCATCGACAAGGATCTGACCTACGGGCGAGGCGTCCATGCCGGTGCGGCAGTAGTGGATGTAGTCTTCGCGGTTGTAAGCCACACCGCCGCCGGTGCCGCCAAGGGTAAAGGCGGGACGGATGATCGCGGGCAGGCCGATGTCTTCCAGCGCTTCCAGAGCGATGCCGACGCCTGCTTCCAGATCGTAGTGGCCTTTGGCATCCTTGGGCGCGGTGACGATGGTCGCGCGGGGGTTTTCCAGACCGATCTTGTCCATCGCGTCACGGAACAGGGCGCGGTCTTCGGCTTTTTCGATGGCTTCGCGGTTCGCGCCGATCAGTTCGACGCCGTGCTCTTCCAGAACGCCCATGTCGGCAAGGGCCAGTGCGGTGTTCAGGCCGGTCTGGCCGCCCATGGTGGGCAGCAGCGCGTCAGGCTTTTCTTTCGCGATGATCTTGGCGACCACCTCGGGGGTGATGGGCTCGATATAGGTGGCGTCGGCCAGACCAGGGTCGGTCATGATCGTCGCGGGGTTCGAGTTTACCAGAATGACACGGTAGCCTTCTTCGCGCAGGGCTTTACAAGCCTGTGCGCCAGAGTAGTCGAATTCGCAGGCCTGACCGATGATGATCGGTCCCGCCCCGATGATCATGATCGAGCTGATATCGGTTCTTTTCGGCATGTTCGTATCCTCAGGCTGGCAGATCGAGCGCGGAAGGTGTCGCGCAAATTGTCGTGCGTTATAGACAACGACGCCCCGTCTGCAAGGGGGGATAGGCCGTAAGTTGGTTCTCCGTAAAGCTCGCAAAAGGACGGGGACGGATTCCTTTGGGAAAAGGGCGGAAAAATCACTGGGGAGGCGTTTTCTTTCCTGTTCTTCCCTGTGTATTCCCCTAACTCCGACGGGGCGCGCAAAAAGGACAGTGGCTTGCAGATTCGTTTTGATCATGGACCAGCGGGGGAAGGCACCCGTTTTTCCGCGCCGCTGCGGCTGATTGAGGCGTATGAGCCGGCGGATGTGCCTGCGGCGCTTGAGGCTTTGGATGCGGCCTTAGGGGCGGGCGACTGGCTGGCGGGCTATGCCAGCTATGAGCTGGGCTATGCTTTAGAGCCGAAGCTGTCAGGCCGGATGCCTGCGGCGCGGCGGCTGCCGCTGTTGCGGTTCGGGGTTTACGCTGCGCCGGATCGCTGTGACTTGCCCGCGGCTGCGGGGGATGCGGGTGCGCCGCGCCCGCTGTGGTCAGAGGCGCGCTACGCGGATGCATTTGCACAGTTGCACCGTTTGATTGGTGCGGGCGATTTGTATCAAGCCAATCTGACCTTTCCGCTAGAGACCAAGGTGTCCGGCGATGTGGCGGCGGTTTATGCGGCTTTGGTAGAGGCGCAGCCGGTGAAGCATGGGGCTTTGGTTTTGCAGGACGGGTTGCCCGCGCTGCTGTCCCGCAGCCCCGAGCTGTTTTTCCGTCTGGACGGACATGGGGGCATTGCGACCCGCCCGATGAAGGGCACTCAGCCCCGCAGCGATGATCCGGTTGAGGATGCGCGGCGCAAGGCGTGGCTGTCTTCGGACGAAAAGAACCGTGCCGAGAACCTGATGATCGTGGATCTGCTGCGCAACGACCTGAGCCGCGTGGCCAAGGCGGGCAGCGTGAAGGTGCCCGAGCTGTTCCACGTTGAGAGCTATGCGACCGTGCATCAGATGGTCTCTTTGGTGACAGGCCAGTTGCAGGAGGGCGCGGGTTTGGGCGCGATTTTGCGGGCGTTGTTCCCCTGCGGCTCTATCACCGGTGCGCCCAAGGTGCGGGCGATGCAGGTCATTGATGATCTGGAAGGCGCGGCGCGGGATATTTACTGCGGCTCCATCGGGTGGATGGCCCCTGACGGGCGGGCCGAGTTCAACGTGGCGATTCGCACCTTGATGGTTGAGGCTGGCGGCGCGGCCCGTTTGAATGTGGGTGGCGGGATCGTTTGGGATTCCACTGCCGCTGCCGAGTATGAAGAGGCCCTATGGAAAGCGCGTTACGCCCACCTCAAGACCCCGATTTCCGCCTGATCGAAACGCTACTGTGGACGCCCGAAGGGGGCTGTCAGCGCGGTGATCTGCATTTGAAGCGACTGCATCATAGTGCGGGCGTGATGGGGATTGTGCCTGTGGGGGCTGATGCCTTGCTGGCGGGGTTCTCTGCGGATGGTCCGGCGCGGGTGCGCTTGACCTGCGATGTGGCCGGGCGCTGCGCGGTGACCTCTGGCCCTTTCGTGCCGCTGCCTGAGGATACGGTGTGGCGGCTTGCGCTGGCTGAGGTGCGGCTGGATGCGGGCGACGACTGGCTGCGCCATAAGACCACGCGGCGGGCGGTGTATGACGCAGACCGCGCGGCGCTGCCCGATGGCGTGGATGAGTTGATCTATATGAATACCCGCAGTGATCTGTGCGAGGGGACCATCACCAATCTCTTTGTCCCTAAAGGGGATGTACTGGTGACGCCGCCGATCTCGGTGGGGTGCCTGCCGGGGGTGCTGCGCTCGTCCCTGATCTGCGCGGGCAAGGCGCGGGTCGGCAAGCTGCGGGAAGAGGATTTGCAGGGCGAGGTCTACGTGGGCAACAGCCTGCGCGGGCTTATCGCGGCAAGGCTGGACACCCTATAACGAC
>JAYZYX010000023.1:0-10848 GCA_036139795.1 Pseudomonadota bacterium | reverse complement strand
TCGTTTGTTTTGCGCTTAGGTGCCGCGGGCGGTCTGTAGCTTGCCCGGCGCATTGATGTGGATCGCGTAGGCGTCCTGACCGTGGATTTCCTTGTCCATACCTGCAAGCTCTTGCTCGGGGGTGACGCGCAAGTGGTTGCGGGGCATCAGGCCATAGTCGAAGTGCTTGGATTTGCCCAAAACCTTGATCACATACATGATGCGGCTGGAGATCCAGAAGGTGATCAGCGCGCTGAAGAACCCGAAAGCGGCGATCATCCCGGCATAGAAGATCTGGGTGCCGAAAACTGTCGGGCCGGTTTCCATACTGCCAGTGGTCAGGGCAAAGAGGCCCGCCGCCATAACGCCAGTGGTGCCGTGAACGGGGAACGCCCCGACGGGGTCATCGATCTTGGCCTTGTAAAGCGCCATCACCGTCAGAATGTAGACAAAGCCCGAGATGACGCCGATGACCATCGCCTGCGCGGCTGTGGCGGCGTCTGCGTTGGCGGTGATGCCGACCAGACCCGCCAGCGCCCCGTTCAGCATGTCGGAGATATACAGCTTTTCCTGTTTGACAATGAAGAAGGCCATTACCGCGAATACAGCGGCACAAGGGGCGAGGGTGGTGTTGATGATCACGGTGCCAAAGCCGTCCACCAGTTGGTTGAAGACCGCATCGGCAAACTGTTCCGGAGCAACCATCGCGCCACTCAGGTCGATGCCGCTCAGGTCAAAGCCCGCAGCGAAGGTGCTGCCTGCGTTAAAACCGTACCAGCCGATCCACAGCATAAAGACGCCAAGGGCCGAGAGGGGGATGTTGTGGGATGCGTTGCTGACCGAAGAGCCGGCAAAGCGGAAGGCGTCCACTTGGCCTTTGCCGTAGCCGAACTCGCCAATGCGGGGACGCAACATGATCGCACCTGCAAGGCCTGCAAAGCCGCCAAGAGCGTGGACCACGACCGAGCCTGCGAAGTCGTGCAGAACCCCGTGCAGCAGGCCATCGGCGTTCCATACGGTGAAGGCCACAATGGGATAGACGAAGGCCGAAAACACAGCGCCGAACACAAGGTAGGCGTAGGTCGCAATGCGGCCCGTCACAGCGCCAGAGCAGATGGTGACGCAGGTCGCGGCGAAGGCAAAGTTGAAAAACAGCGCAATGTCCGAGTTCAACGAGACGACCGGACCGGGCGAGTTGCTTTCGATGCGGTTGGCAAAGCCAAGATCGCGCATCCAGTCAACGACGATAGAATCACCTTGGACGATGGGGTAGCCGAACCAGTAGAAAAAGATCCCGCAGACGCAAAGGTCGATGAAGTTCTTGAAGATGTTGTTGATCGCGTTTTTGCGCGACATTGCGCCGGTCTCTAGCAACATGAATCCGGCTTGCATCATGAAAATCAGAACGCCGCTGATAAAAACAATGACGTTGATTGCGGTATAGACGCCAAATATTAGCGCTCTATCGTAACTGGCTAGTTCGCCACCCATATACTTTAACCCCTAATTTGGTCAGCATTGTCTGCAATAATTTGTCGACTTGATGTCTGATCTTAAATTACAACAGTTCCGCTGATAAAGCTGAGGCTCGGACTGGTCAATAATTAAAGGAAATTGCCCATTTTTTGAGCGTTTTATGAATAAACGCGGGGGTGCGGTGACAGGCGAATTTAAACAATATCAACCTGAGATTGCCATGTTTATGGGGGCGAGTCGAAGCTTTCGCGTTAGCTTGATTTTCAAATAATTAATTTGGTCAGGATGTGGTTGCGGAGATAGGCGTTTTGCGCTCCCGCATTGGGCGAAAACTCGCTCACGTCAGGGAATATTATTTGAAAGTTGGGATATCAATTTGCGCCAGAATTCGGCAGCGTAACTTTGATGTCTTGCACCAATGCGCCGCTGATCGCGTCGAAAATCAGGATGCGCTGATCCTCGGTGGTGATTGCAAACCAGCCCTTGCCTTGTGTAACTGCGGCCACGCGGACGCCTTCGGGCAGGCTCAGGTCTTCCGGCATTAGGGGAGTCGGGTCAGGAAACCGCAAAACAATCACGACCGTGATGGCCAACAGGCCCCCCATCATGACAACGGTCAGAGCCGTCACAAGGCGGCGTAGAAAACGGGCGTCCGGGGGCGTCTGGTCGGAAGGAAGTGACATGGGCGAGACCTTCATCAGCGTCATCATCGCGGCGGAGCCGCCGTCCCGTCTGGATAAAGCCTTGGCGCGTGATGTGCCAGAGGAAGCATCCCTGTCGCGCACCCGTCTGGCCCGTCTGATCGCGGACGGTAAGGTCAAACGCGGCGATGAGGTGCTGACCAACCCCAAGATCGCCGTGGACGAAGGGGATGAGATCGTCATCACCGTTGAGGCCGCCGCCGAGGTCGACACTGTCGCCGAAAAGATCCCGCTTGAGATCATCTATGAAGATGAAGACCTGATCGTGGTGAATAAACCTGCGGGTATGGTGGTGCATCCGGCTCCGGGCTCGCCCACGGGGACGTTGGTGAACGCGCTACTGCATCACTGTGGCGACACTCTCTCAGGCGTTGGCGGCGAAAAGCGTCCGGGGATCGTCCATCGGATCGACAAGGACACCAGCGGTCTGCTGGTTGTGGCGAAATCGGATCGCGCCCACCACGGGCTGGCGGCTCAGTTCGAAGATCACAGCGTTGAGCGGGTCTATTCGGCGATCGTTTACGGGATGCCCGATAGCGCCGATCCGCGTCTGAAGGGCGTGCGCGGGGTCAGCTTTGAACCCGGCAATGTGATCAAGATCACCTCGTTCCTTGGGCGTCACAAGACCGACCGGCAGCGGCAAGCGGTCAGCTTTACCCACGGGCGTCACGCGGTGACCCGCGCGCGGGTGGTCGAGACCTTTGGCACGCCGACGACCGCGACCTTGATGGATTGCTGGCTGGAAACCGGCCGGACCCACCAGATTCGCGTGCATATGACTCATGCGGGCCATTCGTTGATCGGTGACCCCGTGTACGGTGGGCGGCGCAAGCTTTCGCCCAAGGCGCTGTCCGCGTCGGGGATCGAAGCTGCAACAAACTTTCCCCGTCAGGCGCTGCATGCCCGCATTTTGGGCTTCATTCATCCGGTGACCGATGAAGAAATGCTCTTTGAGGCGCCGCTGCCCGATGACATGTTACAGTTGATCGAAGCACTGCGCACGAAGGTGTGAAATAGGCGCACGTGTGCGTGAGCGCACGGTAATCCATGTTTCCTGCAATGTGTCTCTCGATTTATAAGGAACTCAAGCAAGGCCGAAGGACTTGAATATCTGAAGTCGGCTACCTAGCTGAATGTTAAAGCCTGTAACATCTTGAGGGACACAATGGCAAATTACGCAAATCTACCGGCCCCGAGCCCGGAAGGCGGCCTGACCCGTTACATGCAGGAGATTCGCAAGTTCCCCCTGCTGGAACCGGAAGAAGAATACATGCTGGCCAAGCGCTGGGTCGATGATCAGGACACTGAATCCGCCCACAAGCTGGTGACCAGCCACCTTCGTCTGGCCGCAAAAATCGCTATGGGCTACCGCGGGTACGGTTTGCCGCAAGCCGAAGTCATATCCGAGGCCAACGTGGGCCTGATGCAAGCGGTCAAGCGTTTTGACCCTGAAAAGGGCTTCCGTCTGGCGACCTATGCCATGTGGTGGATCCGCGCCAGCATTCAGGAATACATCCTGCGCAGCTGGTCGATGGTGAAACTGGGCACGACCTCGGGTCAGAAGAAGCTGTTCTTCAACCTGCGCAAGGCCAAGTCGCGTATCGGCGCTTTGGAAGAGGGTGATCTGCGTCCTGAACACGTGGAGAAGATCGCGAATGATCTTGGCGTGACCCAGGACGAAGTGATCAGCATGAACCGCCGTCTGTCGGGCGGGGATGCCTCTTTGAACGCGACCGTCGGTAGCGATGAGGATGGCGGTGCTCAGTGGCAGGATTGGCTGGAAGACGAAGACGCCAACCAAGCCGCCGCCTATGAGGCGCAGGACGAGATGACCGCCCGCCGTGAGCTGCTGACCGAAGCGATGGACGCGCTGAACGAACGCGAGCGCGACATTCTGGTGAAGCGTCGCCTGAGCGAAGAAAACATCACTCTGGAAGACCTGAGCGCGGAATACGGGGTCAGCCGTGAGCGCATCCGTCAGATCGAGGTGCGCGCCTTCGAAAAGCTGCAAAAGCGGATGACCACTCTGGCCCGTGAAAAGGGCATGCTGCCCGCCGTGTAACTGGCCGATAACGCTAACAGTTGCTTCAAATCCCTCGCGCCATTACGGTGCGGGGGATTTTTGTTTGGGAGGCAGCAATGTCCAAAGTGGTGAATTGGGGTGTTCTCGGGGCGGCGAATTTCGCCCGCCAGCATATGGCGCCGGCGATCCATGGGGCGAATGGGGCCCGCTTTGCCGCGCTGGCGACCAGTAGTGCGGATAAGGCTGCGTTGTTTCAATCCTTCGCGCCGGATGTTGAGGTCTTTACGGATTATGACGCGATGCTGGCCTCTGACAGCATTGATGCGGTCTACATCCCGTTGCCCAACCATCTGCACGTGGAGTGGGCGCTGAAGGCGATCAAGGCGGGCAAGCACGTGCTGTGTGAAAAGCCGATCGCAATGAAGGCCGACCAGATCGATGCATTGATCAAGGCGCGCGATGAGAGCGGTTTGGTTGTGCAAGAGGCCTATATGATCCTGCATCACCCCCAGTGGCAGCGGGCGCAAGAGATCGTGGATAGTGGCGAGATCGGTGCACTGCGTCATGTGCAGGGCACTTTTACCTTCGACAACCGCGCAGACACCGGCAACATCCGCAACCGGCCCGAAACAGGCGGCGGGGCGCTGCCGGATATTGGCGTCTACACCTATGGCTCGACCCGTTTTATCACTGGTGCCGAGCCGACCGAGATTACCAGCGCCCATCTGGAGTATGACGGCGGTATCGACAGCTACGCCCATGTGACCGGCAAGTTCGGTGGGGTGACGTTCTCGCTGTTGAATTCCATGCGGATGGCGAACCGTCAGCGGATGGAGTTCCACGGTGAAAAAGGCGTTCTGGCGTTGACCGCTCCTTTCAACGCAAACGTCTTTGGCGAGGCCCGCCTGACTGTTGAGACCACCGGTGGTGTGGTTCGGGAAGAACGGTTCGCAGGCGTCCAGCAGTACAAACTGCAGGTCGAGAATTTCTCGGCTTTGGTGTGCGGGGATCGGGTGGACTATCCTGGCTCGCTAGAGTTTGCGAAGGGCACGCAAGCCATGATCGACATGGTCTACGCCGCGGCGAAATAAACCGCCCCGCATCGTTACCAAAAGGAAGGCCGCCCGATGGGCGGCCTGCTGTTTTTGTGGATTGGCGCCGTGTGGCGCCCGTTATTCCATCGCTTCCAGCTCGTCGATGAAGCCTTCGATCATCGACAGGCCCTTGTCCCAGAACGCCGGATCGCTGGCATCAAGGCCGAAGGGGGCGAGCAGCTCTTTGTGGTGCTTCGAGCCGCCTGCTTTCAGCATCTCGAAGTATTTGTCCTGAAAGCCTTCGGGCTGCTCTTGGTAGGCAGCGTAGAGGGCGTTCACCAGACCGTCGCCGAAGGCGTAAGCGTAGACGTAGAAGGGCGTGTGGACAAAGTGCGGGATGTAGGCCCAAAAGGTCTCATATCCCGGCATGAAGTCGAAGACAGGGCCAAGGCTCTCGGCCTGAACGCTCATCCACAGGGCGTTGATGTCGTCGGGGGTTAGCTCACCGTTGCGTCGGGCGTCGTGCAGTTTGCATTCGAAGTCGTAGAAGGCGATCTGGCGGACGACCGTGTTGATCATGTCCTCGACCTTGCCGGCCAGCATGACTTTGCGTTCGTTCTTGTCCTTCGCGCCTTCCAGCATTTTGCGGAAGGTCAGCATCTCGCCAAAGACGGATGCGGTTTCGGCCAAGGTCAGCGGGGTCGAGGACAGCATTTCGCCTTGTCCTGCGGCCAGACGCTGGTGAACGCCGTGGCCCAGTTCGTGGGCCAAGGTCATCACGTCACGGGGTTTGCCCAGATAGTTCAGCAGCACATAGGGGTGCGCGTCGGTAACGGTGGGGTGCGCGAAGGCACCGGGGGCTTTGCCGGGCTTCACGCCTGCATCGATCCAGCCCTTGCTGAAGAAGGGTTCGGCCAGTTCTGCCATACGCGGATCAAAGCTGCCATAGGCGTCCATGACGATCTTTTCGGCCTCGGGCCAGTTGATCTTGCGCTGGGTCTCCATCGGCAGGGGCGCGTTGCGGTCCCAGACCTCCATAGTGTCCAGCCCCAGCCATTTGGCCTTAAGGGCGTAATAGCGGTGGGACAGGCGCGGGTAGGCGGCGACCACAGCGTTGCGCAGCGCTTCGACCACCTCGGGCTCGACGTGGTTCGACAGGTGGCGGCCGGTCTGCGGGGTGGGCATGCCGCGCCAACGGTCCATGACCTCTTTTTCCTTGGCTTGCGTGTTGTGAACGCGGGCGAAGGTTTTGATGTTCTTGCTGAAGGTCTCGCCCAAGGCGCGGGCGGCGGCTTCGCGCTGGCTGCGGTCCTGTTCGGTCAAGAGGTTCAGGGTCTCTTCGATGCTCAGGTCTTCGCCGTCCACATTAAAGGTTAGACCGGCGATGGTTTCGTCGAAAAGACGTTCCCATGCGTCGCCCACAACGCCCATGTCGTGGAGGAATTTCTCCATCTCGTCGGACAGCTGGTAAGGTTTCATCGCACGCACGCGGTCGAAAACCGGTTTGTAGCGGGCCAGATCATCATTCGCGGCATAGAGCGTTTCAAGGCGGTCATCGGGCAGACGGTTCAGTTCCAGCGAGAAGAACACCAGCGGCGTCGAATAGCGCGTCAGGCGGTCCTGCATGTCCGACATGAACTTGGCGCGATCCGCATCCATCGTGTTCTGGTAATAGCGCAGACCGGCGAAGGACATCACGCGCCCCGAGACCATATCGATCCGTTCATGGCGCAGCACGCAGTCCAGCATGGCAGCGGCATCCAGCGAGTCCAGTTTGCCTTCATAGTCGGCGGCAAAGCTGCTGCAGGCCTCTTCCAGCCAGTCCAGATCGCGGGCCAGTTCGGGCGCCTCTTGCGAGGTATAAAGATCGGTCAGGTCCCACTCGGGCAGATCCCCGAGACCGTCAGTGCCGCGGCTGGCGTTTGCGTCATGGGTGCGCAGGGTCGAATAAGCCATGAGAAGTCCTTTTTCTTCTGTCTTGGGTGACAGGTAAGGGTGCGGGGGCGCGATGTGCAAGGGCTGGCGTGCGGATTACCCCATAAGGGCCTTCAGATCGGTTAAGGTATTGGCCTCTTGCGCCGGTTTGTCGTGGCGCCAGCGCAGCATTCGGGGAAAACGCAGGGCGACGCCGGACTTGTGCCGCTTGCTCTCCGCGATGCCCTCGAACGCGATTTCGAAGACCAGTTCTGGGGTCACGCGACGGACAGGGCCAAAGCGTTCCTGCGTGTTGGCGCGGACCCAGCGGGTGATCTTGTTGAACTCGGCGTCCGTCAGGCCGCTGTAGGCTTTGGTGAAGGGGACCAATTCATTCCCGTTCCAGACGGCGAAGGTGAAATCGGTAAAGAGGTTGGCGCGGCGTCCATGGCCTGATTGGGCGTAGATCATCACGGCATCGATGGTCAGCGGGTCGATCTTCCATTTCCACCATTCGCCGCGCTTGCGGCCTGCCAGATAGGGGCCGTCTTTGCGCTTTAGCATCAAACCTTCGGCCATTCGATCACGCGAGGTTTCGCGCATCGTGGCCAGTTCGGCCCAGTCGGTGAATGTCACTTGGGGCGAGAGGATCACGGGGGCATCGGGCGGTAAGTCTTGGATCATCCCATCCAGCAGGGCGCGCCGTTCTGTGAAGGGACGTTGGCGGATGTCTTGGCCGTCATGTTCTAGCAGGTCATAGGCCTGCATCACCACAGGGGCGGATTTCAGTAGACTGGCGGGAACGGTTTTGCGACCGATCCGCTTTTGCAGATCGTTGAAGGGCAGGGGTGTGCCGTCCTTGTAGGCCAGAATTTCCCCATCCATCACAATGCCTTGGGGAAGAAAGTCCAGCGCCTTGCGCAGTTCGGGAAAGCGGTCTGTCATCAACTCTTCGCCGCGGGACCAGATGTGCATCTCGCCGCCGCGCAGGATCATTTGGCCGCGGATGCCGTCCCATTTCCATTCGGCGGACCAGTCCGTCGGTGGGCCGATGTCGGCCACATCGCCCTCAATCCCGTGGGCCAGTTGGAACGGATAGGGGCGCGACAGGTCATCCTGCGCGGACGGTGACAAGATCAAGTCAGAAAAGGTGGTTGTCTGCGGCGTCCATTGGCCCATCAGGCGGTGGGCAATGGCGGCCTCGTCCTGATCGGTGGCTTGGGCTAGGGCGCGGGTCATCAGGCGTTGGCTGACACCGACGCGAAAGCCCCCCGTCAGCAGTTTGTTGAAGACAAAACGCTGGGTGTCATCCAGATCGCCCCATGCAGACAGGATTTGCGCTTTGCGTTCCTCTTCGGGCATGTCGGCCAGCATCAGCACAAATGTCATCCATGCGCTCAGGGGCTGCGCATCTTGACGGTCGCTTGGGGGCAGGATCAGCGCGATTGTCTCGGACAGATCGCCAACCACGGGGTAGGCCTCTTCCAGCAGCCACAGGGGTACGCCTGCGGCCTCGGCAGCCCATTCGCGAAGGCGGGTGCTGGTGACTGCCCGCTTGGGGCGCCTGCCGGAAAACAGCGCGATGCACCATAGCTTGTCTTCGTCCGAGGCCGTGCGGAAGAAGGCGGCCAAAGCGGCAACTTTTGCGTTGGTTGAGGTGGTGCTGTCGATCTGGCGGAAAAGGTCGGTGAACTGCTGCATGTTGGCTATTCCGCAACCTCTGCCTGCTCCAGACTGTCATCCGAATATTCGGTCGAGACGATGGAGGCATCATAGCCTTGTTCGGTCAGCCAGCGGCTGAAGACTTCGGTATAGCCGTGGGTGACAAAAATCCGCTCGGCCCCTGTGGCGCGGATGGAATCGTTCAGGCCCTGCCAATCCGCGTGGTCCGAAAGGGCAAAGCCGCGATCCATTGCCCTGCGTCGCCGGATGCCGCGCAGGCGCATCCAGCCGCTGGCCATCGCCGTTTGCGCGGGCTTGAACCGTTTCGCCCATGCCGCCCCGATGGCCGAGGGCGGCGCAATCACCAGCGCGCCCTTGTACGCGCTTGGGTCCAGATCGGCGGTGACTTGGACCGTGTCGGGTAGGTGATACCCGATCTGGCGCAGGACGGCGTTGGTTGCCTCAACCGCGCCGTGGGTCAGGATGGGGCCGATCGACGGGTCCACTTGGGCCAACAGGCGCTGTGCTTTGCCAAAGGAATAGGCCGCCAGCAGGCTGAAGCGCCCCTCAGCGCGGTTGGCCGCCCACCATGTGTTGATCTCATCCATGACCATCTGCTGCGGCTGCCAGTTGAAGACCGGCAGACCGAAGGTGCATTCCGAGATGAAGGCGTGGCAGCGCTGGGGCTCGAACGCCTCGCAGAAGCCGTCCGGTTCGGGTTTGTAGTCGCCAGAGAAAACCCAGACCTCACCATCTACCTCAACCCTGATCTGGGCCGAGCCGGGCACATGGCCCGCAGGATGCAGGCTGACCGTGGCATCGCCTATCTGTCGGGCCTCGCCGTAGGGCAGGGTGTCTAGCGCGATGTTTCCAAGACGATGGCGCATGACTGGGGCCGATTGCGGTGTCGCCAGATAGTGCCGGTGGCCGTAGCGGGCGTGGTCCGAATGGGCGTGGCTGATCACAGCCCGATCCACGGGGCGCCATGGATCAAGGTAGAAATCACCTGCGGGGCAGTAGATGCCCTTGTCGGTAAAGGTCAGGACCGAAGATCTGCTCATGCAGAGCAAGATAGCGCAGAGGGTCGCCCTGCATAGGGTGGATCACAGGGGATTTGTGCAGCGGGCTAGATCAGGCGGGGATGAGTTCAGAGGTAAACTCGCCGATCAACCGCATCACGTCGGCGCGGATTTCCGGTGTCTCCATCAGAACTTCGTGCTGTCCGCCTTCTTGCATCACCAACTGTCCGTCATCCCAATGTCCCATCCTGCGATGGACGGCATCAGAATCCACGATTGACTCAAGAGTGCCAAGGAAGGTCAGACACGGCAGCTTGGGCGATGGCATAGACGCCAACGCATTGGTTTCCCGCAGGGCCTGATTTAGCCAATGCAGGCTGGGGCCGCCAAGGGCCAGATCGGGCACAACGCGGGTCTGGTTCTTCATGTAGTCGTAGGTTTCCGCATCCGTGGTCAAAAGGTTGCCCAGAAACGGCGCGATCTCGGGATAGGGTTTGCGGCTGGTGCTGGGGGCGATCAGATGCCCGAGCGAGACCATCTTGGCCGCCCAAGACACGGTCCACGCAACAGGACGTAGCAGCGGCGTCATCTGGATGCCCCACATGGGCGCAGTGAACATTACGCCGCTAATTGGGGCACCTTCGATCACCGTACGCAGGGCGATACACCCTCCCATCGAGTGGCCCAGAATGAACCACGGTTTGGGAAGGCGGCGGGCCTCGGCGTAGCGCAGCATGGCTCGCGCATCGCGCTGATAGTCGGTGAAATGATCTACGTGGCCGATTAGACGGTCGCGCAGTAACCGGTCTGCCAGTCCCTGACCGCGCCAATCGATGGCCACGGTACTGAGGCCCAGGGCGGCAAAGTCCTTGGCGGTCCGGCCATATTTTTCGATATATTCGGTGCGTCCGGGGAATAGCAGAACGGTTCCCTTGGCCGTGGGGTCATCCCAGCAGCCGATCCTGACGCGTATGCCGTCTTCGGTTTCTACCCAAGAGGCAACGCCACCTTCCGGTCCTTCAGCAATGTCGGTGAAAAGT
>JAYZYX010000022.1:0-7315 GCA_036139795.1 Pseudomonadota bacterium | reverse complement strand
ATCGGGGACACCAGCAACCTCACCGGCATCGCAGAATGGATCAACAAGCACTCCGCCAGTACAGGCGTCATTGCCAAACTGGGCGAGGACAGAAGCACCGTGAACCTGCTGGACACAGACGGCGACAACATCCAGATTTCCAACTTCGCATCCACCAACGGCGCCCGCATCGGCCTGCAAGCGATCGAGAACGGCTACGATGGCGCAGGTGGCATCAACGGCGTCCACTTCACTGTGCTACAAACGGCCAGTTCCAGCACTACGTCCGATCAGGTGAACCTATCAGGCTTCACCACCGGCACCACTGTCGACATGCTGATCAACGGCGTCCAAGTGCGCAGCGCGATCGCAGACTCCAGCGATCTCACCCAACTGCGCGACAGCATCAACGCCGCCTCGGACGCCAGCGGCGTACAGGCTGTTTTTGGCGGCTCGAACGCCACACTGCAGCTCACCAACGCCTTCACAGGCACGGTCAAAGTCACCAACTCATCGGGCAATTTCAACGTCACGAACGCCAGCACCTCCATCGCTTTGGCCGAAACCCGTGCCGCCACCATCACCGGCCAAGTGGTCTTTGAAAGCCACCGCGATATCAACCTGCTGCAAACCGGCACCGTAACCCCTGGCACCGCCTTTCTAGAAACCAACGCCCAACGCGCCCGTTTCGAGAGCTTCTCCGAGATGGACCTCACCACCAATCGCGGCGCGGAAAAAGCGCTCTCCCTCATCGACCATAGCCTCAGCCGCGTGATCGAAGGTCAGGGACGCCTCGGCGCAACCCAGAACACACTTGACAGCCTCTCGCGCGGGCTCGGGCGCCTGCATGGCAACCTGCAAAGCAGCCACTCCTACATTATAGATGCCGATATGGCGAAAGAGGTCGCCTCATTTGCTCAAAGCCGCATCCTCTCGGACGCCGCCCAAGCCATGCTCCAGCAAGGCATCAAAGCCCAATCCAGCTTCCTCAGCCTACTGCGCTAAGCGCTTTCTTCTTGGCGTAAATACCTCGGGGGAGGCCGCAGGCCGGGGGCAGAGCCCCAATACGCCCCGAAATTTGTATGATGGCTTCAAAACATTCACCTGACAGGCTAAATCTTCCAAGGACCCACACCGCCGCGGAGGACCTCATGCCCCTGACTCTCAGCCAAGCCCTTACGGGCATTTCCGGCATTCTCGTCACGCCTTTTGACCAGAACGATACAATTGCCCCGAGCCGCCTCGAACCGATCCTTGACCGCGCACTGGCCGCAGGGCTGCACATGCCTGTCGTGAACGGCAACACGGGCGAGTTCTACGCGCTTACCACAGATGAGGCCTGCACAATGGTCCGCGAAGTCATCGCGCTGGTCGATGGTCGCGCTCCGGTGCTGGCGGGCGTAGGCCGGGGCATTCGTGATGCCCAACAACTGGCCAAAGCCTCGGCCAAGGCTGGCGCAACTGCGCTGATGATCCACCAGCCGCCGGACCCCTTCGTCGCGCCGCGCGGAGTTGTCGACTATCTGAATGCGATCAACGATGCCTCCGGCGGTCTGCCGATGATGCTTTATCTGCGCAATGACACCATCGGAACCGCAGCAATCGCCGATCTCTGCGCCGTACCGAATGTACGCGGGGTCAAGTGGGCCACCCCCAATCCCATGAAACTGGCCGCTGCAAAAGCTGCATGCGACCCTGACATCGTCTGGGTCGGTGGCCTTGCCGAAGTTTGGGCCCCCAGTTTCTACGCGGTCGGCGCACGGGGCTTTACCTCTGGCCTGATCAACGTCTGGCCCGAGCGTTCGGTCGCGATTCACAAAGCACTAGAGTCTGGGGATTACACCGGCGCCAATCGCCTTATTGCGGAAATGGCCCCGTTCGAGGCCATCCGCGCCGAAGAACACAACGGCACCAATGTGACTGGGGTGAAAGCCGCCCTTCAGGCAATCGGCGTAGATTGCGGGCCAACACGCGCCCCGTCAGCATGGCCCCTGACCGCTCGGCAGTCAGGTAATATGCAGGAATTCCTGAAATCAAGTGGCCTGATCTAAGGCCACAATCCGCGCCTAAGAGGCGTGCCTATGCACGCGGGTTTTCGCAGGCGGCGTCCCATAGCTGGACGCTGTTTGCGAATTTGCGCCTCCTAGGCCAAAGCATGCACGCTCTTCCGATGACAACTGGTTCAAGGCAAGAAGCAGGCGCAGCCTCTGCTCTTTGCCACGTACGCCTCTCAGGTTACCGATCATGCGATCGCAGAAGAATTGCCATTCGTCGTCAGAGTTAAGTAGTTTGTTAATCATCTGAAAACTCCCCTTCTCAGTCCTTACGAACAACAGATGGCAAAAGCATTCAAACCCCTCGGAAGATATTAAAAATAGTGCCCTTAAGATTTTCACCCGCCCGTTAGAAACAAGACCCAGTCACAAGACAAACATCTGCGGGATATCTTTAAGCCGCCAAAAAGGCTTCAAAGCGCTTCGAAGGTCATTTACCGCCTATTGAAGCGACGTAGATGGCCCCTCAATTAAAGCAAAATCATAGACTTATTTTGCCCAAAACCTCCCGCCCGAACGTATGTGTTCGGCCAGATCCGCACAGAACAGCGAAACGATGACAGATTTCATCCTTTGCATGACGTTGCGTTGCCCGCCACTCGTTGCGCAAAAATCAGGCATTCGCGGGCCGCACAGGCAGCAAGGAAACGAATCCCGCGCTACCGTTCAAAAAGCAAAGAGTCCGCCACAGATTTCCCATGCTGCATAGCGGCATTGCGAAACCGTCTGTGGTCGCCCCTGCCTTGGCGCAGTACCCCTGAGGACAACAGTTTAAGACTCACGTCAAAAGAGAAAGACCCGCCATGGCCACCGCAACCACCTTCGCCGCCCCCTACAGCATTCATGCTGGCGCAAAGCTGCGCAGCGTTCTGAAGTCCATCGGCACCTTTCTGATCGCCTACGGCGAGCTGCGCGCAGCCCGCGCCATGCAGAACGAAGGCATCCGCTTCTAAGCACAAAATTACCCTGACTTACGGAAAACCACGCCCTTGAGCGTGGTTTTTTGCATTTTTGCATCCGTGGTCCTGCGGGTGGATTTCCTGTTTCACAACAGAACTTACGCGCCTATGGCTTGCCTCAGCGGTCACAAGTGACCAACATCGCGTAACGGCGAACTTTCAAACCGCGTCCGCTTCGTCTAGATACGCCGAAAATAACACCTAAGGGGCCAATCCATGTCCGTCTCGATGCTTTCGACATTTGTCAAACCCATGCACCCGGAAGGGCGCAAGTTTGTCGCCATCGCAGCAGGCATTACCGTAGTGCTGTTTCTCATCTGCGAATATCTGGGCTGGATCGGCGTCGGTCTGACCATCTGGGTCTACTACTTTTTCCGCGACCCCGAGCGTGTGACCCCCGATCAGGCAGATGTCATGATTTCGCCCGCCGATGGTCTGGTCTCGCTGCTGGAACCGGCCGTGCCCCCCGCAGAGCTGGGTCTTGGTGATCAGCCGATGACCCGTGTGTCGGTCTTCATGTCGGTCTTCAACTGCCACGTAAACCGCCTGCCCACTGCTGGTACGATCACCAAAGTCGCCTACCGCCCCGGCAAGTTCCTGAACGCCTCGCTGGACAAAGCGTCCGAGGACAACGAGCGCAACGGTCTGGCCGTGCAACTGGAAGATGGCCGCCAGTATGGCGTTGTCCAGATCGCCGGTCTGGTCGCCCGCCGCATTCTGTGCTGGTCGAAAGAAGGCGAGCAGTTGCAACGCGGTGAACGCTTTGGCCTGATCCGCTTTGGCTCGCGTCTGGACATCTATCTGCCCGAAGGCGCAGAGCCGACCGTCAAGATCGGTCAGACCATGATCGCGGGCGAGACCGTGATTGCGGACCTCAACCCTTCGCGTAACGGCTAAGGACATCCGGTGATGCGGCGCTTCATCTCTCGCAACCCTGACAAACTGGAACGGGTCCCGTTGGTACAGTTGGTGCCGAACATGGTCACCCTGTCGGGGATGTGTTTCGGTTTGACCTCTATCCGCTTTGCGATGGAGGGGCGCTTTCAGACCGCTGTTTTCCTGATCCTGCTGTCGGCGGTGATGGACGGGCTGGACGGGCTTTTGGCCCGCCGCCTGCAAGCAATGTCCAAGATCGGCGCGCAGCTGGACAGCCTGTCGGACTTTCTGTGCTTTGGCGTTGCGCCTGCCATTCTGGTCTACCAGATGCATCTGATGGGCGCGGGCAGCATTGGCTGGATTTTTGCCCTGATCTTTGCCGCCGCCTGCTGCTTGCGACTGGCCCGCTTCAACGTCACCTCCGAGATGGACGAAGAGCAAAAGACCACGCCCCACTTCGTGGGCGTCCCTGCCCCTGCTGGCGCGATGCTGGGTCTCTTACCGGTCTTCCTGACGCTCGCGGATATGGAGGACCTGACCCACTGGCCCATGCTGGTCGGGCTCTGGATGGCTTTTGTTGCGCTGCTGATGATCTCAGAGTTGCGCACCCTGTCGCCCAAGGGCCTGAAGGTGCCGCGCAAGCTGGTGGTGGTGATGATGTTCGCCATTGTGATCTCGATCGGGATGACGTTCACCCGTCCGTGGCAACTGTTCGTCGCCATCGACCTGCTTTATCTGGCGATGGTGGCCTATAGCCTGATCAAAGCCCGTGGGCGGATGTTCGGCTAAGTCCTGAAGCAGAAAGCCCATATACGATAAAACCCCGTGCCTGCCCTCGCAGACACGGGGTTTTTCTTTCGCGCCGTAAGAGATCAGAGCAGGCCGTCCACCTCGGCAAAGATAAAGCTCTGGGCATCCAGTTCCTCAACCGCAACGCCGCGCAGGATGATTTCCAGCCCCTCGTATGAGACCAGCGTACCTTCCTCGATGGTCGTGAAGGTCAGCAAAGTAAAGCCCGCATCGGTTGCCGACAGATCCAGAACGTCTTCGCCGCGGCCGAAATCCTGTACCGTATCGGTCGAGCCATCGGCCTGGAACACAAAGGTATCAGCACCAGCCCCGCCGAACAGCGTATCATTGCCGCCCGCGCCCATCACGGTGTCACGGCCGACGTTACCTGCCAGCACGTTATCGGCGTCATCGCCAATCAGAATGTCGTTTCCTTCCGAACCCAGCACCCGTTCGATGTTGATCAGCCGGTCTCCTTCAGCCTGACCGCCCTGACCTATCCCAGCACCCAGATCGATGATCACCGCCTCGTCCGAGTTGTTGTAGAGGACGGTGTCACTACCTTGCCCGCCATCAAGGATATCGGCACCTGCGCCGCCAACCAGACGGTCATCATCCAGATTGGCCCGCAGCACGTCATCGCCATTCCCGCCGCGCAACACGTCGCTACCCGCGCCGCCGCGCACAGTATCGTTGCCGTTCGCACCGCGCAGAACATCATCCGAAGCACTGCCGATCAGCAGATCGTCATAGCCCGAGCCCAAAACGACCTCGATCGAGAACAGGCTGTCCCCTTCGGCGTCGCCGCCCGCACCGGTGCCGTCCTCGACATTGATCGTGACGGCTTCAGACGAGGTCCGGTAATCGACCATGTCATCGCCATAGCCGCCTTGCAGAGTATCCGCGCCAGCGCCGCCGATCAGAACATCATCGCCATCGTTGCCGTAAAGCTCGTCTTCGCCTTCGCCGCCCATCAGGGTATCGGCTCCATCGCCGCCCTTCAGCGTGTCATCCAGCGTCAACAAGGCGACAGTTTCGAAGGTCAGATCGCCGCTGACGTTTGCAACGTCTTTCGACACGGTGTCTCTCAAAACACCGTTCTCAGCATTCACCGCCAGCCTTGAAATCAGGCCTTCAGCGTTCGATCCGATGTCGGCAAAGGCATTCTCTTGGATTTCTTCTGCCGTCAGCACCCGATTGAAAAAGCGCACGTCGGCCAGTTGGCCCTGATGGTTAAAGCGGACGCCTTCGCGATCGGTAAATGCCGCCGGGATCACGTCGCCTTCGAAGTTGGCGCAAAGGATGCCGTCGATATAGACCTGCACCACGCTGGCAGCGCTGTCCAATGTCACCGACAGACGATGCAGATCACCGTCGGTCGCCTTGATCGACGAAGTGTTCTGGTAGAACCACGCCGAACCATTGCTGTACCAGATGCCGTTGTCCGTTGCCGAGAACGACAGCGACCAGCCCCCCGGCAGACCGGAAAGGCTTTGAGTAATCGAGACCTCATCGAAGGACACCAGCATCTCGACCGACAGATCCGTGGCCGAGCTTGCATCAATGTTGTAGCTGACCAGATTGCCACGCGACATCGTCGCGATGCCGTGGGTGTAATCCGTAGCCGCGGCAGCTTCGGCGAAATCACCGATCAGCAGATCATCGCCCGCACCGCCTTCAAGGAAATCCGCGCCGATACCGCCGATCAGGACGTTGTTGGCATCATTGCCGGAAATCATGTCATCGCCGCTGCCGCCGATGGCGTTTTCGATCACCGCACCGACTGCGATGCCAAGGTTCAGGTCATTGCCGCCCACACTGGACAGCGTGCCGTCTACCAGCGAGATCGCAGCGTCATCGGCAAAGCCCGACATATCCAACGTATCAATGCCGCCTGCATCCCAGATAGTGACGGCGGCCATCGCCTTACCCTCGGCGCGCAGTTGGTCGAAGTCGAACACAGCGCGATCCGCAGTCGCGTTAAAGCCGTAAACCGTGTCGCCCGTCCGCGTTTCCATATTCGCGCCGTAAAGCGACTGAAGCGCCAGAATATCCGCGACCATCGGCGTTGCAGGATACTCGGTTGCCCAGACCAAGCCCGCATCAGCGGCAGAGTTGCCGCTCATGATGGTGTAGGCTTGGTTGTCCTGAATGTAACCCGCGATCTCTTCGTAGGTCAGACCACCCGTGCCGGATGTCGTCTCGGTCAGACCGAATACACGCCCCAGATCACGCAGCAAGGCCGCAAAGTAATAGCCGCCGTAGCTCATGTCATAGGGGTCGGCCAGTTCGTTAAAGCCATAAACCCACAGATCACCGTTCAGGCCCGTGCCCGCGGGCAAGCTGCCCGTGGTGCCGTAAAGCGTCGAGTTATACAGGCGAATATCCGCATCCACCGACTTGCCCGCATCTACGATGTCCAGATCGATCACATCCGCAATCAGCGCCATCGCCTCACGGGCCGCCGCAATCTGCGCCTCTGTGAAGGGGACCAGTGTCCCGCTGCGAACGGTATCTACGTAATCGGCCGCTTCCGTCAGCGGAAATGCAAAGCTGACCTCGCCGATGGTCCATGCGATCTGGGTGTTGATATCGGCCGCAACCTCGGCAAGCGAATAGTCCGGAAGGCTGTCATACTGCGCTTCAAAGTCCGCTTGC
>JAYZYX010000021.1:0-14415 GCA_036139795.1 Pseudomonadota bacterium | reverse complement strand
ATCTGACTAGAACAACACCCCACCCCCCCGCCACCCCGCCCTCCACTAAAAAACCACAGCGGGCGGGGGGGGCCCCGCCCCCCCACCCCGAGGTATTGACCCCCAAGATGAAATGGGGGGCGAGAGGATTTGAGATGGCTGACCTATTGAAGAAACCCTTTGGCACCCATGGCAAAGTGCATCAGATCACTCCGGAATCTGCGGGGTGGCGCTACGTGGGGTTCTCGCTTTACCGTCTTCGGGCGGGCGAGACTGTGGCCGAGGCGACAGGTGATCGTGAGGTCATTCTGGTGATGGTCGAGGGCAAAGCCAGCTTCAACGCCGCCGGTCAGGACTGGGGTGTGTTGGGCGAGCGGATGAGCGTCTTTGAAAAGACCCCGCCCCATTGCCTCTATATGCCGAACGGTCAGGATTGGACTGCTGAGGCCACCACCGATTGCACCATTGCGGTGTGTTCCGCCCCCGGCATAGGCGGCCACGCGGCGCGGCGGATCGGGCCGGACGGCATCACTCTGACCCAGCGCGGTGAAGGGGTGAACACCCGCTACATCAATAACATCGCGATGGAGAACGAGGATTACTGTGACAGCCTCTTGGTGACCGAGGTGTTTACGCCAGCCGGTCACTGGTCGTCCTTCCCCAGCCATCGCCATGATGAGGATGACTTCCCCCGGATCACTTATCTGGAAGAGACATACTACCACCGGCTCAACCCCGCCGATGGCTTTGGCATCCAGCGGGTCTACACCGACGATGGTCAGCTGGATGAGACTATGGCCGTCAAGGATGGCGATGTGGTCTGTGTTCCCCGCGGCCACCACCCCTGCGGTGCGCCCTACGGGTTTGAGATGTACTACCTCAACGTCATGGCCGGCCCCCTGCGAAAATGGCGCTTTGTCCCCGCGCCAGAGGTGGAGCAAATGTTTTGATCCAACGGGCGCTGAACCAGAAGACCTGCGCGGAACTGTCGTTTGAGGCATTCTTGCAGGTCGCGAAAGAAGCGGGATGTATCGGTGTTGAGCCGCGCAATGATCTGGGGCGGCCGTTCTTTGATGGGATCGCGCCAGCAGAGGCAGCAGCGATGGCGCAGCGCTATGGATTGCGGCTGTATGGATTGTCTGAAGTTTACGGGTTCAACGTCTGGGACGATGAGCGGGCGGCACAGATTGCTGCATTGCTTGAAACGGCTGAGGCCAGCGGGGCTGAGACGATCAGTCTGATCCCTTGCGTGGATGATCGTCAGGTCACGCCCTTGGTCGATGTGCTGCGTGAGTTGGTGCCAATTTTCAAGGGGCGATCGGTCGTGCCGCTGATCGAGCCGATTGGCTTTGTGAGTTCATCCATTCGCTGCAAGGCGCCTTTGGTGCAGGCAATTGATATGGTCGATCCGGATCTGTTCCGAATGGTCCATGACACCTTTCAGCATTGCATTTCGGGCGAGACTGAACTGTTCCCCGAACTGACCGGAATGCTGCATATCTCGGGCATTTCTGATCCCGATGTGACGCTGGACCATCAACAAGACGCCCATCGGATTTGGGTAAATGCGGATGATCGTTGCGGGAATATCACGCAGATCGCCGCGCTGCTTGATGGCGGCTATCGGGGCGGCGTATCTTTTGAATGCACCGCACCCCATAACTTCGGGGCTGATGGGCCGGCTAAGATGCAGGCTTCCTTCGCCTATATCGAAGCAGCGCTGGCATAATCGGCGCTGGGGCAAGGGCAGTCTGCGCTACCCCAGCCCCGCACAGTCTTAACGTTTTTCCATGTAGGTGGCGGGGTTCATTGTGGTGATACGCACGCTGGCACGGGTACCTGCGGCCTTTGTCAGTACGGTTTGCAGGGTCTCGGCCACATCTTGCAAGACCTCTGGCCCGCGGCTTTCTTTTCCCAGAACCCGCAGATCGCCGTTCACCTTGATCTGGTCTGGCAGGCCGAACACGGGTGTGATGGTGAGCGAGGCGAACTCTTGCCCCACGGCCAGTTTCTCGCACAGCATCTGGCGGATGGCGGGCAGTGCCTCGGTGATCTCGTCTTTTTGCGTGGACCAGACGTTGTGATCGACGGTGATTGAAAGCAGCGGCATCCTCTTATTCCTCTGCTACCATGACGAAATCGAAGGGAGAGCGCCATTCGGTGTCGCCCTTGATGTGTTCGAACGGGGCGACCAGCGTTTCCTTGACACCGAACACGGTATCGTCGGTGAGATAGGGATCATCGCCCACGAAGGTGTGGGTCACGATGGTTTTGAAGCCCGGTGCGGTGACCATGAAATGCATATGCGCGGGCCGGTAGGGGTGGCGCCCAAGCGATCCCAGCATCTTGCCCACAGGGCCATCGTCGGGGATCGGGTAAGAGACCGGTTTGATCCCGACGAACTCGTAGGCGCCATCGGCTTTGGTCATGAAGCGGCCACGGTTGTTCCACTTGGGCTGCACGTCGGGCTGTTGCACGTCATAGAAGCCGTCCGAATTGTCGGACCAGACGTCAACGCAAGCGCCCTCGATCGGTTCGCCATGAACGTCGATGACGCGTCCCACAAAGCGGCAGCTCTCGCCTTTTCCATCCAATGAGATGCAGTCTCCCATTTGCCGGATCGGTGCGTCTGCCACGTGGAAGGGGCCGAAGACCGTGTTCTCGGTTGCGCCAGCGGGACGGCGGTTGTTGATCGCATCCACCAGCATCGAGAACCCCAACACGTCCGACAGCAGGATAAATTCCTGACGCTCGCCGCTGCAAATCTGGCCGGTCTTGGTCAGGAACTCGATCCCGAATTCCCATTCTTCCTGCGTCAGTTCGGTCTCTTTGGCGAAGGCGTGCAAGTGCTTGACCAGCGCGGCCATGACGGTGGCCAGACGGGGGTTGATCTCGGCCCCCATGCGGGCATTCACGGTCTGAACCGAGCCCTCTTCAGAGAAGTATTTGGTCATTGGATATCCTTTCAATTCAGTCGGATAGAATAGGGTCAGGGGCGGCGGGGCGCGGGATGGCGCAAGGACAGCAGATCAATCCCTGTGCGGGCGCTGAACATGCCCCACAGCCCCTTGCGGGCGAACAGCATCACGCTGATGCCGATCAGTCCCAGAACAATCAGGTAGACGGTGCCGTAATCGGCCAGCGTCCGTTGCAGCGCGTAAAAGACGATCACGCCGACGATGGGACCGGGCAGCGTGCCGATCCCGCCGATCACCGTGATAAAGATCACAAAGGCCGTCCAATCCACCACCGAGAAGGCCGCATCGGGCGTCACCCGCGTGATCTGGATGAACAGCAGCGCCCCGCAAATGCCGGTGCCAAAGGCGCAGAGGACAAAGACCAGTGCCTTCAGGCGGGTGGGGTCTACGCCTACAGATTTCGCGGCCTCGGCATTGTCGCGGATCGCTTGCAAGCCAAGCCCCATGCGCGAGCGCAGGAACATGTAGCCCGCCAGCAAGGTTGCCGCCGCTAATGCCAGCGCCAGCCAGTAGGTTAGCGCATCCGCCGCCGCGCTGGACGAGCCACCGATCAGGTCTTTGATCACATCGACGCCGAACATGTCTTTGGTGGTGCCTTTGGGCAAGGATGTGCCGGTGCCGCCGCCAAGGGCTTTCCACTGGGCGACCAGCAGGCGCACGGTTTCGGACGCGACCCACGTTCCGATGGCGAAATAGGCGCCGTTCAGGCGAAAGGCGAAGAAGGCCACAGGGATCGACAGGGCCATTGCCACAATGCCGCCCACCACGATCCCGATCAGCGGGTCCAGCCCCCAGAGGATCACGGCAGCGAACATGCCGTAGGCGCCGATGCCCACAAATGCCTGTTGGCCGACCGAGACAAGGCCCGCAAAGCCTGCCAGCATGTTCCAGTTCAGGGCCAGCACCAGCATGGTCAGCACCATGAACAGGTCCTGCACCATCGCACGGCTGCCGATCACCGGCACAAGCGCCAGCCCGATCAGGGCGATCAGAGCCACGATCTTGGTGGCCGAGGATTTTATCGAAGGTGTCATCAGTGTTCCTTAGTCATTGGCGCGGGGGAAAAGGCCGCGCGGACGCACCAGCAGCACTAGGATAAATGCGATATGGCCGGACAGGATTTGCCATTCGGGGTTCACTGCCGCTCCTAAGGCCTGCGCGACGCCGATCACGATCCCGCCCGCAAGTGTGCCCCATAGGGACCCAAGGCCGCCGATAATCACCGCCTCAAACGCGTAGATCAGGCGGGCGGGGCCGATGGTGGGGTCAAAGTTGGCCCGCATCCCCAAGTAAAGCGCGGCGATGGTGGCCACGACCATGGCGATGCCGGTGGCGATGGCAAAGACATTGCGCGGGCGGATGCCCATCAGCCCTGCGGTCACCGCATCATCCGAGGTGGCCCGAAACGCGCGGCCCAGTCGGGTGCGGTAGAACAGCTGGTTCAGGGCGAAGATCACCAGAACGGCTGAGATCAGCGTCAGCAGCGGCATCACCCCGACTGTCACGGGACCAAGGGGTAGCGATGCGGCCTCGATCGGGCCAGCGGATAGCTTTTGGCTGTCGGCAGAGAACCCCTCTAGCAGCCCGTTCTGGATCACGACCGACAGGCCAAAGGTCACCAGCAGCGGCGGCAGGATATCGTCACCAAGCACGCGGTTCAGCACATAGGTTTGCAATAGCCACCCTGCTCCGAACATCACCGGCATCGCCAGCATCGCACCCACAAAGGGGTTCAGCCCCAAGGCCGAGACAATCGTCAGGATCAGGAACGCTGCCAGCACGATCAGATCGCCGTGGGCCAGATTGACCAGTCGCATGATCCCGAAGACCAGCGACAGACCGGCGGCAAACAGGGCATAGAGCCCCCCCAGCAGGATGCCTTGCACAATAGTATCCAGCCAGATCATGCGCTTACTCCGAAATAGGCGTCGTGGATGGCGTCGCGGGATAGCGCGTCCGGTGCGCCCGAAAGGGTCACGCGGCCCTCCATCATGCAGCAGACGTGGTCGGCGATCTTGAGGGCCTGCCCGATGTCCTGTTCCACCACGATCACCGAGGCCCCGCTTTCGCGGATTTTCGGGAAAGAGGCGTAGATATCGCGGATCACAACAGGGGCGAGGCCCAGTGAAATCTCGTCACACAGCAGCACATCGGGGTTCGACATCAGCGCGCGGCCAATGGCCACCATCTGCTGTTGCCCGCCGGAAAGAGCCGTCCCGGGATTGTGGCGACGCTCGGCCAGAATGGGGAAAAGGTCATAGATGCCGTCCAGCGTCCAATAACGGCTGCCCGTGCGCACATGGGCGCCGATCAACAGGTTCTCCTCGACCGAGAGGGACGGAAACAGCCGCCGCCCTTCAGGGACCATCGAGATTCCGGCCTCTAGCACCTCTGGCGCAGACAAATGTCCGATGGGCTGGCCGTTCAGGCGGATCGCATCGCGCGGACTGGGAAGGATGCCGGTGATCGCCCGCATCAAGGTGGATTTCCCCGCCCCGTTCGCGCCGATGATCGCCAATGTCTGCCCCTGTTGCAGGGCCAGATCAACGCCGAAAAGTGCTTGGAAATCGCCATAGTAGGCGGTCAGGGTTTCAATGGATAGAACGGGTCCGGTCATACTTCGATCCCCAGATAGATTTCTTTGACCTGAGGCGAGTCCATCACCTCGGCCGGATCGCCGATCATCAGCATCTTGCCAAAATTCAGCACCATCAGCCGCTCCACGACAGAGGTCAGCGCGTGCAGCACATGCTCAATCCAGATGATCGAGGTGCCGCTGGCGTGGATGGATTTGATTGTCTGGATCAGTGACACGCATTCGCCTTCGGTCAGGCCGCCTGCGATCTCGTCCAGCAGGATCACCTTGGGCGAGGTTGCCATGGCGCGGGCCAGTTCCAGCCGCTTGCGTTGCAACAGCGACAGACTGCCAGAGGTGGCATCCGCCACACCGCTAAGGCCGGTCTGGTCTAGAATATCCATGCAGAAATCATCCGCCGCATGGCCATGATGCCCGCCGCCGAAATTCGCCGCGACCAGCAGGTTTTCAAAGACCGACAGATGGGTAAAGGGCTGCGGGATCTGGAAGGACCGGCCCACGCCGGCCTGAACGCGGCTCATGGCGGGTTTGCGCGTCATGTCCACGCCATCCAGATAGACCGCCCCTTCATCGGGGGCGATGTTGCCGGTGATCAGGTTGAACAGGGTCGATTTACCGGCCCCGTTCGGCCCGATGATGCCAAGCGCCTCGCCCTTGGCGACCTCAAAGGACACGCTGTCGGTGACCTTGAGCATGCCAAAGGACTTCGACACGTTGTCGAGTTTCAGAAGGGACATCTGTTGCCTCACTAGATCGGTGCGCCAGCGGGATGGAGGCCCGCTGACGCGGTGCCTCAGGACAGGGTTTCGAGTTCGCCTGTCAGAGGGATTTCGGGGGCAAGGCCGTTCTCGACGATCACCAGATCGAAGGAGCCATCGTCCTGCATCCGCCACTGGCCGCCCACCAGCGGGGTTTTCGAGATGTTTTTCTGGGCAAAGGGCGGAACGTTGTCGCGGTTCCACTCAATCTTGCCCACGGCGGTATCAAGGCTGGTGGCGCCGATCAGCTCGGCCATTTCATCGCCATCGGTGGGGTCGTCGGCGCGTTTGATCGCATCCAGCGCCACTTCGAATAGAGCATGGACAAAGCCCAAGGGCATGGTCCACTGGCGCTTGGCATAATCTTCAAACTCGCCCGCCAGATCGGCGCAGCTTTGGCCCGTCAGGCTGGATGTGTAGGGATGGTTCGGCGACCACCAGACCTCACACGTCATGTTGTGCCCCAACTCGCCCAAGGCGGCGACGCTTTCGGGGAACAGTAGCGCTTTCGCGACCGAGACCATCTTGGGGTTGAAGCCCTGCTGCTTGGCCTGCGTCCAGAAGGTGGTGAAATCCGGCGGGATCGGGATGCCGACCATGATATCCGCCTCGGCCTGTTTAAAGGCGTTGATCTGTGCGCTGAAATCGTCGGTCAGGTTCTGATAGCGGCCCGGATCGGTCAGCTTGTAACCCGCCGCCGCCAGCACAGGGGGCATCCCCACATCGGACGCCCAAGCATTGCCGTCCCCGTCATTGGGCCATAGGGCCCCGACGGATTTGTTGCTGTCGAACTTGTCCCACATGTTCATGAACACGCCGACGTTGTCCTCAAGCCCCCAGAAGAAGTGATGCACATAGTCGAACGCCTGCCACGAGGCCGGATCGGCAGGGTTGCCCTGCTGGCCGATGAACCACGGCTGCCACGGTGCCACGGACGAGATCACGGGGATCTCTTCGGCCTCTGCGATGGTGCAGACGGGATTGGTGGTCTCGGGCGTCGAGGCGACACAGATCATGTGCACCTCATCGCGCACGATCAGTTCGCGGGCGACTTCGGCGGCGCGGTTGGGGTTCGACTGGCTGTCCTTGGCGATGACCTCGACCGAGATACCTTCGGCAGCGGCGGCCTTGATGAAATTCTCGATCACATAGGCGTCGGCCTGGGCAAAGGCCGACAGCGGCCCCGATTGCGGGCTGACGTAGCCGATCTTGATGGTGGCGCCTTTGGCGAAGGCGGGCAACGCGATGGCGCTGGCCGTGACTGCCGCCCCTGTTTTCAGGAATGAACGTCGTGAAAGCATCTTTCTCCTCCCTAAGATGACTTTTCGTTATGTTTTGGGCGGGCCTATTGCGGCGCGGCCCCTTCCCATGCGCGGCCCAGAAGGGCGCGGATGGCGTCCCTTTCCACGGGACGCGGATTCCAGTAAGGGTTCTTGACCGCCAGATCGGCGGCACGGTCCAGATCCGCCTCTGCAAGGCCCAGATCCTTCAGGGCCATCGGCGCGCCAAGGTCCTTGGCGAACTGCCACAGGCCGGTGCCAATCTCGCCGCCGAACAGGTCCGCCAAAGGCTGCATCGCCTCGGCGGCTGCGCCCGCGTTGAACGCTGCGGTATGGGGCAACATGACCGAGTGCGTCTCGGCGTGGGGCAGATCGAACGAGCCTCCCAGCGTGTGGCAAAGCTTGTGATGCAGGGCCATGCCGACCGATCCCAGCACTGTCCCGCAGAGCCAAGCGCCATAAAGTGCATCGTTGCGGGCGCCGCTGTTTCGCGGGTCTGTCACGATCTGCGGCAGGGCATCGCGCAAGGCGCGCACGCCTTCGATCGCGATCAGGCTGGCCACGGGATTGCGGTCCTGCGCGTAGACCCCCTCAACCGCATGGGCCATAGCGTTCAGACCCGAAGTTACTGACATTGCTACAGGAAGTCCGTGTGTCAGGTCCGGATCATAGATCACGGTTTCGGGCAGAATGGACGCGGCGCGGACGGTGGTTTTCACCCCGTTTTCGGTCTGGCCCAGAATGGGCGTTACCTCGGACCCTGCATAGGTGGTTGCGATCACCAGCTGCGGGCAATTGTTTCGGTAGGCAATCGCCTTGCCAAGCCCGATGGTCGAGCCGCCACCCAGCGCGACAACCCCGTCCGCCCCCAGTTCGTTGAATACGGCCATCGCTTTCTCGGTGACCTCAACCGGCGTGTGCATCGCCGCATCGCTGAAAACGCCAGCGGCCTTGTCGCCCAATTCAGTGGCCAAAGCCTGTGCGTCGCCATTCTGGAATGGGGTGGACAAGATCAAAGCGCGGTTCACGCCAAGGGCCGCCAATTCATCGGCCACCTTTGCCCGCGTGCCGGACCCGAAAACGATCCGTGCGGGGTTCAATGTGCATGTAAAATCCAGTGGACGTGCCATAGGTGCTCCCGTTTTCCCTGCGCGGAAAGATGCGTCAGGGACTCCTCTTGGATTGGACGTTAGCCCCCGAAATTGGGGGAATGGATCGCAAGCGGCGCAGATTACATAACCGGATGTTATCTTGCGCCGCTTGCCTTACACGGGCCGGTTGGGTCGGCCCGCGGGAGGGATCATTCCGCAGCCACTGGCGCGGTAACATGCAAACGGTCCATGATGGCGGCGAATTTAGAGCGTAGCGCCTGTGCCGAATTTGCAGTCAAAGCCACGTAGAAATCGGGCCGGATCAGGACGTAGCGCGCATCAATCTGCTCAAGCCACGCGCCAAAGGTGCCCTCGGCATCCACCACATCGCCCGAGGTACCAGCGGGGCTGATCTGGACGGTGATCCCTTCTAGATGCTGCAATTGGGCCAGTTGCTCAGGCTCTAGCGCCTGCGCCGGATCGGCGTCATACCCCAGCAGCACCCAGCCTTGGCCGACGATCTGGTCACACCGATCGCGGTGGCCACTGGATTCTACGATCCCCTGCACCGAGAGTTCCCCTGCGTGGGCGCTATCAACATCCCAAACCCCCTGCCCCAAGCGGCAAATGTCGGTGGGTACTGGGGCATTGTCCCGTTCGGCCAGCGCCTTGATCATCGCGGCGTCACGCGCGGCGGCGGCGTCTTCATCCGCGATACAGATGATCTGACCAAGCTCTTGGCTGAAGTTGATGTAATGCTTGGCGTGTTCGATCCGCTCAGAGGTGTAGCTGTCCAGCACATCCATCGACAGCTTGCCTTCAAGGATACCATTCAGACGCCACGCCATCGCCACCGCATCACGGACTCCTGCGCACATCCCCTCGCCCGCGAAGGGGGGCATTAAGTGGGCGGCATCGCCGCCGATCAAGCAGCGGCCCTTGTTCCACGTCTTGGCCCAACGGGCCTGAAAGCGGTAAACGGCAGCCCGTTCCAGTTCGGCGTTGTCGGGGGTCAGGCCCCACGGTTCCAGTAATTTCCACGCATTATCAGGCTTTTGCATCTCTGCGGCGTCTTCGGTGGGCAGCACCATGAACTCCCACCGGCGGCGATCAGGGCCGCCCGCAACGGGGCCAGGGCCGCCGGGGACCACAGTGGTCGGGCGCTTGGGATCGCACAGCTGCCACTGGGCTGGCTGATCGGGACGTGAGGCCACATAGTCAAAGTTCGGGATCATATCGAGGATCAGCCAGTCAAAGAAATAACCCTTATCCTCATTCTCGATCCCCAGCGTTTCACGGACAAAGCTGTTGGCCCCGTCGGTCCCTGCCACGAACCGCGCCCTTAGGGTGATGCGCTCACCATCGGGGCCGAATTCCTCGGGGTTTTGCTTGATCGAAAGGGTCACGCCGTCCGCGTCTTGCTCCAACGCGTTGCCTTCATAGCCGCGCAGAATGGTGACGGTGGGCAGTTCGGCGGCGATGGCAAGAAAGCGACGTTCAAGATACGGCTGGTTAAACCAATAGCGCACCCGCCAACCGGACGCCGACTGGCTTTGCCAATCCACAATTTGCAGATTCTGCCCGTCGCGGTTGCGCCAGTAGTACAGCTCGTCGTGGTAGTTGATCGCCTCATCGGCTTCCGCGTTGATCCCGAGGGTCGCCAGAATGCGCGCAATCTCGTGGTCAAAGGTCACCGCGCGGGGCAGCGGGTAATGCTTGGACCAACGCTCGATCAGGGTAACTTTCTTGCCCCGCTGACCCAGAAGAATGGCCAGCAGCGTGCCCACAGGGCCCGCGCCAACGATGGCAACATCGGTATCGAAACCGACCGGATTGGTCGATGCAGTCATGGTGTTTTCCTCCCTAGCGTCAGGTCTGCGCGCCTCCTGCGCTGGCCTGCTGTCCCCCCGGATTTCCGGTGTTGCGCTAAGGCTGTTCTAAAAATGAACGTTCGTCAACTTTGAAAATCAGTCATTTATAAAGCGCGAATTTTGCGGCGTATGGGGCTGATCCGCATGGGTTTTTCTTGATTTTGAGATGGTGCAGGCTTGAGGCGCTGCGCCGCCGCTCAAGTTGAATGACTTCCCGAAACTGAATAAGACTCAGGTTCGAATCCCCTCAGGAGTTCCCATGTCCGAGCCCAAACCCGAAGGTCGCGTCGCCCGCAGACAGCGCCGGAACCGCGCCGCTTTGATCCGTTCTGCACGGGATGTGATGGCCGAAAAGGGTGTGGATGCGGCCACGATGTTAGAAATCGCCGAGCGTGCCGATGTTGGCGCGGGGACGGTCTATAACTACTTTGGCTCCAAGGATGAGCTGGCCGTCGCGGTGCTGGAAACCCTGATGCATGAACTGGCGGTGCGGATTGAAAAGGTCACAGACACCTTTGAGGACCCCGCGCAGGTCTATGCGTTTGGTATTCGCCGCGTCTTGGACACGGCCACCACCGACCCCAGATGGGAGCAGATGCTGCACCGGTCCGAGGTGATCGCGGATGCGATTTTCCGCACGATGGGGCCGTTTGCGATCCGCGACTTGCGCTTGGCCTCGACCGCGAACCGGTTTCGGGTGTCGAACCCCGAACTGGTCTGGCGCATGACCACTCACACGATTATCGGCGCCAGCCTTGCCATCACAAAGGGAGAGGTTCCGGCCGCCGCCAAGAACCAGATCGTGGCGCGGATGCTGTGCATGACGGGGCTGGATCTGGATGCGGCGTCCGAACTGGCCGCCCGCCCCCTGCCCGATCTGCCCTCCTACATCGAGGGGGAATGATCAGGCACGGCCTTTGGCGATGCGGGCCTCATTCGCCATACGGCATTCCAGATTTTCGCACTGCCCTTCAAGGAAGGTGATGAAGGTTTTCAGCATGGGCGACAGAGCCTCACCCTTGCGGGTCAGAACGCCAAGTTTCCGGTCCGGATGGGCCACTTTGATCGGCAAAGACACGATCTGCCCCGCCCCTTTCATCAGGTACACCACCGAATAGGGCAGCACCGTCAGGCAGTCGGTCCTAATCAGGAACGACTGGATCGAGGCCAGCGTGCCCCCCGAAAAGGTAAAGCGGAAATTCTCGGACCCGATTGAGGTGATCGCCCCCTTCAAATCGCGGAACAGCGGGCTATCGGCTGGCGGCGCAACCCATGAGTAGGCATCAATTTCCTGAAGCGTTATCGGACCCTTACGGGTCATTGGATGGCCTGCGCGGCAGGCAATTACATTGCGTCCCGGGATCAGCGGGCGAAAGTCGCAATCCACCGGAATCTGGTCTTCGCGCATTGGCAAGATTGCCATATCCAGCATCTTGTTGCGCAGCTTGCCCAGAAGGCTGTCAAAGTATCCGTAGCTCTGGTCGAACTGGACCCCTTCGGCCCGTTCCTGAAAATCCGCCAGCATGTGCGAGATCACCCCATCCATGAAAATCGGCGTCCCGCCGATGCGGATGTGGCCCGCGTAGCCCTTGGTAAAGTTCTGGGCCAGCGTCTGCGCCTCACGGTTCAGGGCGTAGATGCGCATGCCAATCTCGGACAGCATCCGCCCGAAATGTGTGGGTTGCAGGGGACGGCGTCCGGGCTCGAACAGGGGCATGCCAAGGCGCTTTTCCAGATTGGAAATGGTGCGCGAGACCGATGGTTGGGACTTGCCCAACGCCTCGGCGCCTTCGGTCAAGCCGCCCTTCTCGACGATCATCGCAAGAATTTCGAGATGTTCACTATCTAACTTCATAACAAAACGCGATGTTATTCGCGGCTCTTTGGAAAACCAGTCCATTTTCTGAACGCTAATGTCCCTTTGAGCAAGGATTTTCCCCTGTTCACGTCCGGAGAGGAGACCGGCTGGGGGAGGTCCAAGGAATTCATACCATGATGGTATATAGGGAGGACTTTATGGCAGATATTTCAACCGATGTGCTGATCATCGGCACCGGCCCTGCGGGCTCGGCTACAGCGGCGTTGCTATCCAGTTATGGCATCGAAAACATGGTGGTGAACCGCTACCGCTGGCTGGCAAACACGCCCCGCGCCCATATCACCAACCAGCGCACGATGGAGGTTTTGCGCGATCTGGGCCGCGACGTTGAAGATGAGGCGTATATGCACGCCACCCATCAGGATCTGATGGGCGAGAACGTCTTTTGCGAGAGCCTTGCGGGCGAAGAAATCGGGCGGATGAAGGCGTGGGGCAACCACCCCCTGTCGAAGGCCGAGCATGAAATGTCCTCGCCCTGCCATATGAACGACCTGCCCCAGACCTTTATGGAGCCGCTTCTATTCAAGACCGCCTGTTCGCGGGGCACGCAAGCGCGGATGTCCACGGAATATCTACGTCATGAACAGGATGCAGACGGTGTGACGACGACCTGCCTTGATCGCTTGACGGGCAAGGAATTCACCGTTCGATCAAAGTATCTGGTTGGGGCTGACGGGGGCAAATCCTTGGTGGCCGAACATGCGGGACTGCCATTTGAGGGCGAGATGGCCGTTGGCGGGTCAATGAACATCCTCTTCCGCGCAGATCTGTCGAAATACGTCGCCCATCGGCCGTCCGTTCTGTACTGGGTCATGCAGCCCGGCGCGGATGTGGGCGGGATCGGCATGGGCTTGGTCCGTATGGTGCGCCCGTGGAACGAATGGCTGATCGTTTGGGGCTATGACATCAATGGACCAGAGCCGGAGGTCACCGAAGAGTTCGCCACTGGCGTTGCCCGTCAATTGATCGGCGATCCCGAGTTGGAGATCGAGCCGATCAGCGCGAACACTTGGACCGTGAACAACTATTACGCCACGCGCACCTCTGAGGGGCGGGTGTTCTGTATGGGGGACGCGATCCACCGGCATCCACCCTCGAACGGGTTGGGGTCGAATACGTCCATCCAAGATGCGTTCAATCTGGCGTGGAAGCTGGCGATGGTGCTGAAAGGTCAGGCCGGCGCGCGTCTGCTGGACAGCTATGACGCTGAACGCGCCCCCGTGGCCAAGCAGATCGTCACCCGCGCCAACCAGTCCATCGCCGAGACCGGCCCGATCTTTGAAGCCTTGGGCATGGGCGAAGGGGTTGATCCGGTTCAGATGCAAAAGAACCTTGAGGCCCGTTGCGATGGCACCCCTGCCGCAGAAAAGCAGCGCGAGGCGATCCGCAAGGCGATTGCCTTCAAGAAATACGAGTTCGACGCCCACGGGGTCGAAATGAACCAGCGCTATACCTCGGCGGCGGTTGTCACTGACGGGCAGATTGAGCCCGCAATGGAGCTGGACTCTGACATGCACTACCAGCCCACCACCTGGCCTGGCGCCCGCCTGCCTCACGCGTGGGTCTATGAGGCCGGTGGGGCCGAGGTGTCCTCGTTGGATCTATGCGGCCACGGGCAGTTTACGGTTTTGACCGGTCTTGGCGGCGAGGCATGGGCTAAGGCCGCTGCGGTGGTGGGGAAACGTTTAGGGATCGAGATCACCACCCGCATCATCGGGCCTCGTCAGGCCCATCTGGATCACAGCGGCGATTGGGCTCGCGCGAGTGAAATCACTGACAGCGGCTGCTTGCTTGTCCGGCCTGATCACCACGTGGCATGGCGATGCGCCAAGATGGCGAAAGAGCCTGAGGGTGAGTTGTTGCGGGTGCTGCGTGCGATCTTGGCGCGGTGAGATTGGAAATGGATGGGCCTGTGCCTGTTGGCAGGTTTAAGCGGGGGGCTGCCCCCCACCCCCCCGGATTTTTTGCCAGAAGAAGGCCGGG
>JAYZYX010000020.1:0-16918 GCA_036139795.1 Pseudomonadota bacterium | reverse complement strand
GTGCAACGGCCCAGATGGCCGTCACGTGGGGAGGACGAAATGGCTAAGCAACTGATTTTGTGCGATTGTTCAGGTTCACAACAGATTGATGCGGACGGGCTATCCAAGGCTACGGGGCTGGTCTGCTCCAAAGTACATACCGCGCTATGCACATCGCAGATCGGCGCGGCCGCCCAGGCGATTCAGGCCGGCGATGCGGTGATTGCCTGCCAGCAAGAAGCCCAAAGATTTGAAGAACTGGCAGCCGAGTTGTCAGTGGACGCGCCCCTTTTCGTCGATATCCGCGACCGCGCGGGTTGGAGCGACGGGGCCGACACCACTGCAAAAATGTCAGCTCTGGTATCCGAAAGCCTACTGCCCGCACCGGCTGTCAAAACCATCGACGTGACCTCTCAGGGGGCCTGTCTGGTGGTCGGGAAAGGTGCGGTTGTTCTGCCCGTCGCCGATGCTTTAGCGGGCACTCTGGCCGTAACCGTCCTTCTGACCGACGATGCCGAACCGCCCCTGACCCGCGCCTATGAGGTGGTGCGCGGCACCCTGCGCCGCGCCTCTGGCACCATGGGACAGTTCTCGGTCCGGATCGATGCGCTGCAAATTCTAGAACCCGCAGGACGCGGCAGCTTTACCTTTAGCGCCCCCCGCGACGGGGCCGAGACCCAGTGCGATGTGATCGTTGACCTCTCGGGTCAGACCAGCCTGTTCCCCGCTCCCCACAAGCGTGACGGCTACCTGCGTGCCGATCCCGGCAGCCAGCCCGCCGTGGCCGAGGTAACCCGCCAAGCCAGCGAGTTGATCGGCACCTTTGAAAAGACCCTCTACCTGTCGCTTGAGACCCACCTCTGCGCCCATTCCCGCGCGGGTCAAACCGGCTGTACCCGCTGTCTGGACATCTGCCCCACCGGCGCGATCCTGACCGCAGGCGATCACGTGGACATCGATCCGCTGGTTTGTGCGGGCTGCGGCGCGTGCTCGGCGCTCTGCCCGTCAGGTGCGATCAAGTATGACGCGCTGCCCTTCCAGCACACCCTGACCCGCCTGCGCACTTTGGCAGAAGCCTATGCCAAGGCGGGCGGAACCGCCCCGCGCCTTCTGGTACATGACGACACCCACGGGGCCGAGATGATCAGCCTTGCGGCCCGTTTCGATCGCGGTCTGCCTGCGGACGTTATTCCCGTTGGTGTCAGCGCCTTGACCGGCTTTGGTCATGCAGAAATTCTGGCCGCTCTGACCTTTGGCTTTGCCAGCGTCCAGATCCTGCCCGGCCCCAAGACCGAGCGTGATCCGGTGCAGCGTGAACTGGATCTGGCCAACGCCATGGGGGCTGATGGACGCGCCAGCCTCTTGGACGTGGACACCCCCGACGGGATGAGCGCCGCGCTTTATGACAGCACCGCGCAGCCTGTGACCGTCACGCCAAAACTGCTGATGGGGGACCGCCGTCAGGTGGCCCGCGTGGCTGCCAAGGCCTTGATCGGAAACGAAGACATGCGCCCCTTGCCCGCAGGCGCGCCCTACGGGGCAACCGTAGTGAACACCGACACCTGCACCCTGTGCCTCAGCTGCGTGTCGCTGTGCCCCTCGGGCGCTTTGGTGGATAACCCCGACAAGCCAGAACTGCGTTTTCAAGAGGATGCCTGCCTGCAATGCGGCATCTGCACCACCATCTGCCCCGAACAGGCCATCACCTTACAGCCGCGCTTCAACCCCACGGATGAGGCGATGAAACTTAAGACCCTGAACGAGGAAGAGCCCTTCTGCTGCATCGAATGCAGCAAGCCCTTCGGCGTCAAATCCACGGTCGAAAAGATCATGGAAAAGCTGACAGGCAAGCACGCCATGTTCCAAGAGGGCGGCGCGGGCCGTCTGATCCAGATGTGCGACGACTGCCGCGTCAAAGCCCAGTTCCACGGCACCTCAAGCCCGTTCCAGATGGGCGAGCGTCCGCAGGTGCGCACCACCGACGACTACCTTAGCAAGCGACGGGATCACTGATGCTGGATTTCCGCCCCCAAATCAGCGGGGGCCACGCTTTGCACATAGGCCAGAAGGTTATCGACCTCGTCCAGCGTCAGCAGGACGGGGGCGATTGTGGGTGGGCGCGACACATCAAAGGGCGCGCTGATCCCATCCACCTGCAAGAAGGCCGGATGGGGGTTCAAGGCGTAGAAAGACACGAACCGCGCCGCCCAATCGGGCAACGCCCGCATCGCCATGAACGACGGGGTCGAGCCGATGCTGCTGCGATCCTCGGGGCTAACTTTGTGACAACGGGTGCAGTGGGTCTCGGCCACAAGGCGGCCTGCGGGAATGTCCCCTTCGAAATAGTCCTCTTCCACGATCTCTTCGATGACCACGGGGCCATAGGGATCGCCGCTTTCAGGGGCAAAGGCGCTTATGGTATTCTGTCCCACGTCCGAAAGCAGCCAGTCGCGGAAACGCATGGCGGCATCGCTATCGGTCAGCAGATCAACCCCGTAGACCACATCGCCGCGCTGCGCGAAGGGCGCGCCCTGCCCCGCGGCCAAGGACAAATCCGCAGCCATTTCAGGATCAAAGCGTCGTCCGGTCTTGAGGGCAAAGCGCGGCAAGATATAGTCCAGCAGACCCGAGGCGCTCAGCCCCTCGTCAAACGACATGCCGAAGGTGCGTGGCACCTCCTCGGCAGCAACCGGAGAAGCCATGACCGCGACCAGCGCGATCTGTCGCAAGAGTTCAGTGATCCGTCCCATACCTATAACGGTAGGGCCGGTGTGCGCGGGCGGTCAATGCGAAACCCTCATACAGGAGACCACCCATGGATGACGAACTGAACATGTCCGTTCGCAAATTTCTCAAGCAGGTCGGCGTGACCTCGCAGAAGGCGATCGAAGACGCCCTGCGGGCCGAAGGGGTGGATCCGGCCAAAGCCCGTCAGGTCAAGATGGTGCTGACCATCGACGATCTGGGCGTCGAACATGTTGTCACCGGCGAGATTAAAGGATCGCAAGAATGAGCGTAAGCCGCGAAGACGTCCTGAATGCCTTGAAGGCCATCACTGACCCCGTTTCGGGCAAGGACATGGTCGAGGCAGGTCTGGTCCGTGCCCTGAACGTAGAAGAGGGCAGCGCCCGCTTTGTGATGGAGATCGACCCCGCCAAGGCTCAGGTGCTGGAACCCGTGCGGGCCGCCGCCGAAGCCAAGCTGAAAGAGATGGGGATCGCCAAGGTCTCGGTCGCGATGACCGCCCATGCGGCAGCGCCCAAGGCCCCCGACCTGAAAGGCGCGGCAAAGCCCAAGCCCCAAGGCCCCCAATCAGTGCCCGGTGTGGCGCGGATTATCGCTGTGGCTTCAGGCAAAGGTGGCGTGGGCAAGTCCACCGTTTCGGCCAACCTTGCCACCGCACTGGCCGCCGAAGGGCGCAAAGTGGGCCTTCTGGACGCTGACGTCTACGGTCCGTCGCAGCCGCGGATGCTTGGGGTCTCGGGCCGTCCGGCCTCGCCCGATGGCAAGACCATTCTGCCCCTGCGCAACCACGGCGTCACGCTGATGTCGCTGGGTCTGATGACCCAAGAGGACGAGGCCGTTGTCTGGCGCGGTCCCATGCTGATGGGCGCGCTGCAGCAGATGCTGTTTCAGGTGCAATGGGGCGCGCTGGACGTGCTGATCGTGGACCTGCCGCCGGGCACCGGCGACGTGCAGATGACACTGGCCCAGAAGACCCACCTGAACGGGGCCATTGTGGTCTCGACCCCGCAGGACGTGGCCCTATTGGACGCCCGTAAGGGCATCGACATGTTCAACAAGCTGAACGTGCCGATTTATGGCCTGATCGAGAACATGAGCACCCACATCTGCTCTAACTGCGGCCATGAAGAGCATATCTTCGGCCACGGCGGCGTTGCGAAAGAAGCGCAGAAAATGGGCGTTCCCCTGATGGGCGAAATCCCCCTGCATCTGGACATCCGCACCGCGGCTGATGGCGGCGCACCGATTGTGGTCTCGGCCCCGAATTCGCCGCAGGCGCAGGTGTTCCGCGACATCGCGAAGAAACTGATCGCGGACGGTCAGGCATGATCACCCTCAGCCCGCAATTCCCGCCATTGATCAAAGGCTTGGCAGCCGGTCCTGCCAATCCTCTGACCATCGCAATGACCGAGGCCGAGAAAGGCACCGACGCGGGGTTGCTGGTCTGGTCCATCAACGACCAGCGCCTACGTGCGGCGCTGGTTCTGGCCCCGGAAGAGCCTCTGTCCCGCGCCACGGCAGGCTATATCGCCTGCAGCGTGGGTCTTCAGAATGCCCTTGGGGTACAGGCCCCGCCGGAAACGGCGGTGCATCTGGAATGGGCAGGCGGCGTGCGTCTGAACGGCGCCCACGCCGGTGCCTTGCATCTTTACGCCAGTACCGCGAATCCTGACGAAATCCCTGCGTGGATGATCGTCTCGGTCGAGCTGTCGATCAGCCTGCCCGATTCCGTGGTGGTCGAGCCTGGTCAGACACCGGACTGGACCGCGCTGGATCAGGAAGGCTGCGGCGACGTGAACGCGGTCGAGCTTCTGGAAGCATGGGCGCGCCACACGCTGGTGTGGATCAATGAATTGGACGAACCCAACGGTCGCGCCACCCTTTACCGTGAATGGAAGGGACTGGTGTGGAAGCTGGGGGAGCAGACCTCGGCCCATCTGCCCGGCGAACGGGTTGCGGGCACCTTCCTTGGGGTCGACGAGAATTTTGGCATGCTGATGAAGCAGGACGATGGCAAAAGCCGCCTGATCCCCCTCACAGCGCTGGTAGAAAGGGCCTAAGACATGCTTCTGGCACGAGCGATCCACTTCGATGAGAGCGACCGCAATGTCTTTCATTCCCCCGCGCGTACCGGCGAATGGTGCATCAGCGGCGGTTTTGAGTTCTCGAACTGGACCGAAGCCGACCTGACCGGCAAGGCTCGTCAGGCCTTTTCCAACGGCTGGCTGGGGATCGAAACCTTTGGCCGCGTGACCTTTGTCGCCGTCACCCAGATCGAGGTCCCCGAGTTCGAGCAACTGGCCCGCGATCTGGCCCAACATTTCGTCACCGTCTACGGCGCACCATCGGTCGAGGCCGCCCTGCCCGTCGCCATCGAAGAGCTGACCCATATGTCAGAATTCTGCGAAGAACACGCGCCAAACACCGTCCTCACCATAATGCGCGAATTGACCGAGGCGGGCGTGCGTGAACAGTATCGCTTTATCGAAGCCAATGATGCGGCGCTGGATCAATTCGCGATTCACAGCATTCCCGAAGAATAAGGCCTGTTTGGCGGCATCGGTTGTTTACATACTGGAAACTAAGGTGCTAAATTCGCCTTAAAGTTGATATTTTCCAGTTTGTTTTTGCGTGTGAGTAAACATGTCTACTTTTCTGATGCTGCTGTTTGCAGCCATGGGCGGGGGTATTCTTGCCTCGATCGATTTCGACGTTTTGGGCAAGCTGAATGACTTGCGTGACGAATGGAACGGCGATGATGGCGATGACGATTCATCCGACGAAGAGACCGCCGTCAGCGATCTTCTCGACGATTTGACATCGGATGGCGATGAAACCGATGACGACTCTGCTGTTGATGAAGAAGACAATCTGGACAGTTCCGAGCAGAACAACACCGACATCGACAGCTTCTAACGGAAAGACCTGAATGACCGTCACAATCATCGTTCCGTTTTACGATGAAACGGCCTTTCTGCGCTCGGCCCTTCGGTCCATCCGAAGTCAACCGCAAGTAGACGCACAGATCATTGTCGTGAACGACAATCCCGAGCAATTCTCGGCCGCCGAGGTCGAGGATCTGTGTGCGGGATTCGACGTTACGATTCTGCATCACGCCTCGAATCAGGGGCTGTCTGCGGCGCGCAATACCGGCATGGCACAGGCCACCGGCACGCTGATCGGCTTTCTGGATTCGGACGATTACTACACAGATGGCGGGCTTGCGCAGCAGGTCCGCTACGCGAATGAGACCGGCGCCGATGTCACCCATGCCTGCTGCCTGTTGGGACTGGAAGGCCAGCAGCGCCACAGCGTGTTGCATCGTGATGCCTTGCTGCATACAGAGCAGCGGGTTCTGGACGGGCCTTTGACCGCCGAAGAAGCGCAGTTCATTGTCTCTAGCTGGTCCAGCCTCTATCGCGCGGATTTCCTGCGGGAAAACGGCCTGCAATTCGACACCGAGCAGCGCAAATTCGAGGATCGCCTGTTTGTGCTGCACGCGGTCACTGCGGCCAAACGCGTGGCCTTTCTGGGCCAGCCGGTGCGGGTGTGGCGGCGGCGGGCGAACTCGATTTCGACATCGAAGACAACGCCCGAAACCCACATCCTTCAGGTCCAGCTTTTAGAGAAATGTCTGGATCACATGCGGGCCGCAGACCTGCCGCCGCGCTTTTACAAGCGCGAGCTGTTCAACTGCGTGGCGCGGATCATCTGGGACATGGACATCATCCCCATTCTGGCCAGCAGCGATCAGGCGCCCTATCCCGAACTCGGCCGCCGCATCCAGTATCTGCTGGGGGATGACAGCTTTGGCCACCAGATTTTCGAAGACCCGATGGTCAGCCTGACGTCGCGGGTGGGGTTGCCCTCTCGCAAGGGCAAGATTTCCCGCACCACCTTCTTTGCCCTACATAAGGCCCTGCGAGACGGCGACTTTGCCGAGGCAGACGCCCTGATGCAGCAGGCTCAGGAAGACAGCAGCGATCCCCTGCCCGCGTCCGTGTGCCATCAGGGCCGGACCCTGATCCTGCATCTGGGGATGCACAAGACAGGCAGCACCTTTATCCAGCACCACCTGCTGCACCATCGCAAAGCCCTGCTTGGCACCGGCATTCTGGTACCTCAAACAGGGTTTGAGCTGGCCTCGCCCGGTGCGACCCGTGACGGGGCGATCTCGGGTCATCAGGGGCTGCTGCGGGCCTTGCGCAAGAATGACGATACGGTCTTTGACGCCCTGCACGCCGAGATCTCCGGAACCACTGCAAAGACGGTTCTGATCAGCGCCGAAAACATGCTGTTCCCCACCGCCGAGGATCGGGACACCCTGATCCAGCGCCTGCTGCGCCGGTTGGGCCAGTTCGACAGCACCGAAGTGATCGCGCTTGTCCGTCGCCCCGATACTTACCTTGAGCGGTTCCACGCGGAATGGGTCACCACCGGCCACCCCGCAGGCACCCAAAACCTGCCCGAATTTCTGGTCCAGCATCAGGCGGGCCTTCTGGACCTTGAGGCCCTGTTTGCCCCGTTCGAGGCCGCGACCGGCGCCCAAGTGGTGCTGGGGGACTTTGACCTGCTTCGGGTGCAAGGCGCAGTCTGGCGCGGCTTTTGCCATCTGGCTGGCCTGCCGCCCCTGCAAACAATTGAGGCTCCGCGCTATCCCACCCCATCGCGTGAGGCGGTTCAGGCCTGTCTGCTGGTCAACCGCATGATGCGCAGCAGCGACAGACGCCGCGCCGTGCTGCGCACTTTGATCACTACGGCACCGGACAGCACGCGCCATAGCCTGATGTCACCAGCGCAGCGGGTGCAGATCGTGAACAGCTTTCGCGAAACGTCGGGCCTTTTCGCGGCCCTGCGCGGCTATGCGCCCGATTGGGACGGGCAGAAAATGCGGATCGAACGGGCCGAGTGGCAACCGTGGTCCGGCCTGAGCGCCGACATGCATGCTGCCCTGATCGATGCCGTCGCCCAATGCGAAACGCCGATGATGGAGAAACACGCAGCGGCGCCCCTTCAGCCCGCAATTGCTGCGGCAACCGCCAAAGCCAACGAAAAAGCCCCCCGACCCCAAGAGGCCGAAGGGCTGACGATCCGGATCAGGCCGAAACCGTGGGTGCGCAAACTGATCGCGCGGATCGCGCGGTCGCGGCTTATTGCTCGGCGTTAAAGACGAACAGGGTCTGGCCGTCGATGGTGTAGTCGTTGATCAGCTCTTTCGCGGTGTCGCTGACCAGCCACTCTTCCAGCTGCATGGCCAGATCGTTGCGCACATGGGGGTGCTTTTCGGGGTTCACCGGCAGGAAGGCGTATTGGTTAAACAGCACAGGATCGCCTTCGAACACGATCCCCAGATCGCCCTTGTTCGCGAACTTCAACCAGCTGGCGCGGTCCGACATGATGTAGGCGTTCATGCCCGATGCGGTGTTCAGCGCCGCGCCCATGCCTTGGCCGACTGCGCGGTACCATTCGCCCGCAGGCTCAACGCCAGCCGCTTTCCACAGACGTAGTTCCATCTTGTGGGTGCCGCTGTCATCACCGCGGCTGACGAAAGGCGCCTCTTGCGATGCAATCGCCTGCAACGCACCAGTGGCCGCCTCTGCCGCACCCGCTTTGGCGGGGTCTTCTTTGGGACCGATGAAGACGAAATCGTTATACATGATCTCGCGACGGTGGGTGCCGTTGCCAGCCGCCAGCCACTTTTCCTCGGCGGCTTTCGAGTGGACCAGAACCGCGTCCACATCGCCTGCCTCGCCCAGTGCCAGTGCCTGACCGGTGCCAACGATCAGAAGCTGCACGTTGATGCCCGTATCCTCGGCCACTTTGGGCAGCAGCACTTCGGCCAGACCCGAGTTCGCAAAGGATGTTGTGACCGCCATCTTCAGATCTTCGGCCATAGCCGCTGTAGACATGACAGCGGCGACAGCGCCAAGAAGCATAGATTTAAGGTTCATAAAAGGATCTCCCCCTTCAAAAACGCACGCCCCGCCTCTGTACGCGGTGTGCTGAAAAATTCACGGCCCTCGGTCTGCTCGACCAGTTGGCCTTTGTGTAGAAACAGGACGCTGTCGGCCAACCGGCGGGCCTGCCCCTGATCATGGGTCGACATCAGAATGCGGGTGCCTCCAGCGCGGACCCGGTTCAGAATTTCTTCGATCTCGATGATGGCGTGACCGTCCAGATTGGCGCAGGGCTCGTCCAGAAACAGGATGCGCGGGGCGCGGACCAAGGCGCGGGCCAAGGCCATCTTCTGCTTTTCGCCGCCCGACAGCAGGAACACCGGCTGATCCAGATTGACCCGCAGATGCACCTCATCGGCGGCGGCGCGGGCAACCTCGCGCGCTTGCGCCGCGCTAAGGCCGTCCAAGCGCAAAGGATAGGCGATGCAGTCCAGAACCGAACGCCGCATCAAGACCGGCTGCTGGAACACAAATCCCTGCGCCCGACCATCCGCGTCCTTCGGATCATGCCATTCGATCCGGCCATCATTCAGCCGCTCGATCCCGTGGATGGCCCGTAGCAGAGTGGTCTTGCCCGCCCCGTTCGGCCCCATCAGGATCGTCAGTCCGCTACCGTTCAGGGCAAAGCTCACCGGCCCCAACAGGGTCTTGCCCCGTCTGCGGACGGTCACATCGGTCAGTGTCAGCCAATGCGCCCCTACCATCTTGCGCCCCTTTCGGTCCGGCTGAGGAAGTGTAGCGCAAGGTTCACCGCAATCGCCAAGCCGATCAGGACAAAGCCCAAGGCCAGCGCCATCTCGAACTCGCCCTTCCCGGTTTCCAGCGCGATGGCGGTGGTCAGAACACGGGTCGCATGGTCAATGTTGCCGCCGACGATCATGATCGCGCCAACCTCGCCGATCGCGCGGCCAAAGCCCGCCAGCGAGGCGGTCATCAGCGCCCGCCGACCGTCCCAAAGCAAGGTCCGGATACGCTGCCAGCGCGTCGCCTGAAGCGAGATCAGCAGGTCATGATAATCAGCCCAAAGCTCGCGAATTGCCTGATGGGCGACCGAGGCGATGATCGGGGTGATGATCACCACCTGTGCAATCACCATGACCGTGGGCGTGAACAGCAGCCCCAGAACCCCAAGCGGACCCGAGCGGGAAAAGATCACATAGACCATCAGGCCCACCACGACCGGCGGCAGCCCCATCAGCGCATTCAGCAGCGCAATCACCAAGCGCCGTGCCGGAAAACGGTTCACCGCCAGCCAAGCCCCCAGAGGCAGACCGATAGCCGAGGCCACAATCGTTGCCCCAAGGCTGACGCGCAGGGACAGGCTGGTGATCTCGACCAGATCGGAATCAAGCTGCACGACCAATTGCGCCGCCTGCCAGAGTCCCTCACCAATCGAATTCATACCCGCCTACATTTTCTTGTGTCGTGGAAGAACGGGCTAACACCGCCCGAAACCGTAAGAAACCGGACAAATTGGGTGTCGGGCGAAAACCAAAGGACAATTTGTCCCTCCGTCCGACATGAGAGGTCACATAGCCAGATTGTCGAACCAGTCGATGACCTTTTCGGGCTTCGGCTCCAGTCGGGTGGCCATGCCATCTGCAAAGGTCTCGAACCCGTCCACATTCCCCCGCGCAACCGCGGTAATCACGGGAATGCCGCGCCCAAGCGCCTCGCCGATCAACGGGCGGAAACCGCGGCCGTCCACCTCTTGTTTGCCGAATTTATTGATGATCAGCAGGTCCGCCCCCTGATCCAGGGCAGCTGTTACGAGGCCCACGGCCCGCTCTAGCCCCTCGGGGTCCAGACGGCATCCTTGGGACAATGCCCCCAGATCCTGAGAGATGCGTACCACATCCGTGCCGCTCAGAATTTCCAGATCCATCTGGCATTTGTACTCGGCCTGAAGCTCGATATTGAACTGCACCGCACCGGCCAGTTTGACGCCACGGGCGCGCAGGTCCTCGGACACTTTGACCAGACAGCGGTCCGCTTCGCCACGCCCTTCGGCGACGATGTATGCCAGCATGTTCCCCTCCCCCTTGCAAATCACTCAGGCGACATAAATGATGCCCGACAATTGCCTAGCCAACGACACTCTGCAAGGACCACTGGCCCGATGCCTGAACTGCCCATCCTTCCGAACCCGCACGACAGCCGTTTAACGCGGCGGATCAAAGGGCAGGATCACACCGGCGCCGATGTCGAGATTTCGGTGGTCGAAGAACGCCCCCTGACCATCTACCTCAACAGCCAAGAGATCGTGACCGCCATGACGATCGGGGACTACCCCGAGTATCTGGCGCTGGGGTTCCTGCGCAATCAAGGCATGCTGCGGGATGATGACGAGGTCACCGGCGTCGATTTCGACGAAGAGATCGAAACCGTCGTCGTGCGCACCACCCGCCAGACCAGCTATGAAGAGAAGGTCAAGAAAAAGACCCGCACGTCGGGCTGCGCCGTGGGCACCGTCTTCGGTGACATGATGGAGGGGCTAGAAGGCCTGACCCTGCCCGAAACACAGGTCCGCACCAGCTGGCTTTACGCGCTGGCGAAAGAGATCAACACCACCCCGTCACTCTACCTTGAGGCTGGCGCGATCCACGGCACCGTGCTGTGCCAAGGCGACCGCCCGCTGGTCTACATGGAGGACGTGGGCCGTCACAACGCGGTCGACAAAATCTCGGGCTATATGTTCCAGCATCAGGTCGATGCGGCGGACAAGATCCTTTACACTACGGGCCGCTTGACCTCGGAAATGGTGATCAAGACGGCGCTGATGGGCATTCCCGTGCTGGCCTCGCGCAGCGGCTTCACCGCGTGGGGCGTTGAAATCGCACAACAAGTCGGCCTGACCCTGATCGGCCGGATGCGCGGCCAGCGATTTGTCTGCCTGTCAGGCAATGAGCGTCTGGTCCGCGACGTGGACCCCGCGATGATCCCCGAGGAAGACCGCAAGAGCCGCCGCAAAGGATCGGGCGATGACTAAGCTGCCCGCCGTTATTTTGGCCGGAGGCCGCGCCACCCGCATGGGCGGCGGCGACAAGGGGCTGCGGCAGGTGGGCGGCAAGCCCCTGCTGGATCATGTGATTGATCGCCTGCGTCCGCAGGTTGGCGCGATTGCCTTGAACGCCAATGGCGATCCTGCGCGGTTTGCGGATTACGGCCTGCCGGTGATTGCCGATAGCCTGCCCGACTGGCCCGGCCCTTTGGCGGGCGTTCTGGCGGGCCTTGATTGGGCCGCATCGCAGGGGCATGAGGCGATCATTACTGCAGCCGCCGACACGCCTTTCTTCCCGACCGATCTGGTGGCGGAACTACAGGCAAATGCTGGCCCTTCCGGCCTTTGCCTTGCGGCCACCCGCGAAGGCGACAAGATCTGGCGTCAGCCCACCTTTGGCCTATGGCCTGTGGCCTTGCGCGACGACCTGCGAACCGCCCTGAAAGATGGCCTGCGCAAAATCGTCCTCTGGACCGATCAGCACAACGCAGGGCTGGCGTTTTTCGACACCCACTCCGTTGATCCCTTTTTCAACGTGAACACCCCCGAAGACATCGAAGAGGCCGCGCGCCTGATGGAGGACCTGTGAAGATCTACGGCGTCACCGGCTGGAAGAATTCTGGCAAAACCGGCCTGATGGAGCGACTGGTCGCTGAATTTACCCGCCGAGGACTGAAGGTCTCGACCATCAAGCACGCCCACCACACGACGGATGTGGACCAACCGGGGCGCGACAGTTTCCGCCACCGCGAGGCGGGCGCGTGCGAGGTCATGCTGGCCTCGCCCAACCGCTGGGCCCTGATGCATGAATTGCGCGATGAAGAAGAGCCACCCCTGCACGAACTGCTGGCCCGCATGTCCCCTGTGGACCTGATCCTGATCGAAGGCTTCAAGCGCGACGCCCACCCCAAGGTAGAATGCTATCGTGGTGTGAACGGCAAAACGCCCTTGGCCTTGGACAGCACCACCATCCGCGCCATGGCCAGTGACACCGCCTTGCCGGATGTGACCCAGCCTGTGTTCGATCTGGATGACACCGCCGCGATTGCCGATTTCATCGCCGCCGAGGTGGGTCTCTGACATGTTCGACCGCATCGCCATTCTGGACTGGTCCGCAGCGGGTCGCCCCAAGACGGGCAAAGACTCAATCTGGCTGGCGGTAGTGGATGCGGATGGCGTGCGGGCAACCAACATCCCCACGCGGACAGAGGCCGAGGCCGCAGTAACCGCGCTGATGGATCAGGGCCGGACCCTGCTGGGAATCGACGTATCACTGGCCTATCCGGCAGGCTTTGCGGAGCAGATCGCGGGCGGGCCTCTAGAGCTTTGGGGATGGCTGGCGCAACACATCTCCGACGCGCCCGACAACAGCAACAACCACCGCGACGTGGCCGCGCTGATGAACGGCCACTTTCAGGGCGACGGCCCGCTTTGGGGCAATGGTGCCAAGGCAGAGATCGACGGGCTACCGCGCCTGAAGCCGGTGCTTCCCCTACCCGAATGGCGCGCATGCGAAAAGGCGATGCGCAGCGCGGGTGCGCAGCCCTCTAGCTGCTGGCAACTGGCGGGCGCGGGCGCTGTGGGCGCACAGATGCTGACTGCCCACCCCGTGCTTCACCGTTTGCACCACAACACGAACACATCCGTCTGGCCCTTTGAAAACCCGTCGAAAAACGTGATCGCCGAGGTCTACCCCTCGCTGCTGTCACAAGAGGTCAAAGCCCACTTGGCCCGCCACCCCGCGATGGTTCCTGATCAGGCGCAGGTCACGCTGCTGGCGCAGGCCCTCTGGACGTTGAACGGCGATGGCACGCTAGAACAGATGCTGCACGCGGACTTGCCAGAGGCGGCCAAGATCGAAGGCTGGGTCTTGGGTCAGGATGATCCCATCGCCCTGCGCCGCGCCCTGCCGCCTGTGCAAGAGCCGCCGCGCCTGCGGGATGATTGCTTTGCCATGCCGCAGGGGGTCTCTTGGGTGCCGGTGGATGAGGCGTTGGACCGTCTGCGCGCGGCCCTAACTCCGCTGGCGCAGGTGCAGACCTTGCCAACCCACATGGCCCACGGACGCATTCTGGTAGCGGACACTGTGGCCCGTCGATCGAACCCGCCGCGCCCCAATTCCGCAGTGGATGGCTATGGCTTTGCCCACGCGGCCACCGGCGCGGGCGTGCAAACCTTGCCGCTGGTCAAAGGCCGCGCCGCTGCCGGTCAGCCTTTTGACGGCGCGGTCCCCGCAGGGGCCGCCGTGCGCATCCTGACCGGTGCGATCCTACCCGATGGCGTCGATACCGTCGTGCTAGAGGAAGACTGCGCCGTGGATGCGGCCTCGGTCACGTTTGATGGTCCCGTAAAGCCCCGCGCCAACACCCGCAAAGCGGGCGAAGATGTTGAGGCTGGCGTCACCGCCCTGACCCAAGGCACCAAACTGCGGGCACCGGAAATCGCGCTGCTCTCGGCCCTTGGCGTACCCGAGGTGCAGGTCTACGCCCCCCTGCGCGTGGGTGTCCTGTCTACGGGGGACGAGATCATCGACCGCCCCGACCAAGACGCCCTGCCCCATCAAATCTACGACGCGAACCGCCCCATGCTGCTGGCCTTGCTGGAACGCTGGGGCTACACGCCCGTTGATCTGGGGCATGTGAAAGACGACCCCAAGAGGATCGAAAAAGCGCTGGATCGCGGCGCTGCGAAGGCCGACGTCATCCTGACCTCGGGCGGCGCTTCGGCGGGGGATGAGGATCACACCTCGCGCATTTTGCAGACCAAAGGCACCCTTTCCAGCTGGCGCATCGCCCTCAAGCCCGGTCGCCCGTTGGCGCTGGCCCTATGGAACGGGGCACCGGTCTTTGGCCTGCCCGGTAATCCCGTGGCGGCACTGGTCTGCGCTTTGGTCTTTGCCCGCCCTGCCCTGTCACTGATGTCCGGCGCGGGCTGGCTAGAGCCGATCGGCTTTACCGTCCCCGCCGCCTTCGAGAAGAACAAGAAACCCGGTCGCCGCGAATACCTGCGCGCCCGTCTGAATGCCAAGGGCGAGGCCGAGGTCTTCAAGTCCGAAGGTTCGGGCCGGATCAGCGGCCTTGCGTGGGCAGATGGTTTGGTCGAACTGGACGACGGCCCTGCTCAGATCACCCACGGTGCCCCCGTGCGCTATATCCCCTACGCGATGCTGGGACTGACTTAAGTTTTGCGGATCAGATAGATCTGGGTCTCGCCTTCGTCGGTCTGGCTGACCAGCTCATTCCCGCTTTCAAAACAGAAATGAGGCACGTCCACCACCGCCGCAGGGTCGGTGGCCACAAGGCGCAGGATTTGCCCTGCCTCCATGCCTTTTAACCGCTTGCGCGCCTTCAAGACGGGCAGCGGGCACAACAGGCCAATTGCGTCGATTTCTTCATGCCATTCCATGGCCCAAGATGTAGGGCGCGGCATTGAAACTGTCCATTGGAATTCGCAGCGCCATTGATAGGCAATTCCTATCACGAAACGGATATTCGATATTGATCAACCGCCCAATTTACAGGCACAACATTCGGCAACCCACCCGTTTTCGATGGAAGGCAGCCCATGGCACTTGATCACAAAAGCATCCCTTGGACCTCGGGCCGTAGCGGCAACAAAGGCCGCGCGCATACCAAGGGCCGCCCGCTGGACGATGCGGCGCTGTCTGATGTGCGCGCTCTGCTAGGGGATCGCCCCCGCAATCGCGACCTGCTGATCGAGTTTTTGCACCTGATTCAGGATGCTTACGGCCACCTGTCTGCCCCGCATCTGCGGGCCTTGGCCGAAGAGATGCGCCTGTCTATGGCCGAGGTCTGGGAAGTGGCCAGCTTTTACGCCCACTTCGATCTGGTCAAGGAAGGCGAGGCCCCACCCCCCGATCTGACCATCCGCGTCTGCGATTCCCTCTCGTGCGAATTGGCTGGGTCAGAGGCACTGTATGAGGCACTGGACAAAGGCATGGACCCCGCCAAGGTCCGCGTCTTGCGCGCGCCCTGCATGGGTCGCTGCGACACCGCCCCCGTGGTCGAGATCGGCCACCGCCATGTGCATCAAGCGACCACTGACAAGATCGACCAGATCATCAGCGGCGGTCACTTTCACCCCGTGATGCCCGAATACGAAGACCTGTCCGATTATCGCGCCCGTGGCGGCTACGACAAACTGACCCAACTGCGCGAGAACGGCGATTGGGAAAAGGTGCAGGACATGCTGCTAGAGGCAGGCCTGCGCGGCCTTGGCGGTGCAGGTTTCCCATCGGGCAAGAAATGGGGCTTTGTCCGCTCGGAACAGGGTCCGCGCTATCTGGCCGTCAACGGGGATGAGGGCGAGCCCGGCACCTTCAAAGACCGTGTGCATCTAGAGCGTGAGCCCCATGTCTTCCTTGAAGGCATGCTGATCGCCGCTTGGGCGGTCGAGGCCGACAAGTGCTTTATCTACATGCGCGATGAATACCCCGCGATCCTCAAGCTGCTGCGCAAAGAGATTGCCGCCTTGGAAGAGGCAGGCATCGCGCCCAAGGGCTACATCGATCTGCGCCGCGGCGCGGGCGCCTATATCTGCGGCGAAGAAAGCGCAATGATTGAAAGCATCGAAGGCAAACGCGGCATTCCCCGTCTGCGCCCGCCTTATGTGGCGCAGGTTGGCATCTTTGACCGCCCCACCTTGGTGCACAACGTGGAAACCCTGCACTGGGTCTGCATGATCTGCCGCGAGGGGCCAGAGGTCATGAACGCCACCGTGCACAACGAACGCACCGGTTTGCGGAACTATTCAGTCTCGGGCCGTGTGGCGAAGCCGGGCGTTTACCTGCTACCCGCCGGATCGACAATCACCGATGTCATCGCCGCCGCAGGCGGCATGGCCGAAGGGCACAGTTTCAAAGCCTATCAGCCGGGGGGACCGTCGTCAGGTCTGCTGCCTGCCTATATGAATGACGTGCCGCTGGACTTTGACACGTTGCAGCCGCACGGCACCTTCATCGGCTCGGCCGCTGTGGTGGTGCTGTCAGATAAGGACAGCGTGCGCGATGCAGCCCTGAACATGTTGCGGTTCTTTGAGGCGGAAAGCTGCGGCCAGTGCACGCCCTGCCGCGTGGGCTGTGAAAAGGCGGTCAAGCTGATGCAGGCTGAAACTTGGGATCGCGAACTGCTGACTGACCTGTGTCAGGTCATGGGTGATGCCTCGATCTGCGGTCTGGGACAGGCCGCGCCGAACCCGATCAAACTGGTGATGAAAC
>JAYZYX010000019.1:0-13291 GCA_036139795.1 Pseudomonadota bacterium | reverse complement strand
TTGAAGAAGGTCAAGGAAGCGGGCGCGGGCTTCGGGAAGCGGGCGGTCGCCCATGGCGTGGGCGAGGTGCTTTTCGAGGAAGTAGCCGGTGAGCGCGAGGCCGGTGAGGATTTCGCTGTCCGTTGTCGGGCCTTGGCCCAGAAGGCATTGGGGCAAGGGCAGGAGTTTAGGCGCCCATTCGCCTGCCCCTTCGGCGCTGACTGCGCGGCCGGTGCGGGGCGAGACATAGGCCAGATCATCCATATCGCCGGTGACCGCACAGCGGGTCAGATCAAGGCCGAAGCCGAGGTCTTCGAGCAGGGTCAGCTCCCATCTGAGGAAGGCCAGCGGGAAGGCTTGGGGGTGGGCGGTGAGGTCCATGAGCGTGACGCTGCGGATATAGAGCGGGTGGTGCTTTTCCCGTTCGGGCAATGCTGCGTGCAGGAGGGCCGTGGTGGCATTGAGGCCCGCCAGTGCGATCCGGTCGGAAAGGGCGGCGCTGCGCGAGCGGATGGGCTCTACGGTGAAAGCGCCAAGCTGGTCTTCGAGGCGGGCGCGCCAATGCACATCGATCTGGTTGCCCGGCTGCAGGACGGGGGCGATTTTGCGTGAGGTTCCGCCGCGCACCACGCCGTAATGTCGGCCGTGATGTTCGGTGAAGACCTCGGCGATCACCGAGGATTCTCCGTGTTTGCGCACAGAGAGGAGGATGCCCTGATCTCGCCATTCCATAGGGATCACTATGGGGTTGCGCGGCCCTCTTGCAAGGGGGTGACGCGAGGGCTTTCTTGCGTCATAGGCGATACGCGCGGCAGGGTGTTCCGCGAGGAGGGCCAATGATGCGGGTATTGATGCAGGTGATCGGGGTGTTGGCTTTGGTGAGCCTGATCCTTCAGACCTATGCGGATTATGTGGCGGACGGGCCAGAGGCACGGTTGCTGGCGGTCTGGTGGAACATGCTGCGCTATTACACCATCCTGACCAATCTGGTTGTCGGTTTGTGTTTCGTGGCCCGGGTGCGTTTTACGGCCCATTGGGCGGGGGCGATTACTCTGCAGATCCTGCTGGTGGGGATCGTCTACCACGTGCTGCTGTCAGCCACGCATCGATCAAATGGGGTGGTGGATGATATCGCCAACCACGGGCTGCACACGGTGGTGCCGACGCTGGTCTTTGTCTGGTGGCTGGTCTTTGCTCCCAAGGCGGGGCTTGGGTGGCGCAACCCGCTGCTGTGGGTGATCTGGCCGCTGGTCTATTCCGCCTATGCCATCCTGCGAGGCACGTTTGAGGGCAAATATCCCTACTATTTTCTTGATCTGCCCAAGCTGGGGCCGCTTGGCCTTTTGCGCGAGATGAGCATTGTGGCCGCAGGCTTTCTGGTCTTCGGCTTCATCCTGCTGGGGATTGCAAAAGCCTATAGCCCCTCTTCGTCCAACAAGTGACGGCCCTGACGGTCTTCGACCTCGATCACCCAGAGGTCGGGGTCAAAGCCGCGCTGGCGGCTGAGGGCAGCATCGACGTCCGGCTCGGGCCCTTCGGCCAGTGTGGCCCAGACCCGTTCACCGGTCATAAGGTCATAGCTGCGGTGAAAGGCCTTGGCCTGCCCGTCCAGCGTGGCCAGTTTGACGATCACGGCGCCCGCCGTATCATCCCCGTGCATGACCACATAGGCGGGGATATCCGCCAGCCGCAGCCGCGCCAGATAGGCATGCACCCAGAAATCGGTGGCAAGACGGGCCATCAGTTCCCGTCTTTGAAGTCGAGACCCATCTCGCTGTAGCGCTCGGCCTCATCCAGCCATTTCTCACGCACTTTCACCTGCAGGAACAGGTGGACCTTGCGGCCAAGGAATTCGGTCAGCTCTTCGCGGGCCAGCTTGGAGATCGCTTTGATCGTCTCGCCCTTGTGGCCAAGGATGATGCCTTTGTGACCATCGCGGGCCACGTAGATGATCTGGTCCACGCGGGCGCTGCCATCGGGACGCTCTTCCCAATGCTCGGTCTCGACGGTCAGCTGGTAGGGCAGCTCCTGATGCAGGCGCAGGGTCAGCTTTTCGCGGGTCATCTCGGCAGCGATCATGCGCATGGGCAGATCGGCGATCTGGTCTTCGGGGTACAGCCACGGCCCCTCGGGCAGTTGGTCCGCCAGCCAGACGCGCAGGTCGTCAACGCCATAGCCCTTCTCGGCCGAGATCATGAAGGTCTTCTCGAAGGGGAAGCGGTCATTCATGTTTTTTGTCAGGGCCAGCAACACGTCACTTTGCACGCGGTCGATCTTGTTGATGCCCAGAACCACCTGACGTCCTTTGGACACATCGCCAAGGTTCTCAAGGATTTTCTCAACGCCTTCGGTAATCCCGCGGTGTGCCTCGATCAGCATGACGATCACGTCCGCATCCGCAGCGCCGCCCCAAGCCGCGGCCACCATGGCGCGGTCCAGACGGCGGCGGGGTTTGAACAGACCGGGGGTGTCCACAAAAACCAACTGGCTGTCGCCTTCGATTGCCACACCGCGAATACGGGCGCGGGTGGTCTGCACCTTATGGGTCACGATCGAGACCTTGGCCCCCACCATGCGGTTCAGAAGGGTCGATTTACCTGCATTGGGTTCGCCAATCAGGGCGACAAAGCCTGCACGTTGGGTCATAGGTCTCTTTTCGAATCGGAATATGTCAGGGATTGGGGCGGTCTATCCGCCCTGCCCGCGCAGTGTAAACCCCGCAGAGCAGAATGATAAGGATACCTGTCCATGTCAGTAGGTCCGGCCATTCGCCAAATAGCACAAAGCCGAAGATGATGGCGAAGAGTTGGCGCGAATACCGGAACGGCGTCACGACGCTGATCTGCCCTGTGCGCATGGCCAAGGTCACAAAGCTATAGCCCAAGATCCCCGCCGCCGCCGTCGCCAACAGGGCCAGCGTGGTCATCAAGGGCGGGACAGTAGGTGCGCCGCCTCCGACGCTCCACAAGATCACGCCAGCGACGGTCATGACGATGAAGCCAAGGGTGCCAAGCTGGCGGGTGGTCATGGTGGCAGGGCTGGCGCGGGTGGCCAGATCACGGCCCGAAAAGCCAAGCATCGCCAGCACCGCAAAGATCGACACCGGATCGAACAGCGCGGGCGTCGGGCGGATGATCAGCAGAACGCCGATAAAGCCAAAGCCGATGGCCAGCCAGCGGCGCCAAGACACATGCTCGCCAAAGAACACGACCGCACCGACAACAACCACAAACGGCGCGGCCTGAAGGATCGCGCTGGCGCTGGACAGGGGCATCAGCGCCAGCGCCAGCGCGAAGGACAACCGCCCCAGCAGCTCGGACGCCGAGCGCAGCAGCAGCGGGCGGGACAGGATTTGGGGGTGCAGGACCCGTTCGGCCTTCAGCAGCGACAGGCTAGCAAAGCCGATCAGACCAAAAAGACCGAACATGGTCAGCGCCTGTCCGATCGGAATGCTTTGGGTGGCGACTTTGAATAGCGCATCCTCGACCGCAAAGCCGCCCATCGAGGCAACCATGTAAAGGCTGCCAAGGCGGTTCTGCGTCACGCGGATTTGCCTTCCAGTGCGTCCAGCAGGCTTTTGGCTGCCGACTGTTCCGCCTGGCGTTTGGACCCTGCACGGGCCTGCGCGCTTTCACCGGACTCCAAGGTCACCGACATGGTGAACATGGGCTGGTGGGGCGGGCCGTCGCGAGAAATCTCTTCGTATTTCGGAGGCTGCTGCTTGCGGGCCTGCGCCCATTCTTGCAGGGCGGTCTTGGCGTCGCGGGCATCAGCCTCGACGGTGCTGACGCGCTTGCCCCACAGACGCAGAACCAAGGCGCGGGCCGTTTCAAAGTCCGAATCGCGGTAGACGGCGGCGATGATCGCCTCCATCGCATCGCCCAATAGTGCCTGCTTGCGGCGACCACCGGACATCATCTCGGACCGGCCAAGCTTCAGCACATCACCAAGACCGATCTCTCGGGCCACCTCGGCGCAGGTTTCCTTGCGCACCAATGCATTGAAGCGGGGGGCCAGCAGACCTTCGGCAGCGGACCTGTCAGCCTTCAGCAGCGCCTCTGACATGACCAGACCCAACACGCGGTCGCCCAGAAACTCAAGGCGCTGGTTGTCCTCGCGGGTGGGCGAGGACATGGACGGGTGGGTCAAGGCACGCACAAGCAAATCGGGGCGTTCAAACGAATGCCCCAACCGCTTTTCAAACGCTTTCAGGTCGGCAGAAAGTTTCAATCGATCCTCTTGAAGAAACGGTCGCTGCGCCAAGTCCAGAAGAACAGCATCGAACGCCCCGCGGACGAGAACATGATGCGGTCGGCACGGCCAACGATGTTTTCATAAGGCACAAAGCCCACACCGCCAATCGCCTGCGGCACGCGGCTGTCGGTCGAGTTGTCGCGGTTGTCGCCCATGAAGAAGTAGTGACCTTCGGGAACCGTGTAGATCGGCGTCTGGTCCGAGGCCTGACGGGTGATATTCAGGATATCGTGCTTCACGCCATTAGGCAGGGTTTCGATCTGGCGCGACTTGGTACACAGGGCACCTTCGCCGACGGGGCCGTTTTCACAGCGGGGGTACAGACCTTCGGGGCCTTGGGCCGTGAAGATTTCCTCGAACTGACCGGCGTCTTCCAGACCAACCGCTTCGCCGTTGATGTAAAGAACGCTGTCCTTCATCTGGATTTCGTCACCGGGCAGGCCGATCAGGCGCTTGATGAAATCCGCGCCCGATACGGGGTGGCGGAAGACCACTACATCACCGCGCTCAGGCTCGCCGCCCAGAATACGGTTATTGTCGCCTTTGATAAAACCGCAGATGTCCTCGGCGTCGATGTCGATGCCAAAGCGGGGCATCTTCACGGTCGGGCAAGAGGCATAGGAATAGCCGTAGGCCATTTTGTTCACGAACAGGAAATCCCCGATCAGCAGGGTGTCCTTCATCGAGCCCGACGGAATCCAGAACGGCTGGAAAAACAGGGTGCGGAAGACACCGGCGATCAGGATCGCATAGACGACCGTTTTGATGGTCTCGATAATCGGGTTTCCGGCTTCGGTCTTGGCGGCCATAAAATCATACTCCGGCGGGATCAGTGCGGGTTTCTTGGGGGGCTAGCCCTCAAGTGTCAAGCGATGCGGTTACTTGGGACGGGCCTCAATCACCACAAAGGCCTGTGCCCACGGGTGATCGTCGGTCAAAGTCACGTGAACGACGGCCTCATGGCCTGCGGGCGTCATCGCCGCCAGCTTTTCGGCGGCCCAGCCGGTCAGGTGCATCACCGGCGCGCCGGTCTCCAGATTGCTGACGCCCATGTCCTTCCAACTGATGCCCATCGCCAGACCGGTACCCAGCGCCTTGGAACACGCCTCTTTTGCCGCCCAACGTTTGGCGTAGGTCCCTGCCTCATCCTTGCGGCGGTTGGCGGTGGCCTGTTCGCGTTCAGTGAACACGCGGTTGCGAAAGCGGTCGCCAAAGCGGTCCAGAGTGTTCTGGATCCGCTCGATATTGGCCAGATCGGAGCCGATACCCAGGATCATACGTTAACCATCAAAATCTTTAGACTGGCCGCCCCGAAGAGGGCAGCGAAGGTAAATTCAAACCAGCGGCGGGCCCGTTCATAGGCCGAGATCGCCGCCTTGCTGGAAAAGAGAAGCGAATAAATGAACAGCACTGTGGCCGACGCCACCATCAGGATCATTTGCAGGTGGAACAGGTCCGCCAGCGGCGCGGAAGGCGGCAAGACCAGCGCAAAGACCGAACCCCACGCCAGCACGGCCTTGGGGTTGGTCAGGTGGATCAAAAGGCCCTTCAGATAGACCTTGGGCAAAGCGCCCTCGGCAATCTTGGCCTTAATCGTCACATCTTTCTTCATCGCCGACTTCAGCGATTTTACCGCCAGAAACAGCAGGTAGGCCGCGCCAAGGTATTTCATCGCGGTGAACATCCAGACATGGGCCTGCATCACAGCCCCCATACCCAAGATCGCCACCGTTGACCAAATCAGGCTACCGGTGACGATACCGACGGCAAAGGTCACTGCCTGCTTGCGCCCTGCCCGCATGGCAGTGCCCATGATCCCCAGCGTCGCGGGACCGGGCGAGCCGACCATCAGCATCCAGCCCCCGACAAACAGCGCCAGTTGCAGTCCGGTCATCCCCGCGTCTCATCCATCAGGCGGCGCATTTCGCGGATCGAGCCATCCAGCCCGCGGAAGATCGCCTCACCGATCAGGAAGTGGCCGATGTTCAGCTCCATCATCTGGGGCAGCGCCGCGACGGGCTTCACGGTGTCATAGGTCAGACCGTGGCCCGCATGGACCTCAAGGCCCAGATCATGGGCAAAGGCTGCCATTTCAGTGATTGCGGCCAGCTCACGGTCGCGATCCTCAAAGCGCCCTTCGGCGTGGGCATCGCAATAGGCGCCGGTGTGAATCTCAATGACCTGCGCACCAATGCGGTGGGCGGCCTCGATCTGGCGCTTGTCGGCAGCAATGAAGATCGACACGCGGCAGCCAGCCTCACGTAGGGGCGCGATGAAATGGGCCAGACGGTTTTCCTCGCGGGCAACTTCCAAGCCGCCTTCGGTGGTGCGTTCCTCACGCTTTTCAGGAACGATGCAGACCGCGTGGGGCTTGTGACGCAGGGCAATGGCCTGCATCTCTTGGGTGGCGGCCATCTCAAAGTTCAGCGGGACCGTCAGCATCTCCATCAGGCCGTCAATATCGGCGTCGCTGATGTGACGGCGGTCTTCGCGCAGGTGGGCGGTAATTCCGTCAGCGCCCGCCTCTTCGGCAATGCGGGCGGCGCGCAGAGGATCAGGCACGTTACCGCCACGGGCATTACGCACAGTGGCCACATGATCAATGTTCACACCAAGACGGAGTTTTCCAGAAGGCTGCATAGTCGCCTCTCTTTTCCTTTTAGTGGCCGCGGGACTTATGTTCCTTGGCCTGCTGTTTTCTGTGCTTGAGCGCCGCAATCCGCGCCGCCAAGGCCCCGCGCCGCCGGTTTTGATAGGCGCGGATCAAAGGTAATGTGACGTAATAGCCGACAACGCCTAGGACCAATCCGGGCAATAATCCCCCGACCAGATAGGGGATAAAGACCTCATGATAAAAGACCAAGAGGCGCGTCCAGTCCACATGATGGCCCGTCATCACCGCCCAGATGTTGGCAAACAGGTCCTCACCTGCGCCGATGAACTTTGCCACAAGGGATTTATCCAGCGTGTGATCAGGCGCGATCCCCAGCAGGAAATAGCCCATCTTCATCGAGATCACCCCGATGGGCACATAGGTCAGCGGATTGCCAAAAAACGTCGCCGCCAGCGAGGCCAGAATATTCCCGCGCAGCAGCGATGCGCAGGTCGCCGCAACAACAAAGTGAAGCCCGTAGAATGGCGTGAATGTGGTAAACAGCCCCGCCGCGATCCCGCGCGCGATCTTTTCCGGCGTGTCAGGAAGGCGAGAAACCCGATGGCGCACGTAGTGAAAGGCCCGCGTCCAGCCACCTTTTGGATACACGAAGTCTTTCAAGATCTGCCAAGCTGTTCGTTTGTCACGACGCTTGAAGACCACGTCAGACCACCTTTCTCTCGGTTACTTCGACGAGCCCTCGGCCCATGCCGGATCGCGATAACGCGAAATTTCTGCTACATCACTCTCTGCTTGCAACGCTGTCATGACACGATGCAAATGTTCTACGTCTTTTAGGTCCGCATCGACGAATAACCGGTAGAAATCCGGTTTACGGTCAACGAAATGCAGATCCGAGATATTGGCCTTCTGCTCGCCGATCAATGTGCAGATGCGTCCAAGGACACCTGCATCGTTGCTGATCGTCATATCCAAGGTAACGGCATATGCCGCCGGATGTTCACCGCTGTGCCAATAAAGATCCATCCAACGTTCGGTCTGGTCCTCATATTCCGAGAGGGCCTCGCAATCGATGGCATGAACAACAACGCCTTCACCCCGGGATGCGATCCCGACAATTCGCTCACCGGGGACCGGTTGGCAACATCTTGCCCGACGGAAGCTTTGACCCGGCTCAAGGCCCACCACGGCGCGCTTGGCGTCCACCTCGGGGGTGACGGTGGGTTTGAGGTTCGGATAGATCGCGCGGACCACTTCAGTGCCGGTCACTTCGGCACTACCAAGGCGGGCCAGCAACTCGTCCGCGTCCTCGATACGCAAAGCGGTGGCGGCGGTGGTCAGGGCCTTGTCGGTCGCCTTCTTGCCCACATGCTCGAACGCCACACGGGCCAGTTCGCGGCCCAGCTTGATAAAGCGTTCGCGGTCTTCGGCACGCAGGGCACGGCGGATCGCCGATTTGGCGCGGCCCGTGGCCACGATATCGATCCAAGTGACCTGCGGGGTCTGGCCTTCGGCAGTGATAATCTCAACGGACTGGCCGTTTTTGAGGCGCGTCCACAGAGGCACCCGCAGACCGTCCACCTTGGCGCCCACACAGGCGTTGCCGATCCGCGTGTGGATCGCATAGGCAAAGTCGATCGGGGTCGCGCCTTTGGGCAGCTTGATCACCTCGCCCTTGGGGGTAAAGCAGAACACCTTGTCGGTGTACATTTCCAGCTTTACTGCCTCCAGGAAGGCGTCGTGATCATCGTCCTCTTCGAAACGCTCGGTCAGGCCGGCAAGCCATTTCGCAGGGTCCACTGCAAAGGGGTTGCCACTGCGCACACCGTCCCGATAGGACCAGTGCGCCGCCACGCCGGTTTCAGCCACATCGTGCATCTGGCGCGTGCGGATCTGCACCTCGACCCGTTTGCCATCGCGGCCCGACACCGTGGTGTGGATCGAGCGATAGCCGTTCGATTTCGGCTGGCTGATGTAATCCTTGAACCGGCCCGGAACCGCCCGCCAACGCTGATGGATCGCCCCCAGCACGCGGTAGACGTCATCCTCGGTGTCGGTGATGATGCGGAAGCCGTAGATATCCGACAGACGGCTAAAGCCCTGATCCTTGGCCTGCATCTTGCGCCAGATCGAGTAGGGCTTTTTCGCGCGACCAAAGACCTCGGCCTCAATCCCCTGCTTTTCCAGCAAGGCGCGCATGTCTGCGGTGATCCGATGAACCACATCGCCCGCCTCTTTGTGCAGCATGACAAAGCGGCGCATGATGCTGGCGCGACCTTCGGGGTTCAGAACGCGGAAGGACAGGTCCTCCAGTTCCTCACGCATCCACTGCATCCCCATGCGGCCTGCCAGCGGCGCAAAGATTTCCATGGTCTCGCGCGCCTTCTGGGCCTGCTTTTCAGGGCGCATGGCCTTGATGGTGCGCATGTTGTGCAGACGGTCGGCCAGCTTGACCAGAATAACGCGCAGGTCCTTCGACATCGCGATGAACAGCTTGCGAAAGTTCTCTGCCTGCTTGGTCTCGGTCGAGGAAAGCTGAAGGTTGGTCAGCTTGGTCACACCATCGACCAGATCAGCCACCTCTTTGCCAAAGCGGGCTTCCACCTCGGCGTAGGTGGATTTGGTGTCTTCGATGGTGTCGTGCAGAAGCGCGGTGATGATCGTCGCATCATCCAGCCGCTGTTCGGTCAGGATCGCGGCCACCGCGACGGGATGCGTAAAATAGGGCTCGCCCGAGTGGCGGAACTGCCCTTCATGCATAAGGCGGCCATAGTCATAGGCCGCCTCGATCAACTTGGCATTTGTCTTCGGGTTGTAGTTCCGGACCAGGGCGACCAGGTCTTGCGCTGCAATCATTCTGGTTTAGCCCTAGGCTTGCGGATTACTTCTGACCCTGTGCTTCCATCAGTGCGCGCAGCAGCTTTTCTTCGGACATATCGTCGTCCGCGGGCTTATCTGCCTGTTCAGCACCCATCAGCAGAGCCATCGAATCATCTTCGGGCTCATCAACCTCGATCTGGGTCTGGTTGTTCTCGATCATCCGCTCGCGCAGAGCATCGGCCGACTGGGTCTCATCCGCGATTTCACGCAGAGCAACAACGGGGTTTTTGTCGTTGTCACGGTCCACGGTCAGCGCTGCACCGGCCGAGATTTCGCGCGCACGGTGAGCAGCAAGCATCACCAGGTCAAAACGGTTCGGGACCTTGTCTACGCAGTCTTCAACAGTAACGCGGGCCATGGGATCTCCGGTTTATGCAGGTATAGAAGGCGCTTCTTTATACACCTTGGGAAAAATTGACAACCCGTGTTTCGGGGATCGGCACCACGCTTTCACGATCTTTTGCAGGCAAACTTTCACAAAGTTCACGGGCAGAGCGCCCCAGAACCGGATGAACCCAGTCCGGAGCCACATCGCACAGCGGGACCAGAACAAACGCGCGATCCTGCATCCGTGGATGCGGGAGAATCAGTTGTTCGGGAGACTCAGCCATTTGTCTTTCAAGTGAAAGGGAATACCAGTCATCCCAGATTTCACGATTTGGAGCGATTTCGCCCCCCACCGAAAGCAGATCAAGGTCTAAACTGCGGGGTGCCCACCGTCCTTCGCGGGTACGCCCGAACTCTCCTTCTACCATATGTAAGGCATCCAGTAATTCAACCTCAGGTTTATCGCTAACCATTTCGACCACGGAATTGACATAATCATTTCCATTTCCCGCCGGAAACGCCGGATTGGTATAAAAACGGGAAACGGTCTGTGCGAAAATGTCCTGCTCTGCAAGGCTATCTAGGGCCTTGCGTTGTATCTGAACAAGACTAATAATGTTAGCCGAACTATTGCCTCCCATGGCGACGAGGATTTGCCTATACTTTTTCATGTTTTCTCTTAGTCGAATTGCTCAGTCGGCTGCAGTTGCAAGTTTTTTAAAGGCATCTAGATTTACACCAAAGGCGGAACCACCACTCACATTAAACCGCCGTTTGATAAGAAGGAATTGATTAATGTTCTACAAGGACGAGCGTCTAGCTCTGTTCATTGATGGTTCGAACCTTTACGCTGCGGCCAAATCGCTCGGGTTCGACATCGACTACAAGCTGCTACGACAGGAATTCATGCGCCGCGGCAAATTGCTGCGCGCCTTCTACTACACGGCCCTGCTGGAGAACGATGAATACTCGCCCATCCGTCCGCTGGTAGACTGGCTGCACTACAACGGCTTTACCATGGTGACCAAGCCCGCGAAGGAATATGTGGACAGCCAGGGCCGTCGCAAGGTCAAGGGCAACATGGACATCGAGCTGACCGTCAACGCGATGGAGCTTGCCCCCCATGTGGATCACATCGTGCTGTTCTCGGGCGATGGCGACTTCCGCCCGCTGGTGGAAAGCCTGCAGCGTCAGGGCGTGCGCGTCTCGGTGGTTTCGACCATCCGCAGCCAACCGCCGATGATCGCGGATGAACTGCGCCGTCAGGCGGACAACTTCATCGACCTTAATGACCTGAAAGAAGTCATCGGTCGTCCGCCCCGCGACGTGCCTGAGCAAGGCGACGAATGATCCCTTGGAGGATTTGATCGCACTGGCCTCTCTGGCGGCAATAGCCTTCGGAGCGGCCACCATCCTGCCGCTGCAATCGGAAATCCTGTTCATCGGCTTGATCGTAGGGGGCGACACTTCGTTGCCCCTTTTGCTATTGGTGGCCAGCGTTTTCAACACCCTTGGATCTTGCGTGAACTACTGGCTGGGTTGGTATCTGGACCGGTTCGAAGGCAAGAAATGGTTCCCCGCCTCGCCCCGCCAGATGGAGCGGGCGCGAAACTGGTACAACAAGTGGGGCGTTTGGGCGCTGCTGCTGTCATGGGCGCCGCTAGGGGACGCGATGACCGTTATTGCGGGCGTGATGCGCACCAACTTCTGGCTGTTCACCTTGCTGGTCGGCATCTCTAAAACCAGCCGCTACATTGTTGTGATGTGGCTGACCGTGGCCACAGGCTACGCCTGAGATTGCGAACTGCGCCTTCATGCACTAGGTCAAGGGCAAGACGCTATAGCAGGACCGACCCATGACCCAGCCCGATCTGACCATCTATCTGGCCGCCCCCCGCGGGTTTTGCGCTGGCGTAGACCGCGCCATCAAGATTGTGGAAATGGCGATCGAGAAATGGGGCGCGCCGGTCTATGTCCGCCATGAGATTGTGCACAACAAATTCGTCGTGGACAGCCTGCGCGACAAAGGCGCTGTCTTTGTCGAGGAACTGGACGAATGTCCTGACGACCGGCCTGTGATCTTCTCGGCCCACGGCGTTCCGAAATCCGTGCCCGCCGCCGCCACCAAGCGCGAGATGGTCTTTGTTGACGCCACCTGCCCGCTGGTCAGCAAGGTCCATATCGAGGCCGAGCGTCACTATGACAACGGCCTGCAAATGATCATGATCGGCCACGCAGGCCACCCCGAGACCCTTGGCACCATGGGTCAGTTGCCCGAAGGCGAAGTGCTGCTGGTAGAGACCGTTGCCGACGTGGCCAAGGTCGATGTGCGCGACCCTTCCAAGCTGGCCTTCGTCACCCAGACGACCCTGTCGGTCGATGACACCATCGACATCGTGGCCGCCCTGCGCGAACGCTTCCCCGCCATTGTCGGCCCACACAAAGAAGATATCTGCTACGCAACCACCAACCGCCAAGAGGCCGTCAAAGCCGTCGCCCCCGATTGCGACGCGCTGCTTGTGGTGGGTGCGCCGAACTCTTCCAACTCCAAACGTCTGGTAGAAGTGGCCGCCAAGAACGGCTGCAACTATGCGCAACTGGTCCAGCGCGCGACCGAGATCGACTGGCGCGCGCTGGAAGGCATCCGCACCCTTGGCATCACCGCAGGCGCCTCGGCCCCCGAAGTGCTGGTGAATGAGGTCATCGACGCCTTCCGCGACCGCTACAACGTCACCGTACAGTTGGTCGAGACCGCGCAAGAGAACATCGAGTTCAAAGTCCCTCGCGTTCTGCGCATTCCTGCTTAACGATTCCTGAAAAGAACATGATCCATCTCAAAGCGTAACCCGTAGGACACGCTAGGGAGTGAGCTAATTTCAAAGGCCACATCGGCCCAAAAATATTGGAGCTCACATGGATCATAATATGGATCACAAAATGCCTCTCCCCGCGCTAATTCTTGGCTTCGGGGGGCTGATCCCCTTCATCTGGGGGACAGCGTGCCTTTACAATCCCGAACTCAACGCCCTCAGCGTCGAGATGTTCGGCCCGCGCATGTCCTCGCCCTTTATCCAGCTGAGCTACGGCACGATCATCATCTGCTTCATCTCGGGGATTTTGTGGGGCTTCTCCGCCACCGTCGAGGACACAACCCTGCGCACCTACGGCCTGATCCTGTCCAGCATTCCAGCCGTCTGGGTGTTTTTCATGGTCGGCGGCGGGCCAGTACAGTCGGCC
>JAYZYX010000018.1:0-3860 GCA_036139795.1 Pseudomonadota bacterium | reverse complement strand
CCCCTTGGTCAAAGCACCGGTCGCGGAGATCGGGTGGATTGGTCCGATCACGGCCGAGCCCTCGAACCCTTTGGACAGCGCCCAAGGACGGCGCAGGCTTTTTGCTTCGGCCTGCAAGTCACGGCGGGTCAGGTCGTTGCCCACCGCATAGCCGTAAATCGCGGCCTCTGCGGCCTCGGGCGTCAGGTTCTGGCCCCCTGCCCCCAATGCGACAACCAATTCACCTTCATAGTGCAAGTCTTCGCACTGGGGCGGATAGGTCACAGGCTCGCCCGCCTGTGCGATGGTGCTGGCCGGTTTCATGAAGAAGAACGGCGGTTCGCGATCCGGATCGTGGCCCATTTCGCGGGCGTGATCAGCGTAGTTCCGGCCCACGCAATAGATGCGACGCACGGGATAGCGGGCTTCATTCCCGACAACGGGCAATGAGGGCTGCGGCGCGGGGGGGAAGACATAATTGGTCATGGCAGAAGCCTTTGTTTATTTGGCGAAGAGACCATCGAAATCGGCAAAGCCCTTGATCTCGATCGGATTTCCCGACGGATCAAAGAAGAACATGGTGCGCTGCTCGCCCGGCTCGCCCTCAAAGCGGATGACGGGCGGGATGTCGAATGTGATCCCTGCATCTTCCAGTCTTGCGGCCAATGCTTTCCAGTCATCCAGACGCAGCACCGCGCCCATGTGGGGCATCATGACCATATGATCACCGACTTTGCCAGTGCGCGTGGTCGGGAAGGGCGTGCCTAGGTGCAGAGACAGCTGGTGGCCGAAAAAGTCGAAATCGACCCATGTATCGGTCGACCGGCCCTCTTCGCAGCCAAGGACGCCACCGTAGAAACGGCGGGCCTCGTCCAGATTCGTGACGTGGATGGCACGGTGGAAAAGCGACTGCATCGGGGTCTCCTGTCAAACAATCGTTTAAAAAGTGCCTTCAAGTTGCGCAGGCGTGCCTAAAGGTAAAGACTAAGTTTTAGGCATTGCGAAAAGCAAAATTTTTCAATCGAGTGTTTTATTTTTTCGATCATTCTGGCTTGGCGTCTTAAAAATAAAGGAAATATGCTGCTGTGCAGCGTCAATTTCTAGCAAATTCCTCAGACGATCTATAAGTTCATGTTATTATATTAGAAATATTCAAATGACTGTTTATATTGCGGTGCAGCATGAACTGGGTCTTGGATCAAGGAAGAGGGCAGCAAGCCCCGCCCCCGTCCTTTTGCCAACACGGAGTTCCCATGACCATGTTTACCCGCCTCGGATATGCCGCCGCCCTGTCGCTACTGGCAAGCACAGCTTTCGCGTCGGACATCGCGCCGATCAAAGCTGATGGCTACAAAGTCGCGCTGGACGGCACCTTTGCCCCCCATGCCATGCCCAAACTGGACGGCGGGATCGAAGGCTTCAACGTCGATCTTGCTGCGGCAATTGCTGACAAACTGGGCGTGCCGGTGGACGTGACCGCTGCGCAGTTCTCGGGTCTTTTGCCGGCGCTACAGGCGGGCACCTATGATTTCATCGCGGCCCCGACCACTGTGACCGCCGAACGCGCAGGCAACCTGCTGTTCACCGAAGGCTTTATGGACACCAATTTTGCCTTTGTGGTTCCGGCCGGTTCGGATCCCGTCACCTCGCTCGAAGGGTTCAAGGGCAAGACCATCGCGGCCAACAAGGGCTCGGTCTATGAAAGCTGGCTGACCGAAAAGGCCGGTGAATATGGTTGGGAAATCGTGACCTTCGGCACCCAGACTGACGCGGTCGAGGCTGTGGCCACGGGCCGTGCGGATGCCAACCTTGCGGGTGCGACGGGCGCGGCTTGGGCGGCGGTCAAGAATCCCAAAGTCGACCTGTCTTATGAGGTAGACACCGGCTTGGTCTGGGCCCTGCCCTTCCGCAAGGATGACGAAGCCACCCGCAACCTGATCGATAGCGTGATCGAGTGTCTGAAAACCGATGGCACCCTTGCCGGTCTGTCAGAGAAATGGTTCGGCGTCACCCCTGCCGAGGGCCGCACCATCGTAACCCCTACCCCCGGTTACGGTACCCCCGGTTTTGAGGGCTATGACGAGACCGCGCATGAGGTTTCTTGCACCTTCTGATCTGTTCTGGCGGCCTGCTTTCCCCTTCCTTGTGCAGGCCGCCGCTTTGATCTGTCGGGCGCTTTGTGTCCGGCAGGTCCTTCCCTCTGAATACCGGAAAGTGCCTAATATGAATGCGCGGCGTTATATGCTTGAGGTCCGTGGCCTCGGGAAAACCTTTGGCGAGACCGAGGTTCTGAAAGCCATCGACCTGAATGTCTCAGAAGGTGAGTTGGTGTTTATCATCGGCCCCTCAGGGTCTGGGAAATCCACCATGTTGCGGTGCTGCAACCGGTTGGAAGAGCCCACATCAGGCGCGATCCTGATCGACAATGCCCGCATTACTGACATTCCCCGCCGTGATCTGGACCGGATGCGGTTGAACGTCGGCATGGTGTTTCAGGGCTTTCACCTTTACCCCCATATGAGCGTCATCAAGAATGTGATGCTGGCGCAGATCAAGGCGCTGAAACGTCCCGCAGATGAGGCCCGCCAGCGCGGGATGGAACTGCTGGATCAGGTGGGGCTGGCACATAAAGCCGATGCGCTGCCGTCCGAACTGTCTGGCGGCCAGCAGCAGCGTGTCGCCATTGCCCGCGCCTTGGCGTTGGACCCCAAAGTCATGCTGTTTGACGAGCCGACTTCGGCGTTGGACCCCGAATTGGTAGGCTCGGTCCTGAAGGTCATGAAAGACCTGCGCGACAAGGGCATGACCATGCTTGTGGTCAGCCATGAGATGGCCTTTGCCCGCGAGGCGGCTGACCGTGTGGTCTTTATGGACGGCGGTTATGTGGTCGAGGCAGGAACCCCCGACGAGATATTCGGAAACCCGAAATCCGACCGCCTGAAATCCTTCCTCTCCCGCGTATCGGGAGGCGCGCACTGATGCGCTTTCTTGAGACGTTCTTCAATGGCAGTGTGATCGCAAAGTATACGCCCGATATCATCGTGGCGATGGGGAGCACGGTTGCCTTGTCGGTGGCAATCATCATCTCTGGCATCGTCTTCGGGGCGGTTCTGGCGGGGCTGCGTAGCTTTCAGGTTCGCCCTTTGACCCTGCTGATCGTGCTGTTCGCGGACCTGATGCGGGCGCTGCCGCCTCTGGTGGTGATCCTGATCCTCTTCTTCGGCTTGCCGTCTGTCGGTCTGCTGATGCCTGACTGGCTGGTGCTGTATCTGGTGCTGTCGCTGGTGCTGGCTGCCTTTGCAGAGGAAATCTTTTGGGCGGGTCTCACCGCTGTCACCAAAGGCCAGTGGGAGGCCGGACGCGCCACGGGCCTGTCGTTCACCCAAGTTCTGACCAACATCGCCTTTCCGCAAGCATGGCGCATGGGCATCCCGCCGCTGGTCAACCGCGCCTTGGCGATCACCAAGATGACGGCGCTTGGCTCGGTCATCGGGGTGAAAGAAATCCTGTCGGTCGCGTCTTCGGCGCAGTCGTTCTCTGGCTCGGCCACGCCGCTGACCATGGCCGCTGTCGCCTACATGCTGATCTTCATACCGGCTGTCATCGCATCCCGCTGGATCGAGCGCCGCTTCCACTACAAGACCTGAGGAGCGCGATATGGACGCCTTTATCGATACTTTCTTCAACATCGACATCATGCGCCAAGCCTTTCCCCTTTTGATGAAGGGCGCTTGGATCACCCTGCAACTTTGCGCCTTTGTCATCATCCTCGGGCTACTGGGTGGGCTGGCGCTGGCCTTGGCGGCGGTGTCACCCCGTGGCTGGCTGCGTTGGTCGGCGGTGATCTACATCGACTTTTTCCGAGCCTTGCCGCCGCTGGT
>JAYZYX010000017.1:0-57867 GCA_036139795.1 Pseudomonadota bacterium | reverse complement strand
TTCGGGGCCGTGCATCTTGGGCTTCACCACATATACCGACCCGTGACGCGAGTTGTTGTTGGTACTGCGCGCCAGATCATGCATGGCCGCGGCCACGGTGATGGCGGCATCCAGCATGCCTTCGGGGGTCTCTTGTCCGTCCAGCAGAACCGCATCGGTGGTCATCAGGTGACCCACATTGCGGACCAGCAAAACAACGCGGCCGGGATGGATGACCGGCGCACCTTCGGGCGACAGGTAGGTCACGTCAGGGTTCAGACGGCGGGTCATCACCTTGCCGCCCTTTTCAAAGCTCTCTTCCAGATCGCCTTTCATCAGGCCAAGCCAGTTGGCGTAGACCACGCACTTATCTTCGGCATCCACTGCAGCAACTGAATCTTCGCAGTCCTGAATTGCGGTCAGAGCGCTTTCCAGACGGATGTCTGAAATATGGGCAGGATCATCCTTGCCGATGGGCGAGTCTGCGTTGATCACGATCTGGATCAGCAGGCCGTTCACCTTCAGGAACACATCGCCCTTTTCCGTGTGACCCGCGAATTGCGACGGATCGGCTAGGCCGGTTTCATCCCCGTCTACGGTCACGAATAGAATGCCATCGCGCACGTCCATCGCCTGAACGCCTGCCCAACTGCCACCAGCCAGGGGCGCAACCTTGTCCAGATGGGCGCGGCCCCATGCGATCACCTTCGCGCCACGTTCGGCGTCATAGCCGCCCGCCTTAGCGGTGCCGGGGATCGCGTCGGTGCCGTAAAGCGCATCATAAAGAGAGCCCCAACGTGCATTCGCCGCGTTCAACGCAAAACGCGCGTTCATCACCGGCACCACCAACTGGGGACCTGCAACGGTTGCGATCTCGGGGTCCACATTCTGGGTGCCCATGGTGAAGGGCGCGGGCGCGTCCACCAGATAGCCGATCTCACGCAGGAACGACTGGTATTCGGCGGCATCGATGGCCTTACCGGCACGAGCCTTGTGCCAGTCATCAATCTGGCTTTGCAGCGCATCACGCTTGGCCAGCAGCGCCGCGTTCTTGGGCGCCAGATCCCGCAACATGGCGGCATAGCCCGCCCAGAAATCATCCGCGCTCACATTCAGCAGCACTTGTTCTTCAACCAGCTTGGCCAAAGGGGCTGCGACCTTCAGGCCGTGACGTTCGACATATTCCGACATGGCGTCCTCCAATTAACTACACGTCAGATAGCGCGATCTCTCTTGCAGTGTGAGAAATTGAAATTACTTTTTCACTATGCGGAAAGGGAGGGTCCGAAAATGAAATCACCCAAAGACGGGGTACAGTCCGTCAGTCGTGCGCTTGGCCTGTTGCAAAAACTGGCGCGTTCAGATGATGGGTTGCGGGTATCCGATCTGGCGCGAAGCACCGGTCTGGCTGTCTCGACAACGCACCGCCTGCTGACCACCCTCGAGCAGCACGGCTTTACCCAGTTCGAGACCGAGACCAACCTTTGGCACGTGGGACGCGAAGCCTTTACCGTCGGCAGCGCCTTTGGCCGTCGGCGCAATTACATCGCGCCAGCGTTGCCGTTTCTACGTCGCCTGCGGGACGCCACACGTGAAACGGCGAACCTCGGGATTCTGGATGATGACCAGTTGATCACGGTCTCTCAGGTGGAAAGCCGTGAAATCATGCGCGCCATCTCGCCCCCCGGCGGACGGGTTCCAGTGTTTTGTAGCGGTATGGGCAAAGCCATCGTCTCGACTTGGCGGGACGAGGATATCCTGTCGCTGGTCACCCGCGCGGGACTGCCACGCATGACGGCCAAGAGCCTGCGCAATCCCGATGAAGTCCTGAAAGACATCGAAAAGACCCGCGCCCGTGGCTATGCGCTGGACGACGAAGAACACGTCACCGGTCTGCGTTGCGTCGCCGCCGAGGTCTGGTCGCCGCAAGGCGAGGCCGTCTGCGCCATCTCTGTCTCTGGGCTTGCGGCGCGTCTGGACGCCGCGCGTATTGACGAGATCGGCCAGCATGTGCGCAAAGCCGCCAACGACCTGACCGAGCGTTTGGGCGGTACCCACCCCGATCTCTAGCGCCTTGGTGATGGTTCGGTCTGCTCCTAGCGCGCCTTCAAATTGAGGCGCGCCGGATGACAAGTGCCGCGTGCAAACCCGCCTCTGCCCTGAGACCGGAAACGAATCACATAAGTGAAAAATCGCACTATCAGAGCCGCAGATCGGACCCTGTGACGGTTTGCGCCAAGTTTTTAAGGCGCTGACCGCCCGTTTCCGCATCAAAATCCCGAAAATTTTCGGATATATCGGAACTATTCGTTAGTATAGATAACTATCGTAGTTGTGTATCCATCGCGTCGGTATGGAAATTTTGGTTACCGCATTTCTGATTTTCGCAATTCTATAGTTGCATTTCATAGGCCAATTTCGTGGACGCATTCAGAGTGAGTCTGGTGTCAGTAGAGTGGGGTCATACCCCTTGGGGTATATCAACGGATCATTTGAAAAAGTTTTAGAGAAGGGCCGTAACTCTTTTACACCCACCCGTGCAAAAACGTACCACGATGCTCTTTCGGACAAGGGTACTAGATAAACTCCGAAATGAAATCCAATCTTAATTCGTAACTTCCATAAGCCTCATGACCGATGAGGCCCCAGCGAAGCGAAAGGGATTAAGATGCGACACACCGTACAGAAAATTGCCGGCCTGGCTTTCGCTGTCGTTGTTGCGTTTTCGGCGGGCAGTCCTGCTGCGCAAGCAGGTAGCTCACTGGCTGCGCAATGCGCAAAAGCCCCTGTAATCAAGGTTGTGGCAAACCAAGTACCTGCCCAACTGACCACCCAGCGTCCTGAAGCCTACGCCAAGAAGATGCGTGCCGGCTGGCGGGTTCAAGGTCTGACTGTTCTAAAGCGTCAGTTCGCGGCGCAGATCAGCTGGGACGTGGTTTCCACCTCTCAGGGCAGCTGCCTTCGGATGCGTGAAGTTACAGTTCGCGCTGGTGAAATCCCACCGAGGATCTGGATCAATCCATCTATTCGGGTGAATAGCTGTGAATACAAGATCACCATGCGGCATGAACTGGAGCATGTAAAAAATCACAATACATATCTTGCGCAATTCAAAATCGGAGTGAAATCCAATTTCCCCAAGATGTTGGGTAAGAATGGATATGTTATGCTAAACAACGGTCGCTCGACAGCACAAGCACAGGCGCAAATACGTAACTCAGTCACGCAAATTCTTCATGCCATAAATCGTAAGTATGACGCGATTGCGGACAAGAAGGACCAACACATGGACACGCCTAGCAATTACCGACGTGAGTTTGCGTCTTGCCGGTAGTTCACCGCGAAGGCCCATAAAAACAGGCGATTTTCGGTTGCACGAAAATCGCCTTTTCTTTGCAAATACCGCATTTCTCTTTCTGAATCAGACTGCTAGTGTGCCGAAAAATAATTAGGTAGCCTCATGGTCGATTCCACTGGTGTTCGCCTTTCCGAGTATTTCTCTCTTTTCCTGAAATCTAATTTCAACACAGGTCGTTTATTTTCGACCAACCGGACGAAGGTTCTTTCGGCGCTTTCTGGATTACTGATGCTGGCAGGACTGCCTGCGCAGGCAGAGTCCCTAATCGCGCGATGCAACGAAGCGCCAGCGTTGACTATCACGCGCATTGATGAGCCCGCGAAACTGGTGCGGCGCATGCCCCGCGGTGTCGAAGTGGACAAGGCCTACATGTTCCGCGTCTGGGGCTTCACCAAGATGATCTACGCCCCCGATATCGAGCTGGAATGGCAGCGCCTCAGCCAAGGCGACAACTCCTGTCTGCGCCTGAAAGAAGCCCGCGTCACCATGGGGATCGAGCAGCCGCTGGTCTGGGTTAAAAGCAGGCTTCACAAAGGCAGCTGTGAATATAACGTGACCCTCCAGCATGAAAGCCAGCATGTGGTGTACTACAACACCTATATCGCTGACGCGACGGCCCTGCTGGAAAAGAGCCTTGCGCGGACGCTGCGCGGTGAAACCTATTCCATGCGCCAGCCTGACGTGACCGACAAAATGCAGCTGGCGGCGCTAGAGGCAGACATCCAGAACAACCTGCTGGATATGCTGAAACCTCTGGAGGCGGCGACGATCAAGAAAAACCGTCTGATCGACAACCCCGCGACCTACGCGAAAGAGGCACGCGTTTGCCCCCGTTTCGCCAAGGAAGAAGCCGCCATTGTGGCTGAATTGCAAGCCGCCGCAGAGGCCGCACTCGCAAAAGAAGGCGCGAAAGCAGAAGTGCACACGCACTAACGCTACGCCATTACTTGCTGAATTGAAAAACGACGCGCCATCATCTGGCGCGTCGTTTCTTTTTGGTCATGGGACGGGCAAAGCGCCTCAGAAGTCCAGATTTTCCACGCTCAGAGCGTTCTGCTGGATGAACTCGCGGCGCGGTTCTACCACGTCGCCCATCAGTTTGGTGAACAGATCGTCAGCCTCAGCCATATCGTCGATCTTCACCTGCAGCAGAGTGCGGGCATTCGGGTCCAGCGTGGTTTCCCACAGCTGCTCGGGGTTCATCTCGCCCAGACCCTTATAACGCTGCAGCGACAGACCCTTTTCGCCTTCGGACAGGATGGCAGCCAACAGGTCCAGCGGGCCATAAATCCACTGCTCGCGGTCCTTGCGGATCAGCTTGGCGGGCTTGCCATAGACGTCCTGCAACGACTGGGTCAGGGTGCCAACGCGGCGTGCCTCACCAGAGCGCAGAACGGGGCCGTCCAGCGTCCGTGCCTCTTCCACACCGCGCAGAATACGTGTCAGGCGCATGCCGCGGTCCTGCGTGGGTCGGCCTTGCCAGCCACGCTCATATTCCAGCGCCACAACGTCCAGACGGGCCGCCACGCGATCACACATGCCTTGCAGGTCCGCATCCACCGCACCGGGAACAAAGGCGCCTGCAATGGCGGCCTGCTCAAGGATATTGCGGGGGTAATGGGTCGGGAAGGCATCCAGAATGCGTTTGACGCTGCGTGCCTCTTCGACCACGCGGATCAGGTCCTGACCGATGATCTCTTCGCCGTTGCCCATGCGCAGGACCGCGCCTTCAACACCTTGGGCGATCAGATATTCTTCCATCGCGGACTGGTCCTTGAGGTACACCTCGGACTTGCCGCGCGCCACTTTGTACAGCGGCGGCTGCGCGATGTAGAGGTATCCACCCTCAATCAATTCAGGCATCTGACGGTAAAAGAATGTCAGCAGCAGCGTCCGGATGTGGGCACCGTCCACGTCCGCATCGGTCATGATGACGATCTTGTGGTACCGCAGCTTGTTGATGTTGAACTCATCCCGGCCGATGCCGGTGCCAAGCGCCATCACAAGGTTGCCGATCTCTTGGCTGGACAGCATCCGGTCAAAACGGGCGCGTTCCACGTTCAGGATTTTACCTTTCAGCGGCAAAATCGCCTGCGTGCCCCGATCGCGACCGGTCTGCGCCGAACCACCCGCCGAGTCACCCTCGACGAGGAAAAGTTCGGTCTTCGCCGGATCTTTTTCCGAGCAATCCTTCAACTTGCCCGCAAGAAAGTTCACGTCCATCGCGGTTTTACGGCGTGTCAGTTCGCGGGCCTTACGGGCCGCTTCACGGGCCAGAGCAGCCTCAATTATCTTGCCGACGATCTGCTTGGCGATATTCGGGTTCTCTTCGAACCACTCGGCCAGCTTTTCGTTCATCAGGCTTTCCACGGCGGGACGCACCTCAGAGCTGACTAGCTTGTCTTTGGTCTGGCTGCTGAATTTGGGGTCCGGCACCTTGACCGAAAGCACGGCGGTCAGGCCTTCGCGGGCATCATCGCCAGAGAAGGTCACTTTTTCCTTCTTCGCGATGCCCGAAGTCTGCGCGTAGTTGTTGATCGTGCGGGTCAGCGCGCCGCGGAAACCGGCCATGTGCGTGCCGCCGTCACGCTGGGGAATGTTGTTGGTGAAGGGCAGCACCATCTCGTTGTAGCTGTCGTTCCACCACATGGCGACTTCTACGCCGATGCCGTCTTTCTCACCTGTCATAAAGATCGGATCGGTCATCACCGGCGTCTTGCTACGGTCCAGATATTTCACGAACTCGCGCACGCCGCCTTCATAGAACAGCTCGGCCCGGAGCGGCTCTGCGGGGCGCTCATCCTCAAGGATAATCCGCACGCCCGAGTTCAGGAACGCCAATTCCCGCAGGCGATTTTCCAGCGTTTTAAAGCTGTATTCCAGGTTAGAGAACGTGTCGGTCGAGGCAAGGAACCGCACTTCGGTGCCACGCTCGCCGTCGGCATCGCCGACCACACGCAGATGTTCGGAAGTTTCACCGCGAACGAACTTTGCGAAATGCTCTTTACCGTTCCGCCAGATGCGCAGTTCCAACCAATCCGACAGGGCGTTCACAACCGAAACACCCACCCCGTGCAAACCGCCCGAGACCTTGTAAGAGTTGCTATCGAACTTACCACCCGCGTGCAGCTGGGTCATGATCACTTCGGCAGCGCTGACGCCTTCTTCCTGGTGCAAATCCACCGGAATTCCGCGCCCGTTATCGCGTACGGAAACGCTGTTATCTGCGTGAAGTTTAACGGTAACAGCCGTCGCATGACCGGCCAGCGCCTCATCGATGCCGTTGTCCACGACCTCATACACCATGTGGTGCAGACCGCTGCCATCGTCGGTGTCGCCGATATACATACCGGGACGCTTACGAACGGCCTCCAAGCCCTTGAGAACTTTGATAGAATCGGCGCCATATTCTTCAGGACGCGATGCGGTATCGGACATGCAGGGTTCCCCTTGTTCTTTACCCGCTTTTTTACAAGGAGTTGATGTGTTTGTCACGCAAATGACCAAGATATAGGGGTCTTTTCGCGAATCCCGGCAGAGCGGGAAAACATGCTGCAAGCCAACCCGAAAAACCGCAATTGAGGTGCCTGCTTCCGGCAAAAGGAACCACATCTGGGGAAAATGAGAATATCGCGCACGTTAACCAGAAGACGCACGATATTTCCGCCGCTCAAACGCGGCGAAAAATGCCTGTATGAAACAGGTTTGCAGCGGCCTGCCGTAATCCAGTCTCACAAAAAGGGGATCAAGCAACCAACAGCAATCAGCAATCCGCCCGCGATCCGGTTTGTTCGCCGCAAGGCAGAGGGGCTTTGCAACAGCTTGCGCACACGGCCCACAAAGCTTGCCAAGATCAGGTTGCCGATCATCGGCACCAGAGCAGAAATCGCACAAATCGCCGCGATATCCCAAGCGGTTACGCGGCTCAGGTCAAAAAAGCCCGGCAACATCCCCATGTAAAACAGGATCGCCTTGGGGTTCCCAAGAATGGCCGCCATCCCTGCCACAAAGCCTGCCCAGACGCCGGGTCGCGTCAGGCGACTATCAGCGCTCAGAACGGTCTCGGCATGGCGGATCAGGCCGACGCCCATCGCGATAAAGACCACCGCCGCCACCCAGCGCAGGATTTCCAGAAATCCGTCATAAGTCTGAACGATCCACGCGACCCCCAGCACCGCCAGCAACGGCCAAAGCACATCGCCTATGGCCACCCCAAGCGCCAAAGGCCAAGCGGCGTGAAAGCCCCCCGACAAGGCCCGCGCCACCAGCGCGACCCACACCGGGCCGGGCGTCAGGAACAACACAAACAAGGCGCCGCAATACAGCGCCAGATCAACAAACCCCAATGTCACGCAAGGCGCCCTTCTTCATCCAGTGGCCAGAAGGGGTTCATTGCCACCTCCCAGATATGCCCATCAGGATCCGCATAGGTTCCCGAATAGCCACCCCAGAATACTTTTTCGGGCGCTTTGCAAGGGCGCGCACCAGCGGCCAATGCGGCGCTATAAGCGGCATCCACATCCGCCTCAGTCGGAAAGTTCTGGGCCAGCGTCATCGCCCCAGCGCCCAAATCCTCAGGCGCGCGTCCCAGATCCTTCGCCAGTTCGGCCAAATCATAAAGCCCCAGCTTGGCGCCATTCATATCGAAGAACACCACGCCAGTCTGCGCCTGCCCTACGACCCAGCCCAAAGCCTCATAAAAGGTGCGGGCGCGTTCCAGATCCTTGACCCCCAAAGTAATCAAGGTCACGCGATTGCTTTTCATTTCAAATCCTTCTCGGCAACCGCGCTGGCACCAGCCTCATCCAACACCTCAAAGTACTGGGCGCGGTCTTTAAATTCCGTAAACAGTTCCGGCCCTGTGCCAGTCATCCACGCCTGAGCCCCCAAAGCGCAGACCTCATCGTAAAGCGCCGCGCGGCGCCCCGCATCCAGATGCGCCGAGACCTCATCCAGCAGCAAAATCGGCGGCGCGCCAAAGTCCTGCGCCAACGCCCGCCCGTTCGCCAGAATAAGCGAAATCAGCAAAGCCTTCTGCTCGCCGGTCGAGCAATCCTTGGCTGGCACATCCTTTGCCGCATAAACCCCGTGCAAATCCGTGCGATGAGGCCCGATCAAGGTCCGCCCCGCCGCCAGATCGCGCGCCCGACTTGCGGCAAAACCTGCCGCAAGATCATCCCCATCCACGTCTTCCGCCTCAACCAGCGCCAAGTCGGCCACAGGAAAAGCCGTCTCTGCATCGCGCTGCGCAGCGGCAACACGGGCCAAAGCCAACCGGCGGTTCTCCATGATCTGTGTGCCCGCTTCGGCCATCTGCGCCTCAAGCGCAGCGTACCAATAGCCATCCCGCCGTTGATCCTTCAACAGACGGTTCCGCTCACGCATCGCTTTCTCATAGGTCAGGGACACCTCGCCATGCGCGGGAAAAAAGCTCATGACCATCCGGTCCAGAAACCGACGTCGCCCTTCAGCCCCCTCGATCCACAGACGGTCCATCGCAGGCACCAACCACAGCACCCGCGCGATCTGCCCCAATGCCAACTGCGAAGCGCCCTTGCCGTTCAGCCGCAACTGCCGTGCGCTACCGCCTTCGGACCAAATCTCTGCCTCATGGTCCTGCCCCAAATGGCGCAACACCCCACGTAGCTTCCACCCCAGCGCCTCAGGCCGCCGCGTCATCTCTTCAGCCGAGGCCCGCCGCATCCCCCGCCCCGGCGAAAACAAGGACACAGCCTCAAGAATATTAGTCTTACCTGCCCCATTCGCCCCGAACAGCGCCACCGGCCGCCCATCACAAAACATCTCCGCCCGCCGGTGCGAACGAAAATGGGACATCTTCAAATGGGAAAGATACAGACCCTTCATCTTGGTCCTAAATACCTCCGCCGGAGGCATCCGAGGGGAAGTGCACAGCACATCCCCGAGAGAAACCGCGCAGGGCCCAAAAGGGCCCTGCACCGCAAAATCAGACGCGCATCGGCATCACGACATAGATCGCCGAGGTGTCGTTCCCCTCACGCATCAAAGTCGGATCACCGGACGAGTTAAACAAGAACACGGCGTTCTCACGATCCACCTGACTGGCGATTTCCTGTAGGTATTTCGCGTTGAAACCGATCTCCAGATGCTCGTCGGCATAGGCTACAACCAGTTCTTCCTCCGCCGCGCCGCTATCAGGGGCGTTGACCGAAAGTACCAGCTTGTCCTCTTCCAGCGACAGCTTTACCGCGCGCGAACGCTCACTGGAGACTGTGGCCACACGGTCGACAGCCTTTGCAAAATCGCCTGCGTCCACTTCCATGCGGCGGGTGTTGCCCATGGGAATCACACGGCTGTAATCGGGGAAAGTACCGTCGATCACTTTCGAGGTCAGCGTAATGGTCGGGGTCGCAAAGCGCACTTTGGTTTCCGACACGGACACCGCAATCTCGGCCTCATCATCGTCCAGAAGCTTGCGCAGCTCGCCCACGGTCTTGCGGGGCACGATCACACCGGGCATGCCTTCGGCACCCGAAGGCAGCGGCGCGTCGATGCGGGCCAGACGGTGACCGTCGGTCGCGACGCAGCGCAGAACACGGCCCTCTTCGCCATCCGCCACATGCATATAAACGCCGTTCAGGTAATAACGGGTCTCTTCGGTCGAGATCGCGAATTTCGATTTATCGAACAGGCGACGCAACACCGGCGCGGGGGCCGCGAAATTGCTCTCGTACTCGGACGAGGCCATGACGGGGAAATCTTCCTTCGGCAAAGTCGCCAGCGAGAAGTTCGAGCGCCCCGCCTCAACTGTCAAACGCCCCTTCGCCGCGTCATCAGTCAGCGTGACCAAAGCGCCGTCAGGCAGTTTACGGACGATTTCATGCAGCGTGACCGCCGAAACAGTGGTTGCGCCAGCGCGTTCGACCTGTGCGACGGTCTTGTCGACCACCTCGATATCAAGGTCGGTGGCGCGGAATTTTACGCTATCCCCTTCGGCTTCGATAAGCACGTTGGCGAGGATCGGAATCGTGTTGCGGCGTTCGACAACCGATTGCGCCTGAGCCACAGCCTTGACCAGTACGCCGCGTTCGATGCTGAATTTCATTCCCTCGCTCCTAATTCTTGTAGGGAGCGGTAAGGTACCCCTTTTTGACCCCCACTCAACCCTTTTATTGGATTACTCCAAAGGTTTGCGCGGGGCGTCAAGGGGGTGCGTAGCAGTTACGCTTCCAAAGCGCGGCGCAACAGCTCCAGATCTTCGGCCATCTGGTGATCTTTGGCCTTCAGTTCTTCGATTTTTCGAACACCGTGCATGACAGTGGTGTGGTCACGACCGCCAAAACGACGACCGATTTCCGGCAACGAACGGGTGGTCAGCTGCTTGCACAGATACATCGCCACCTGACGGGGACGGGCAAAGCTGCGCACGCGCTTGGGACCGATCATATCGCTGAGACGGATGTTGAAATGCTCGGCCACGCGGCGCTGGATCTCTTCCACGGTGATCTTGCGATCACTGGCGCGCAGCACGTCCGCCAGACAGTCCTGCGTCAGATCCAGCGTGATTTCACGACCCACAAGCGAGGCAAAGGCGAACAGACGGGTCAAAGCCCCTTCCAGAACGCGGACGTTGGTCGAAATCCGGTGCGCAAGGAACTCTAGAACGCCGGACGCGATCTGCAGTTCAGGGTATTGCAGGCGATAGGCCTCGACCTTCGACTGAAGAATGCCAAGGCGCAGCTCATAGTCGGTGGGGTGCAGGTCAACGACCAGACCACACTGAAGACGGCTTTTGATCCGGTCTTCCAGATCCTTGATCTCACCCGGCGCACGGTCAGCCGAGATGATGATCTGCTTATTCTGATCTACGAGCGCGTTGAACGTGTGGAAGAACTCTTCCTGAGTCGAATCTTTGCCCGCGATGAACTGCACGTCATCCACCATCAGGACATCAACGCTGCGGAACAGCTCTTTGAAGTCCATCATCTTGCGGTCACGCAGCGCCTGAACAAAGCGGTACATGAACTGCTCTGCCGACAGATAGACCACATTCAGGTGGGGCGATTTCAGATGCAGCTCCCACGCGATAGCGTGCATAAGGTGCGTTTTACCAAGGCCAACGCCACCATAAAGGAACAGCGGGTTAAAGCTGACGGGGCCGCCTTCGGCAACGCGGCGTGCTGCGGCGTGGGCCAGTTCGTTCGGCTTACCGACGACAAAACGATCAAATGTGTAACGAGGGTCCAGCGGCGCGCCGGGCACTTCCTCGGATTTGGGCGCCGCGGTCGAATTTGCAGCAGCGTCCTGCGCGGGCGCTTCGGCAACGTGTGCCGGCGCGGCTTTCGGCGCGGGCGCAGCGGTGCGAGCAGCCACGACAAACTGGATACGGCGGACGGAAACGCCAGCCGAGTTCATCGAAGACAGAATCGTATCCGCATAGTTCTGCGACAGGTAGTTCCCCATAAAATTGGTCGGCACATTAAATGTGGCGATACCGTCACTCAGACCCTGAAAAACAAGAGGCTCGATCCAGGCAGCAAAATTGTTTTGCCCCAATACCTGTCGAAGATCCTGACGGATCTGGCCCCACTGTTCTTGCGTCATTCTTTCCCGCTCCACGTTCGTTCGGTCGTCTAACCCGACGATCTTCTTCCTCTAAAAGACGCGATGCCCCCTGCCCGGGACATGGTCCACCTTTCAACGGCACGCACCTGACAACAGGCAACAGCCAACCACCCCGAGTCACAATGAGTCGACTCGGATACCAAGAACTATAAGTCACCAAGGACAAACTCGTGAGACGTCGAATTGGCTCCGCGAAACAGCCATTTGGATGCTGCTTTCGCTGGCGTGGCACCCGGAATCAGGCGCTATTCGATGTCCCCCAAGGCGATGTGACTCGCTGGGTCAATTTACCAACAGGGCTGTGAGGGCAGCAACTGATCTTCGCTCTTGACGTCAAGATTCTGTGAAAGAATCTCTAACGTGACGTAAGGCCCTGTTTCCAAAGAAAAAAGGCACCGCTGATGCGATGCCTTGCGAGTCAGTAAGAAAGACTGACTAAATTTATTAGGCGATTGCCTTAACGCGCGACGAAAGACGCGACATTTTGCGGGCAGCGGTGTTTTTGTGCACCAGACCCTTGCTTACGCCACGCATCAGCTCAGGCTGAGCTGCACGCAGTGCATTTGCCGCGGCGTCCTTGTCACCCGATGCGATGGCCTCTTCGACCTTGCGCAGGAAGGTGCGGATCCGCGAGCGGCGGGCCTTGTTAACGGCGAAGCGCCGTTCGTTCTGGCGGGCGCGCTTTTTGGATTGAGGCGTGTTTGCCATGTTGTATCGGTCCCATTCTGTGGGTGAATTCGTGTATGAGCGGCCCTGTTAAGGCCGACTCGGTTCTGAGTCAACGGGCATCTGTGGAAAAAACACCCGTTTGTCATATTTCCTTAGCGATCGCGGAATTGGGGCTCACGCTTTTCAAGGAAAGCGGCCATGCCTTCCTTCTGATCTTCGGTTGCAAACAGGCCATTGAACAAGCGACGCTCGAACTGGATGCCCTCTGCAAGGGTGGTTTCAAAGCTGCGATTCACCGCCTCTTTAGCCGCAATGACGCTGACTTGCGATTTCTCGGCGATCTTCTGAGCCGCCGAAAGCGCCTCTTCTTTCAGCTTCTTGGCCGGAACGACGCGGCTGACCAGCCCCGAACGCTCGGCCTCTTCGGCCTCCATGAAGCGACCGGTCAGGTGCATATCCATGGATTTCGCCTTCCCGACGGCACGGGTCAGACGCTGGGTGCCACCGATTCCGGCAATAACGCCCAGATTGATCTCGGGCTGGCCGAACTTGGCGGTATCCGACGCAATGATGAAATCGCACATCATCGCCAATTCGCACCCGCCGCCCAGCGCGTAGCCGGAAACCGCTGCGATAATCGGCTTGCGCGTTTTGGTGATCTGATCGGTTTCGGTCCCGAAGTAGTCCGACAGATACATCTCTACGAAGGATTTTTCGGACATCTCCTTGATGTCGGCCCCGGCGGCGAAGGCTTTCTCCGAGCCGGTAACAACAATGCAGCGCACCTTGTCATTCTGGTCCGCCTCCGCGAGCGCCTTGGAGAGCTCGGTTAGCAGCTGGCTGTTTAGCGCGTTCAGCGCCTCGGGCCGGTTCAGTGTGATCAATGCGACAGAGTCATCAATCTCGACGTTAATCGTCTCAAAGGCCATAAACCTAGTCCTGTGTTACCTCGACCAGTCCGATTCCTTAACAGGGTAGACTGTCGGATCAAGTTATCTTTGACATGTCGGACAGTAGAAACTGGACCGCCCCGACTGAACGATTCTTTTCACGACAGAATTGCAGCCTTCCGCCCGGCAAGGCAGCCCTTCGCGGCCATAAACGTCGAAATTGTGCTGAAAATAGCCCAATTCACCGTCTGCCTGACGATAATCCTTCAACGACGATCCCCCTGCAGCGATCGCTTCATTCAGCACATCGCGAATGATCGGCACTAACGATTTGACGCGACGTTCCGAAATCTGGCCTACCGGACGGGTGGGGTGAATTCCGGCGCGGAACAGTGTTTCGCACACATAGATATTCCCCAGACCCGCAACGATTCCCTGATCCAGAAGCGCAGATTTTATTGGGGTCCGCCGCCCCTTGAAGGCCTGCACAAGATGCGCTTCATCAAAACTGTTGCCCAATGGCTCGGGACCCAGAACTGTTAGCCACTTATGCGTATCCACATCGTCGGTTCGGGCCAGATCCATCGCCCCGAACCGCCGTGCATCATTAAAAGTGATCCGCGCGCCGTCCGCCATATCCAGCACCACATGATCGTGCTTTTCGGGCGCCGGATGGGGATGAGCAAAGGCCCCGACCTGCGCACCCGAGATCAACATCCGTCCCGACATGCCCAAATGGATCAGCAACGTCTCGCCCCCTTCCAGATCGCACAGGATGTATTTTGACCGCCGCCGCAGCCCCAAAACCCGCTGGCCCGTCAAACGCGCGGCCATATTTTCGGGAAACGGCCAGCGCAAATCAGGTCTATTCACCTGCGCAAACGCGATCCGCTGGCCGGTCATCACCGGCTCCAGCCCGCGACGGACTGTCTCGACTTCGGGCAATTCAGGCATTCCACGTCTCCTTCCAGCAGGGCGCGCATTGTATCGCCCCCCAAGCGCCCTATAAGAAGGACCAGAAACAAGGACGATCAAGACCCATGAGCACCGAAGACAGTCAAGGCACCACCCATTTCGGCTTCCAGACCGTTCACGAGAGCGAAAAGGCAGGGCGCGTTCAGGGCGTCTTCAACTCGGTCGCGTCAAAGTACGACATCATGAATGACGTGATGAGCATGGGAATTCACCGCGTCTGGAAGGATGCGATGATGGATTGGCTGGCCCCGCGCCCGAACACACGCCTCTTGGATGTTGCGGGGGGGACCGGTGATATTTCGTTCCGCTATCTCAAACGGGCCGGGTCTGCGCACGCGACTGTGTTGGACCTGACCGAGCCGATGCTGGTCGAAGGCCGCAAGCGTGCCGAAGCCGAGAGCATGGTCGAAAGCCTGAACTGGGTGGTCGGTGACGCGATGAAGCTGCCGTTCGAGGACAACACCTTCGATGTCTACACCATCAGCTTTGGCATACGGAACGTCACCCGTCCGCAAGAAGCCCTGAACGAGGCCTACCGTGTTCTGCGCCCAGGTGGCCGCCTGATGGTGCTGGAGTTCAGCCAGATTCCGAACGAAGGCCTGCAGTGGCTGTATGATCGCTACTCGTTCAACGTGATCCCGCGCATGGGGCAAGTGATCGCGAACGATTTCGACAGTTATCAATATCTTGTGGAGTCTATCCGGAAATTTCCCGACCAAGACACATTCCTTGGTATGGTGAAAACGGCAGGCTTTGCGAACGCCAAATATCGGAACCTGTCTTTGGGCATTGCCGCGCTTCACTCTGGCTGGAAGATCTGATCGATGCGCGGCCCTCACAATATTATCCGCTTGATCCGGACCGGCGCGACCTTGGAGCGTACCGGTGCAATGGGCTTTATCCTCGACGCTATGGAAGCACCACGTGCGCTGCGTGTCGTGGCGCGCGCGATGGCGTGGCCCTTCCGATGGTTGGGAGAGGCTGGTGATCCCTCGATGCCGCCGGCACCACGTGCGCTGAATGCCCTTGGGCCTGCATATATCAAGTTTGGCCAGATCCTCTCGACCCGCCCTGATGTGGTCGGGGCCGAAGTCGCCCAGCAACTGCGGGTCCTGCAAGACAAGTTGCCCCCGTTCGACACGGCAATCGCCAAGCAAATGATCCGCGATGAGCTTGGCCAGCCTGTCGAAGAAATCTACAGCGAATTCAGCGAACCTTTGGCGGCGGCGTCGATTGCACAGGTCCACAAAGCCCGCTTGTCCGAAACTGGCGAGCAAGTCGCCGTTAAGGTTCTGCGCCCGAACATCGAACGCGCGTTCCGCCGGGACATCGACGCGTTTTATTTTGCGGCGCGAATGATTGAACTCTTGTCGCCTTCGTCCCGCCGGTTGCGGCCGACCGATGTCATCGCCCACTTCGAAGGCGTTGTAACGGGCGAGCTTGACCTGCGTCTGGAAAGCAGTGCCGCTTCGGAATTCGCAGACAACACCAAAAACGATCAGGGCTTTACCCTTCCCCAAGTCAAATGGGCCTATTCTGGCCGCCGCGTGATGACCATGGGTTGGGCCGAAGGAGAACCACTGGGCGACAACGCCGCCTTGGACGCTGCAGGCCATGACCGCTCGGCGCTGGGTGCGCGGGTTTTGCAACTGTTCCTCAGCCACGCCTTGCGCGACGGGTATTTTCACGCCGACATGCATCAGGGCAACCTCAAGGTCGCGCCGAATGGCGACATCATCGCCTATGACTTCGGGATCATGGGCCACATCGATGAATACACCCGGCGGGTCTACGCGGAGATCCTCTACGGCTTCATCCAGAAGGACTATTACCGAGTCGCTAAGGTCCACTTTGAGGCGGGCTATGTCCCTGCCGACCGCGATGTTGACGAATTTGCCCGCGCCTTGCGCGCCGTGGGCGAACCGATTTTTGGCATGGACGCCACCCGCATCTCGATGGCGAAGCTACTGGCCTATTTGTTTGAGGTCACCGAGCGCTTTGGCATGGAAACTCGGACCGAGTTGATCCTCCTGCAACGGACCATGGTCGTTGTCGAAGGCGTTGCCCGTTCGCTGGATCCCCACATCAATATCTGGCAAGTCGCGCGCCCCGTCGTCGAGGACTACATCAAGTCCAATCTGGGTCCGAAAGCGATGCTGCGTGATTTGAAGAAGACGGCGGCAGTTTTGGGTCGTTTCGGACCGCGCCTGCCCAACCTTGTGGAAAACGCCCTGACAGCACAGGCGAACAGCCGACCAGAGGCTCCCAAACGCCGCAAGCGCGACCTTCTTTATGGCGCCGTCATCGGCGGAGGCCTTGTCGGCCTTGGCATTTTCCTGTCGTCGCTGCACTAACGCACGGCCTCAACAGCTGTGGCGTCCAACATGGCTCCACCCGCCAACAAAAGCTGGTTCGACTGACCATCCAGTCGAACCTCTGCCACCTTTCCCCAGACCGACACGTCTGAACGATCCGTCATCGTTTCACCGGAAAAGCTTTCAAGGCTGAAGGAATACGCGCCATCTGGCGCAATCCCGCCTTGTGCAGTGGACCCGTACCAATTCAGCTCGGTCTCACTTTCGGGCACAGTGATGCGGTTCACCTCTGCCTGGGATTCATCATAAATGACCAGTTCATGCCGATCCGCACCGATGGGCAAATCAAGCTTAACCGCAAGCGGATCACCATCGAATTGAACGGCCGATGGTGACAAAACCTCTCGGCCAATCAAAGCGGCCTGATCGCCTAGCCCTGACACCCCAAGGCTGCTGGCCAGACTGGTCAGATGCTGGTTGGTCAGCACTTGTTGCTCGACACTGGAAAAAGTCGCCAACTGAACCGCGAAATCCGTAGACTCGACGGGATTGAGCGGATCCTGATTCTGCATCTGAACAGTCAGCATCTGAAGAAACGTTTCAAAATCAGAACTCACCGCCGATGATTGAGTCTGACTTGTCTGGTTGGCCTGACTGGCCAGCGCGCCTGAAACTGCACTAACTTCCATTTTTATACCCTGATATCTGTCCGCGAACCGGAAGAGAGAATTCTTCTGGATGGCGCGGGATCTTGCTGGTTTTCATCTAAACTGGCCGCGTTCTCATGCGGGCGAGCATACGGCTGGCCCTGCCCGCGGCCTTGATTCTGTGCCTGACCTGACATTTCGAACTTCAGACGCACATCGCCTTGCGTGTCCGATTTCAAATCGGCCACGAACTGTTCCGCGTGGCGACGCATCAGATCCAGCGTTTCTCGTTTGTCGACCTCGACGACGACTGTCGTCATTCCGTCCTCTTTCTGGAAGGTCATCTTTAACCGTCCAAGATCAGCAGGCTCTAATTCCAACTCCACAACACCTTCGGGATGCTGAACGACCCGAGCCCCCAAGTGATCTGCGACCTCACTTATGAACAACTTTTGCTCGGCTGCAGCCTCTGGAACACGCATCAGGACCGGATCAGCGACCCGTACTTCGGTGCGAATCAAAGTGGGTGACTGAGCAGAAGACACCTCTGTCATGAGCGCCTCTGTCATGGAGGTTCGGATTACCTGTTCCGCATGCTCAGGGCTAAGCGCCTTTTGATCAACTGCACCTGAGCATTCGCTAGACTCTACGGTGGCTTTAGGCGCATTTATGGTCCCGGAACCCAGCGCCTCAGGCGATGTGCCCGTCACTGGATGCGTATTAGCCACCCGCTCTGATGTGCGAGGATTCGTCCTTTCAGGAGGAGACGTAGTCTTCTCCAACCCCGCTTCGGGAATGAACTTTCTTAGACCCACTGCAGGACCATCGGCCCCCGAATTCGCAACTTCAGTCTCTGAATTGGATTGTGCGCGAAGCACATCTGAAGCGCGCACCGACAAAGGGGGAGCCTGTGGCTCTACCACCGTAGAAACACCTGTCGGCTCTGGTTGAGCCAAAAACTGCGCAGCACTAATTGGCGCAGAAGGTTGTTGCACCGCATCAGAACCTGTCGCGTCAACACCGCTGAGAGGCACTTCGGCCAATGCCTCTTGGTGCCCCTCTTCCGCCTCAAGCGTTTCCACAAGATCAGACACGTCAGGCAGAACACGCCCCTCTTGTCCCGCACCGTTCTGTAGAATCAAATCCTGAGATTCATGATGATCAGGTGGGGTTTGCGCGTCTGGCAAATCCTCTTGCGACGGCACATCCTCAACCAGCCCCATACGCTTTTCAAGCATCCCTGCCTCAAGAAGGATTTCTTCAAACTCCGCCTCTTCCGAATCGAATGAAACTTCGATTTCGCTCTCCGCTACGACTGGAGAGATTTGATCGGAAATCTCTACATCCATCTCAGAGAATTCGCCCGTAGTGACCTGAAAAAACTCAGAAAATCGTACATCCGTGCGCGCTTCGCTACCGGCATTTTCCGGCAGCGCGCGTGTCTGGAACAAAGCTGTCAACAAATGAAGGTTCATGAGGCACCTGAAATTGAACCTCACCAGAAATACCTGCGCAAAATTACTGATTGTTTACCGCGAGCAGAGAAACTGGGCGGTATCAGAACAGGAGTTTCTCATGATCCCCAGCACACTGCCGCCCACCGCAATCACACCCTCAGACAGAATCAAAACGGCCGCAAAGGAGCTTGAAGTCACCTTTGCGACACAAATGCTTAAGGCCGCGGGCTTCGACAAACCTCAGGAAACGTTCGGCGGCGGCGCCGGCGAGGCACAGTTTTCATCCTTCCTTCTGGAAACACGGGCGCGAGCACTGGTCAACGCAGGGGGATTCGGCCTTGCGCGACAGCTAGAAGCGGCCCTGCTGAAAATGGAGAATGTGAAATGAGCGCCGCCAAACATCTGCGCCACCTGAACGGCTTGCTGTTGCGCGGGGAAATCCCGTCTTCGCAACTCGCGACAACTCTTGAACAACTGACGAAGACGCCGCTTTCGGCCCGTGAAAAGCCCGCCGTTCAAATCGAGGCACAACGCGCCATGTCCCTGCTGCGAGCCGCGCAAGACGGACTGAAACAGGCCAGAGACACCGTAAAAGCCTTGGCGAATCCGCAAACTCGGGCGGGTCACTATGGACCGAAGGGTAAGCGTCTTTCGATGGAGGTATCGCATCCAAGCCTCAGCCAAAAGGCGTGACTTGTATCAAATCTGAATGAAAAGGCGTTTGGTCTTCACGACTTATTAGACCTTCCGTCGCAAAACTAACCTCACATCCGCTGAGATGAGCCAGCCCAATGCTGGCGATGTCAGAATGACATGTCCTGGCCCCAAGCCACCACGATACCCGGCAGATCATGCCGAAGCTTAAGGAAAGAACGATGTCCAGTATCCTGACCAACACCAGCGCAACCGTAGCCCTGCAGACACTGAAATCCATCAACAGCGACCTGTCCAGCGTGCAAAGCGAGATCGCGACCGGCAAATCGGTTGCCTCCGCAAAAGACAACGCCTCGGTCTTCGCTATTTCGAAAGTGATGGAAGCAGACGTGGCAGGTTTTGAAGCCGTCTCGGAATCGCTGTCGCTTGGCCAATCGACCGTCGCTGTCGCCTCTTCGGCTGCAGAAGAAATCGGTGAACTGCTGAATGAAGTGAAAACCAAGATTGTCTCGGCCAACGAAGACAACGTTGACCGCAACAAGCTGAATACCGAAGTCCAATCGCTGGTCGAGCAGATCACCGGCATCGTCGACTCGGCCCAGTTCAACGGCCTGAACCTGCTGGACGGCAGCAAAGACGGAACTGGCGGTTTCAGCGTTCTGGCATCGCTGAACCGTGGCGCCGACGGTTCGGTCAAGACGGGCAACATCAGCTTTGACCCGACCCTGACCAACCTCTCGACCAAAAGCGGCACCGACCTTAGCGCAGCGGCCACCACAACCACCGGCGGCGCAGCCTTCGCGACGGCTGACCAAGGCCTGACGGCTGCAGCGATCTCGGGTATCACGGGTGCGAACGGCTTTGGTCTGGACCAAAGCAGCGCCGGCGCGAGCTCGGAGTTTGTGCTCGGCGGCTTTAACATGCTGGATGCCTCTGGCGCCCCTGCTACTGGTGGCGCAGCGCTCAGCCAGCAAGACGTTGATCTGACTGCAGGTACTGCAAGCAATGGTCTAGTCGCCGGTGACAAGGTCTCGATCACCTTGGGCAACACCGAGGCAACCTACACAATCGGCGCGGGCGACCGGACCGAAGACATTGCAGCAGGCCTGCGCAGCAGCCTGATTGATGCCGGTTTGGACAAATCGTCGTTCACCCTTGATACCAACAACACAACTGGCGCGATCACGCTGCAGAACAACACCGAAGAAACCGTGAACGGCTTCTTCCAGATCACCCGCGCCAGCGGTGGCCTTGCCGGTCTGGATAACATGGACGTTTCGACTGCATCGGGCGCTGCTTCGGCATTGGGGCAGATTGAAAACTATATCCAGACTGCAGTCGATGCTCAGGCCCAGCTTGGTACCACTGAAAAGCGCCTCGAAATCCAGAGCGACTTCACCTCTAAGATGGTCGATAGCTTCAACACCGGTATCGGCTCGCTGGTCGACGCCGATATGGAAGAGGCCTCTGCCCGCCTCAAGGCGCTGCAAACCCAGCAGCAACTTGGCGTTCAGGCCCTGTCGATTGCCAACTCGGCACCCTCGTCGCTGATGTCGTTGTTCCGCTAAGTTAAAAATCATGCCGGGGACTACTCCCCGGCATGACCTACTATTCTGACGCGCCCGAATTTAGGAGCCGACCCCATTGTTCCCACAAAAGAAAACTCCGTACGGAAATAGTAATCACGGTGTACAAACACCAAAAACGACAGAATATCAGATATTTGCAAAAGTAACCCAACGCTTGCGTTTTGCCGCAGACAACCCTGATCAAGACCGTGCAACGACAGCTTCAGCTCTGCACGACAACCGACGACTCTGGACCATTTTGGCGACAGACCTTGCCAGCGACGGGAATAAGATGGGCGAAAGCTTGAAAGCAGGACTGTTGTCTCTTGCAGCATTCAGCCTTGGCCAAAGCAGCAAGGCCCTCAAGGATCACGAACGGATTGCTTCACTTATTGAAGTGAATACATCTGTCATGAAAGGACTACGTGGAGAGGGTGCCAAATGAGCGGTCTGGTCCTAAAACTCCAACCCAAAGAGCGTGTGTTGATAAACGGCGCAATCCTTGAAAACGGTGAGCGCCGCGCAAAACTATGTATCACCTCACCCGGAGCCCATGTGTTGCGCCTTCGTGATGCTATTCACCCCGATGAGGCTCAGACCCCTGTCCGCAGAGTCTGCTATATTGCACAACTTCTTCTGACCGGTGACGCAGATGAAACGCAGGGACGCAATCAACTGCTGCGCGGGATTGAAAGCCTTAGCCAAGTGCTCACCGATCACGACAGTCGGCATCTTTTGAATGCCGCCACAGATGCCGCCATTCAGAGAAAATTCTATAACTGCATGAAATCTTTGAGAGAACTTTTACCGCGTGAGGATAGGCTGCTGGCCTACACAGGTGAATGACTTTCTCTGCAATCGTTCCGCTTGATGGTTTGGCGGGCTACAAGTTCCTGCAGAAAACCATGTCACAACAAAAAGCGTTGGCAGCATCGGACCCGACCAATCAACGCTTGGCCGACGCCTTTCGAACTCGGATCGGTTCAATTACGACCGCAGCGCAACTGGTTCAAGACCGCGAGTTACTCGAAGTCGCACTAGGCGCCTTTGGTCTTTCGGATGATATCGACAACAAATACTTCGTCAGAACTATATTGGAAGAAGGAACAACCAGCTCGACTGCCCTTGCACGAAAGCTGTCCGATCAGCGGTATACAGATTTTTCGGCCGCCTTCGGATTTGGCGACCGAACGACTCCAAGAACACAACTTAGCGTCTTCGCTGATGAAATTTTGGCGCGCTTTGAAAACGTCTCGGTCGAAGTAGCCGTCGGAGAAGAAGATGAGACACTCCGGCTTGCATTAAACGCAGAACGCACATTGCCAGATGTCGCGGATTCCGACAAAAAATCCAAAACAAAGTGGCTGAATATCATCGGCAACGATCCCTTACGCGTGACCTTTACGACTGCGCTCGGATTGCCCGACAGCATTGCCCAACTCAACCTTGATCGACAGGTCGAGATTTTCGAAGAGACGTTGAAACAGCAGATGGGCATTTCGATTGACGACCTCGCGGTCGATGAACACCGTGAAACTCTAATTGAGCGCTACCTGCTCCGCGCTTCCATCGACCAGACGGATTCTTTTAGTTCAGGCAGTCTGGCATTGGCCCTTCTTTCCGGATGACCTATCGGGAAGACAAAATCTGACGCAAGCGAAGGAAAGCGTCATCGGGGCCAGCACATGACGGTGCAGCCAGGAATTGATCCAACTGAGGCCACAAAGAAATCGCGCGATCAAGCGCTGGATCTGCACCCTTCTGATGTAGTCCTGCGCGGATCATAGGTTCGGCTTTTCGATATAAACCCAAATGCTTGCGCATTTCGGCAATTAGGGCGTTCTCTGCCTCGTTTGCGGCCTCGGGCAAGCTACGAGAGACTGACCGCAAAAGATCAATTGCTGGATAGCGACCACGCTCTGCAATGGCACGATCCAGAACGATATGGCCATCCAATGTCCCGCGCACCAGATCGGCAATCGGCTCTTCCATGTCAGAGCCAGCAACCAGCACAGTGAAAAGGGCCGTAATATCAGCCTGCCCTTCCGCGCCCGGTCCGGCCCGTTCTGCCAATCCCATCAGGGCTTGCGTCATCGAGGCCGGAAAGCCCCGCAGGGCGGGCGCTTCGCCAGCGGCGATTGCGACTTCGCGATAAGCCTCGGCAAAGCGGGTAATGGAATCTGCCAAGACCAAAACCTGCTGGCCTGCATCCCGAAACATTTCCGCAACCGTCATCGCAGCTGGCAGACAATCAGCCCGCAGAAGAGGAGACTGATCCGAAGTCGCAGCAATTACCACGCTTTTCGACATTGCCTCAGGGCTCAAGGTATCACGCACGAATGCCCCCAACTCTCGGCCCCTTTCTCCGATCAATGCGATAACCCGCACGTCTGCTTGCACACCTTTGGCAAGCATCCCCAGCAACGTGGATTTCCCGACACCAGACCCCGCAAAGACGCCCATTCTTTGCCCGCGCACCAAAGGCAAAGCGGTGTCAAAGATAGATAGCCCTGTCGCCAACCTATCCCCAAAACCGCGCCGGGTCGCTGCCGGAGGAGGCGAGCGGAAAAGACGATGCGGCGCACAGCCAGACGCCAAAGGCATACCATCCAGAGGCCGCCCCCAAGGATCAATAATACGCCCAAGCCAGCTGAGATCAGGTGCGATCATTCTTGGCCCGATGTGCTGGACATATTGCCCGACCCGACAACCCGCCACCGATCGTTCGGGCAAAGCCGTTAGGCCATCGGGGTCCAATGCGATGACCTGAGCCTCAAACCGGCCATTTTCCCCCTCAAGTCGCAGGCAATCACCCAGCTTTGCCAGATGTGAAAGCCCTTCGATTCGCAGTATCGAGCCGGTCAGGGATTGCACCCGTCCAGCGTTTTTGACCGTGCGAACGTTCGCAATACTCTGATTTAAATAAGATATTGGTGAAGACGCCATCAAAATTCCTCCGACAGGTTTACGCAAACCCTTTCTAAAGGAATCAGGGTTAAGCCTTGATTGAAGCCAATCGAGGGAGAAGCCCCGATGTTCGAAAATATCGGAATTTTCAAACTAGCCGGACGTGCGATGCAGCATGCTTCGCAACGGCAAACGGTCACAGCGGCCAATATCGCGAACAGCGACACACCCGGATTCACCGCACACGCGGTCTCGCGTTTTTCGGACCAGATGGAACAAGGTAGTTTTGCGATAAAGGCGACGCGCGACAGCCACCTGCCTTTTTCGTCTTCTCAGCCGGTGTCCGCCAAAATCGTCGACACTGGCCAGGCCGTTGATCTGGAAACCCAGATGCTCGACGCGGCCCAGATCGCTCAGGATCATCGCCGCGCCCTTTCCATCTACAAGTCAACGCTGGGTTTGATGAAGACCAGCCTTGGCAAAATGTAAGGAGGCACCATGGCCGATCTTAGCCAAGCCCTTAGCCTGTCCAGCAGTGGTTTGCGTCTTCAAAGCGCACGCCTTGTGCATGTGTCGGAAAACATCGCGCATGCGGATACGCCCGGCTATCAGCGCAAATTGCTGACCGTAGCCCAAGGCCGTTTCTCGCTGGGTGATGCTAAAGGGCCAGAAGTGGGCCCCATCGCGCTTGATCAAAGTCAGCCCACCGAAATCTACGATCCCGGGCATCCATTGGCCGATGAAACCGGCCACTACACCGGCACCAACGTCGACCTGGTGATCGAACTGGCCGACGCCCGCGCCGCACAGCGCAGCTATGACGCCAACCTCAAAATGTTCCAGCAAGCGCGTGAGATGAGCTCCAGCTTGCTGGAGCTTCTCCAGAAATAAAACTTCCGAGGTCCAGAATGGAAATCAACACGCTTTTCGCAGGGCATAAATATGCCATCAACAAACCCGCAACCCGTCCCGGTCCCACAAGCAATGCAGGCTCGAGTGCCTTTAAAGCTGTCGAGAGTTTCGCGGATACGCTGAAACAGACCGAGACCCTTGCCGCCCAGTCCATGACCAAAGGGGCAGATCCGCAGGCACTGGTGCAAGCATTGGCCCAAACAGAATTGGCGGTCGAGACCGTCGTTTCGATGCGGGACAAGGTTGTTCAGGCCTATCAGGAAATCCTGAGGATGCCGATGTGATGGATCAGGCAGTGCTGTTCGACAGCCTTCGCACTGCGATCTGGGTCGCGGTGCAGATGTCCACGCCGATCCTCGGGGTCGCTTTGATCGTGGGTCTGGTGATCGGCTTGCTGCAGACACTGACCTCGATCCAAGAGATGACGCTGACCTTTGTACCTAAGATGCTGGCTATTCTGGCAACCTTTTGGGTCAGCATGGACTTCATGACGGGCGCATTGATCAGCCTGCTTCACGACACGCTTTTACCAACAATTGCACGAGGTTTCTGATGGGTCTGTCCAATCTACCTCCCTTGTCGCGTCAGCAAGGGTTGCTACAGGAAATGAACGTGATCGCGCAGAATATCTCGAATGCGCAAACGAACGGCTATCGCCAACAAGGCGTCCTGTTCTCCGAGGTCCTGTCGACCGGGCAATCCCCGGATGGTATTGCGATGACCCGCGCGCATGGGCGCCTTGTTTCAACTGTGCAAGGCCCCCTGCAGCAAACTGGCAGCACATTTGATCTGGCGATCGAAGGGGATAGCTATTTTCAGGTGGAAACCCCGAATGGCACCCGCCTGACACGCGCGGGGCATTTTTCACCGGACAGCGCCGGAACGTTGCGCACATCGAACGGACACGCGCTTCTGGATTTGGGCGGTGCGCCGATCCAGATTCCAACCGATGCCGGAGAGATCGGCGTGGGGGCCGACGGAACGCTATCCATCGACGGAAACCCCCTCACGCGGATCGGTCTGGGCAGGCCCGCAAATCCCGGAAATCTGGTCCGTGAGGCTGGCGCCCTGTTTGATGCCCCTGACGGCATCATCCCCAATCAAGAAGGCCGTGTGCGTCAGGGGTTTGTCGAAGGATCCAACGTCGATCCCATCGGGCAGATGGCCCGCATGGTCGAGGTCCAGCGCGCCTATGAATTGGGTCAAAGTTTTCTGCAAACCGAAGATGAGCGCCAACGCCGCGCCATCGACTCCCTGACATCTTAAGGAGACTGCCATGCGCGCACTAACCATCGCCGCCACCGGCATGAGCGCCCAGCAAATGCGGGTCGAAGTGATCTCTAACAACCTCGCGAACATGAGCACGACCGGCTACGATGCACGACGGGCCGAATTTTCGGACCTACATTACCAGCAAGTGACCAACCCGGGCACAATCTCTGCTGACAATGGCAGCATGGTGCCCACTGGCATCCAGCTGGGGCTTGGGGTGCGTCCCTCTTCCGTTTCGGTCCAGCTCGCGCAAGGCTCGCTCTCTGCGACCGGCGGCGATCTGGACATCGCGATTGAAGGAAATGGTTATTTTGAGGTCGAACTGCCCTCAGGCCAGTCGGCCTATACCCGCGACGGAGCCTTCAAGCGTTCAGCGGATGGACTTTTGGTAACCTCCGACGGCTTCCCGCTGACCCCGGAAATCGTGGTCCCCGAGGATGCGCGTAGCGTCTCGATCAACGCGGATGGAGAGGTTTATGCCTATTTCGCCGACAGCGTCGAAGCACAGCAAATCGGGCGAATTTCACTGGTCGGGTTCTCAAATCCGCGCGGACTTGAGGCCCTTGGCTCCAACCTGTTCCGCCAGACCGAGGCCTCTGGCGCTGGCACTGTCTCCGATCCGGGCGAGGATGGGCTGGGAACGTTGCGCCAAGGCTATCTTGAAGACAGCTCTGTTGATCCGGTGCGCGAGATTACCGAACTGATTCAGGCCCAGCGCGGCTATGAGTTGAACTCCAAGGTGATTTCGGCCGCCGACCAGATGTTGGCAGCCACAACTCAGGTGCGCTGATGCGTTGGTTGTTTTTATGCCTTCTTGCGGCACCGCTGCATGCCGAAGGCCTGATCGCCGCACGCACTCTGCCAGCCAAAACCCGCATCACGGCTGAGGACATCCTGAATAGCGAAGCCACCCTACCGGGGGCGATCACGCAACGCGCCTCAGTTGAGGGCAAGGAAGTGGTCAGCACCATCTACAGCGGCCAACCGATCTACCCTGCGATGCTACAAGATGCCGCTCTGGTCGAGCGCAACCAGCTGGTTCGCCTTGTCTATACCGCCGGCGGCCTCGCGATGCAGACCGACGGCCGTGCCTTGGATCGCGGGCCGGAAGGCGCACTGATCCGCGCGATGAACCTGTCTTCGCGGACAATCGTAATGGGTGAAGTGTTGAAAAACGGCACAATTTCCGTAGGGGGACCCTCTTGAAACAATTTGCAATTCTAGGTGCCGTACTTCTCATCGCCGGATGCGCGCGGCTAGACCATGTCGGTCGCCCCCCGACTATGACAGATGTGGATGAAAATAATGCTGAACACTCTGCCATGCTTAGTCCGGGGTTGCCGCTGGTTGCTGAACCAAGTAGCGGGCCGACGGGGCAAGCCTCGCTCTGGACCAGCAGTCAGCGTTCATTGCTTGGAGACCGACGTGCAGAAAAGCGCGGCGATATCTTAACGGTTGTCGTCGAAATTGACGACAAAGCCGAAATCTCGAATTCGACCGAGCGGGCCAGAAAGAACTCGGAAGAATTAAAAGCCCCTGCCCTGTTCGGCTTTCCCCAACGGATCCAGAATGAACTGCCAGAAGGTGCCAGTCTTGCCGATGCTGTAGACGTCACTTCTAAAAGCGCGAGTGAGGGCGATGGCTCTGTGCGTCGCAAGGAGAAACTGACCCTCCGAATTGCGGCGACTGTGACGAACGTGATGCCAAACGGCGTGCTGATCATTGAGGGTCGCCAAGAAGTGCGCGTGAACTTCGAACTACGAGAGCTGTTGGTTGAGGGCTTGGTTCGCCCCGAAGATATCTCGCGTGGGAACGAAATCACGTATGACAAAATTGCTTCGGCCCGAATTTCCTATGGCGGACGCGGACAGATTACAGACGTTCAGCAACCTCGGATTGGCCAGCAACTGACTGACGCCCTCCTTCCGTTTTAGGATCAGAAATGAAGTTTATCTTTCCACTAGTCTTAACCGCCATCGGAACTGGCGCCGGCGTCGGGGCCGGTCTTTACCTCCCTCCTTCGACATTCATCGATGAAGCAGATGCAAGCGACATCGAATGTCCAACTCCGGAAGTTCTGGCAGACTGGGAACCCAATCCGGATGCGGAGACAGAATTTGTTAAACTTAGTAATCAGCTTGTGGTGCCCGTGGTCAGTGACCGAGGCGATAACGCTTTGGTCATCTTGAGCATAAGCTTCGAGGTTGATGAGTTGGGGAAAGAACTGGTGTTCCAGAAAGAACCACGCCTGCGCGATCACTTGCTGCAGGTTCTCTTCAGCCACGCAAACCAAGGCGGCTTTTCTGGGCGCTACACCAATTCCGAGAAAATGACCCAACTCAGACGCCGCCTGTCCGAGACATCGCGCAAGATCCTTGGCGCTTCACTTCACGACGTTCTCATTACCGATCTAGTCCGCCAGGCTGGTTAAGGCTTATTCTTCAATACATCTTCCAAAGCGAGGCATCGGCCAAAAGCCAGTCTCGCTTGATGTTCTGTCACAGGCATTTGCGCGCGAATCCGAGCGATGGATAGGTTGGTCTTCTCAATTTCCCTAGAAGCCCAAGCTGACCAATTCCCGGCTAACGGCCGCGTCATCCAATTTGGATCGCCCTGCGCATCAGACCTGATGATTTGCAACCCCTCAACTCTATCCACTGCAGCTTTTTCCATCATGCGCAGTTTCGAAAGCGCATGCCCTTTTCTTTCTGCCAATATCTGCGCGATCTCGAGCAACGTTTTTTCATCCTCAGTCATAAATCATCGCCTGCTTGCACGTTGCCGCATCTCGTCCGCATATCTGATCGCCGTAGCTACAGCAGAATACAGCTCCACCGGAATTTCAGCGCCGAGACTCACCCCGGCATCAATTGCGCGGGCGGCAGGGGGGTCTTTGTGCAGCGGAACCCCGGCTTCTAGAGCAATTGAGCGAATTTTCAGAGCGACCTCATCATGACCCTTCGCCACGCAAACCGGTGCTGTCCCTGTCTGACGGTCCCACATCAACGCGACAGCTACGTGGGTCGGGTTAACTATGACCACATCCGCATTCGGAACGTCTGACAGCATCCGATTCATTGCGATTTCACGACCACGCTGCCTTCGCGCCTGCTTGAAGTTTGGATCCCCCTCATTCTCTTTAAATTCGTCGCGCATTTCTTTATCGCTCATGCGCTGTTCCTGCGCGAAGCTGTGGCGCTGCCAAACAAAATCCAAAATTGCGACAGGAAATGTCAACAATACAACGGCACACAAAAGATATAACACCAACTTCATCATTAGCATCAATCCTTGCGCGACCGGAAGATTGAAGGATTCTGCTACCTCAAATCTAGACCACCATAAAAATGTTGAGAATATCGCGATGAGCAGAAATAACTTTAACGAAGTTTTTAAGAATTCAACAGCACCCTTTGCGCCAAATTTTTGCTTAGCATTCTCGATAATGGACACCCGTTGAATCTTTGGCCTTAGCTTCTCAGAAGAAATGACGAAAGATCTCTGTGAAGCCAATGCGAGTAGGGTACATGAAGCTGGAAATACAAATATCGGCAAGACTGCTGAAAAAGTTCGACCAAAAATATCGGCAATAGCATCTGATGATTTAGCATCTACAGTCCATAGCAACTGCAAAGCTCCGCCCGCGTCATAGACCAAGCCCTGCCCCGCCAACGCGAGTGCAGCGCAAAGTCCGCAGTAGCTCGCCAAATGTAGAACATCTGTTGATTTCGGTACCTGCCCCTTCTCGCGTGCCTTTCTTATTTTCTGCTCTGAAGCATCATGCTTCTTATCTGATGCCTCCTCACTCATAGAGCACCTAAAATACCAGACGATATAAAATCAACAAATGCTTTCGCCCATAGACTAAGAATGCCCCCAACCGATACTGCAAACAGCAGCAAACCTAGGCCAGTGACAGCAGGAGCGCCAACAAGCATGACCATCATCGGAGGCATAGCTTTATTAATTACCCCCAGAGCGATGTTGTAGATTAATGAAAGAATTATGAATGGCATCGCTAAGCTAAACGCCAAGTTTGTAATATAATTAGAGTGAGCAACAATTCTCTGAACGCCTCGCGCAAGCGCAAATGGCTCGCCAAGTGGGAAGATTGCATATGACGTTTCCAGAAAGATCAAGAGCTGCACAGGCATCCCAATCGAGAACAGCACTGCCAACCCACCCAGCGTCAGAATTTCTGCAATTGCCGTAGATGGCTCGGTTGACGGGTTTCCCATAAACTGGGAGAGCGACACCGACTGTGCGATAATAGTTCCTGCCATTCTAAGAAAAGCGACGAAGAAACGAAGAGAGGCCCCAAAAAAGACTCCAATCAACGGCTCAATAGTTAACCATAGAAATGAGAACTCTGTTTGTGCAATTAAGATGCCTGGGAAAGCGGCACTCGTGAATGCAAGAGCAACAGATAAACGGAATCTCTTAGGCAAGAAGACTTCACCCAGCCCGGGAGCAAGTAAAAAAAATGCTCCAACTCGCAAGAAGCTTCCCAGAAAAGCAACCGCGATAACGCTAAGATCTTCTGTTCCAAACAATGTCATTCGTCAACAAAGCCGACAACCGAAGGGCGTGCGTGAAGGCCAATCTCTTCATATGATAGGACTGGGACATCGATCCCTGCTGCGGTCGCAACTGTTCTCAAAAAACTGCGCCTAGCTACGCCAACAACTATTGCCGCTTCGTGACCTTCGGAAATCACGTTTTGATAAACGTGCGATATCCTCTCCGACAACTTACGAAACACCTCTGGAGGCAGTCCAATGTCCGGAAATGCAGCCTGCCCATTAACTTCATGCTGGAGAAACCTCTCTTCCCAAGCAGGGGAAATCTGAATAATCGGGATCGTCCCATCGCGACGGACGATCTTCTGGAACAATTGGCGACCTAACCTTTGGCGAACATGTTCTCGCACTGCATCTGGTCTCAAACCAGCCGCTCGCGCCTCAGCGGCGGCCTCAAGAATAAGTGCAAGATTTCGTATGGAAACTCGTTCCTGCAAAAGATCTCGCAACACGCCGTGCAATGCCTCTCTCGGCAGCCTGTCGGGTATAATCTCATCCAAAAGACGCTTGTTGTCATCCGCCCTAGTGGCGTCTGAAGGGTTAGCAAAGGCATCAAGTGTCTTTCTGAAGGTCTTCAAGCACATTAGCGTTCCGAGATTTGACTTGATTGTTTCAAGCAAATGCGTCGCAAGCACCTCTGTGGGAGCGACGATCGTCAATCCTGATAGAGAAATCGCTTCTTGTTCTGATCGGGATATCCAACGAGCCGGCGCACCATAGACTGGTTCCACAGCGTCAATCCCACTCGGATTTGGAGCAATTTTATCATCTAAAATCGTAAGAGCTTTATCACCATGTAGGCGAGCACCCGCCACATAGTTTCCTTGCAGGAGGATCTGATACTCTCCCGCCTCGAGTTCAGCAGCGTCTGATAACCTAATGTCCGTTAACACAAGGCCAAATTCCGATGCGAAATATCTACGCATAGTGGCGATCCGCGCTTCCATCCCAGAAGCCGGATCCAGAACAATCGTTAGCAAATCGCTTGAGAACCTGACATGAAGTTCATCTAAGTCAAGAATATCCCCAATCGATGGTTCTCGCTGTTTTTCTTCAGAATTTTGCACCAATTTAGAGTTAGATTTCACCCTTTTGAGAGAAAAAACTCCCCAAGCACCAATACCCATTGAGCAGGTAAAAAATGGAAAAAATGGCAAGCCAGGGAAAACGCCAAAAAGAAAAAGAACAAGAGAAACAACAAATAGAGCAAGAGGTTGGCGACCTAGTTGCGTTACAACCTCCAAGTCCGCGCGGACCGATGAACTCCCTCTAGATACGAGAAACCCAGAAGCGATCGATATTATGACACTCGGAATCTGAGTGACCAAACCATCACCGATCGTTAACATTGAGTAGCTAGCGAAAGCGTCACCTAACGGCATATCATGCGACACTAAGCCGACACCCATTCCAACAAAGAAGTTTAGTGCCGTGATTAGCAACCCAGCAACCGCATCACCTTTAGTAAACTTCGACACACCATCAAGGGTTCCAAAAAAATTAATCTCTGATTGCTCGTCTCTTCTCTTTTCTTGAGCTTGCTGATGCGTAATTGCACCAGCAGCAAGATCACTATCAATCGCGAGTTGCTTTCCAGGCAAGCCATCAAGCGCGAAGCGCGCTGAGACTTCTGCCATTCTTGTCGCACCCTTCGTGATAACGACAAAATTCACAATCATTAAAACAAGAAAAATTATAACTCCAAGTATCAGCGATCCGCCTACCACGAACTCTGAGAAGCTCTGAATGACCCCGCCTGCAGCTGAAGGTCCCATATGACCGTTCGTAATTATCAATTTTGTTGAAGACACATTTAAAGATATTCTCAGCATAAGCGATGCCAACAGTACGGTAGGAAACGAAGAAAAATCCAGCGCACGCGACGAGAACAGTGCTCCCACAAAAATTAATATTGAAAATGCAAACGACGTCGCTAAACCCACATCAAGGACTATCGTCGGCACAGGAAAAATCAATATCGCCAAGAAGGACAGCAACCCCAGAGCGAACAGAGCTGTGGCTGTATCGATCTTCTTAAACACAGTTACCGTCATTTATTGCGACCAATATTGGGGTCATTATACTCGCCAACGATCGCCTGGCTAAGCCACGAGTATCCATCTCCCCGAATTCTGTTCTTCAACTTCGAGATCGTCTCCCGATTTAGCTTTGAAATTTGAGATATCGAAAAATATCGATATAACAACGTGGGATCATCGTTCGCCAGAATACTTTCATAAAAATCTCCAACAATTTTATCATCCGCAAATGAAGTAGCCAGAAATTTTCGATTTAAGTCATCGTAACTGTTAATAGCATCTAACGAAGATAACTTATTCTCTTCGTATGCGGTAAAACTATGGGACGTCGCGCCATCTTCTATGTCTTCAAAGCCTCCATTTTCTGATTTATCAGGGACTTCGAGAGATTCTAGTTCATTAGGTCCGACCCGAGATGCAGTTTTTTGAAGGGTATCCACGTCGGTTTCTTTTGACGTAAGCGAACTTTGCGAGAAATAAGAAACGTCTCTATCTTTGCCTAGTTCGAAATTGAAAATAATGCCTCCGTTATAAACATCTCGACGACTATTATGCCTCACCGCAATGTCGCCCTTTCGTCCAGCCAGTGAACCTTCCTCCTTCACTAGATTCCATCTCCGAAATATTTCCGAGGTTTCATCTGAATATTCACCCCTCCGCGAAGACCTCAAATCTGCGATAAAATCCCCATTATTCCCTCGCACTTGATAATCGCCTTCACTGTAGCAGTCCAGATCAGGCGTCTCACTGGAGGTCGACGATACTTCATCCACACCAATTAAGAGAGGAAGATCCAATTTTGCCTCAGTCTGCTTCCAGCGGTTCCAAGCACCTCTGGTGTGAAAGGAGGCTTTCATCAGACTTTTTGAGGAAGGCATTAGGTCAAATTGATTTGGGTCTAGAATTTCAAGCGATTCAGAGAAATTGTCGACAATATCCGATGAAGCACTATGTGATTCATTATATATATCAAAATATAGGTATGGAGATTCAAACATCGGCGCCACAAGAGCCCCAGAAATCGTACGAATATCCAAGCTATTACTCTCCTGATTAAAGCCAATATGGCGAACTCTACCTGAACTAAGCCTATCCATTGCAGACCCGACGTCCAGATAGACATCATCTCCTTTAAAGCTAATCTTGATGTTACCTTCAGATATTTGCATTTTGTATCCAATAGGCTCTGCAATCCGTAGAGCAACTCTCGTGAAATTCGTATGTTCTCCGGAACGGACTTGAACAACACTCGCCAACGAAGCCGTCGAACTCGCCATTAGAGATATCAAGAAGAGAGACGAGTACTTCATTCAGCACTCCTTTTTATTTCGTTCAGCAATTCCTCAAGTTCATCGAAAGGCGGGCGCATTGATTGAGGAGTATTTTGACGGCCTACTTCGATACACAGATTCGGAGCATGTCGAAATAGATCCGCGACGAGAACCTCCTTGATCAAATCGTAGAAACTGGAATCTTTCTCTTCAATGTTTTTTATTTTAGAGGCGAATGGGGCTGCAATTCCATACGCTAAGAATACACCCAAGAATGTGCCAACCAAGGCGCCACCAATCACCCCACCCAAGACTTCAGGTGGCTTATCGATAGATGCCATCGTCTTAATCACACCTAGCACCGCAGCCACGATTCCGAGCGCTGGGAGCGAGTCCGCAGTAGCTTGTAATGCATGGCTCGAATGCAAAGCTTCGTGATTTCTTTTATCTAGTCTTTTACCAAGCACTTCTTCGACTTGATGCGGATCGTCGTAATTCAGACTGCCAGCTCTAAGTGTATCGCAAATCAAGGCGACGGCTTCGGCGTCATCCAAAATCCTCGGATAGCGCGAAAAAATCTGCGATTCCTGAGGATTTTCTATATGGCCTTCCAGTTCAACTGGGTTCTTCCGGGACACCCTAATCAAAGAGAACAACAAACAAAGAAGATCTCTATAGTCCTCACGCTTCCAGGCCGGCCCTTTGAAGACCTTCAGCAGATCTTTTCCAGTGTGCTTAATCGCAGATAGGTCGTTGCTGATCATGAAAGTGCCGACCGCAGCGCCGCCAATCATCATCATCTCGAAAGGCAATGAATGTAGAATGATCGACATTTTGCCGCCAGCGAGCAGATAGCCCCCAAAGACCATTGAGAAGATTACAGCGACACCAACCAGCCCAATCATTCTTCCACCGCTGCCTCTTGGCTCATCGCATCTGCGTAGATGCCTGCCTCTACATTTCTTCCCGCCAGGAGAACGCTGATCGAGTACGCAACTTCAGTTGGCAGCTGCCCCATGATTGCGGCTGAGCTCTGTGGTTTCATGCGCCCAAGAAAACCTGCCGAGAACTTTGGTTCCATATTGGCGAACAAGTTCGCGGCCTCCTTTGGTTTCATGTTTTCATAAACCTTGGTCAGCTTGCTCAGGTCGTCTTCGGCAGCGACTTCAGCAACTGCCATCGTGGCTCGCAGCTCTTCCTCAGCCCTTTCAGCTGTGGCGCGACGATCATCTAGCGCAAGCTTTTGCACCTCAATGCTGTCTTCCAGAGCTGATAGTTCTGCTGCGCGCGCCTCAAGTTGTTGCTCGTAAGCTGTCAGGTCTGCATCGCGCTCAGCAAATGCTCTGAGTAGTAATTTCAGGTCCTCAGCGCTGCGCAGAACCGGCGCCTCTAAGTAGTCTTCATCAGTGAAGGTCATCGTGGGTGCAAATGCGATCGCAGCCTCTGCTCCCATCCCGATGCGCAGCGCGCCTGCAGCGATAAACATCGTCGAAATAACGGTTAAGGCACTAAATCCGCGTCTTTTCACGACTGCCCCTCCCTTAGCGAACGATGCGAAAATACTGGCTCGGGCGCAGGGCGCCTTGCTTCGATATCGTGCATTGAAGCCATCATCAGCTCGAGCTTACGGGTCACATTTTCAGCGCGACCTGTGAGTTCTGTGAGTGACGTGTTCGAGTTATCCGCTGCGCCCTTTGCAGCGACCAGCGTGGTATTAAGATCCTCAACCTGCTTCGAGAGGGCCGCGACAGCACCACCAACACCATTTTCCAAATCATTGAGAGATCGCACCCGCCTTGCCAGAATAAAGCAATAAAATCCGGCACCTAAGGCTCCAGCCCCCAAGATGATATCTGCCAGAAAATCCATATTGGCCCCTTTCAATTCAATACGAATTCCATGATGAGAAAATCCGAAACTTCTTCCTCGCCGACCACCAAACGGGCGCGAAATAGAAGCTGGGATCGGATGTGCATGAGCGCGCCTGAACGATCGAGGTCCTCAACACTCAGCGCGCGTAGATAGTCCTGAAAAACGTCGACCAGACGCGGGATCATCGCCTCAACCTTGCGCGCATTTTCTGGTTTCGCTTCAACTTGACCCTGAAAGCGTAGTTGCCGCCCATCCAAGACACTGCCCATCGGAACAATCATCATGGGCAAGGGGACATAGGTGTATTCAAGCTCATGTCCCGCTACTTCCGCCGGTGCATGCATGGGCGAATCCTGACTAAAAATTCCCAGTGCATCCATTCCAACGACGGCATAGCCGCCGACGCCCCCCAGAATCGAAAGCACGATTCCGATCAGAGGCCCGACGATTCGTCCCTTTTTTTCCTGAGTTTCCGCTTCTACCTGGCTCATCCTGGCCTCCTTGACTGAGGACCATTCTGGCAAAGAGAGGCTAACCGATTGTTAAGGCGTTTGGTGCAAAACGGAGGGCAGAGACAGAAAGTCCCCTACCGGAGTGTGTAATGAACGACCTGTTAAAGATGTTGTCTGCCTTGACGAGAAAGCAGCAAATCACAGCTGCCGCGGCGACCATCGGAATGTTCGTGGCGATTCTTTCCCTGGCGTTTTTCGCCAATCAAACAAAATACACGCTCTTGTTTGGTGGTCTTGATCCAACCGCCGCAGGCGAGGTGATCGCTGCGCTTGAGGCGAGAAGTACGCCTCACAAAGTAGAAGGCGGCAACATTTTCGTAGATGCGGAAAGCCGCGATGCGTTGCGGATGCAGCTTGCCTATGAGGGCATGCCTGCATCCGGAACCGCCGGATATGAGCTGCTTGACGGACTAAGCGGCTTCGGCACGACGACCCAGATGTTCAATGCAACCTATCTGCGGGCGCAGGAAGGAGAATTGGCCAGGACAATTCAGACAAACTCCTTAATCCGTCATGCGCGCGTCCATATTGCCGCAGATCAAAGCGGACCATTCGGACGCAGAGAGGATATGTCCGCGTCGGTTACGCTAACCCTGGCGGGGCCGGGAACCCTCAGCCAATCGCAGACCAAGGCGCTGCAATTCATGGTCTCTTCTGCGGTCTCAGGTCTGGTTCCGGAAAAAGTGACGATTGTGGATGATTCTGGCCGCCTGCTTTCAGGTGAGCGTGACGAAGCGGCCGATTTCACGGATCATGCCCAATCGGAAGTGCTCTCGCAGAAGGTCGAGCGGTTGCTTGAGGCGCGCGTTGGCCCCGGAAACGCTATGGTTGAAATCAGCATCGACCGAATAAATGAGAGGGAATCGATCGTGGAGCGCGTGATCGATCCGGACAGTCGGGTCGCGATCAGTGCGGAAACCCAAGAGAATGTAGCATCCACGAATTCATCCCCCTCAGGCATGACGGTTGCCAGCGACTTGCCAGAGAAATCGGAAAGCCGGGCGGGTGATCGTGCAGAAACCTCGAATGAAACGCTTGAGCGGATCAACTACGAGATCTCCGAGACCCGCCGCGAAGTGCTGCGAACGCCCGGCGGCATTCGCAGGCAAACCATCGCGGTTCTGGTGAATGGTGTTACGGATGAAAATGGCAATATGGTCCCTAGAGAGGCCGCTGAAATTGCCGCTCTTCAAGCGCTTGTTGAAGACACCGTAGGCTTCGACGCCGAACGAGGCGATGAGATAACTGTCCAATCAATGGTCTTCCAAACGGCGCAGTCGATGGCAGAGATCAGCCCCCCCTCGCCCTATGACTTCACGATCCCTTCCAGCGAGTCTTTGCTGAAATACGGAGCGACCGCCGCTGTGGCTCTCATCCTTGGGCTTTTCGTTGTTCGACCGCTATTACTACGGCCTGCGCAAAGTGCACTTCCAGCCCCGCAAAAGGCCGCCGAAGACGCATCGGAATTAACCCCGCTGGATGGGGAAATCGATATGGGTGAGCCCATCCTTCCCGACAGCTTTCCAGCGATCGCCTTTGATACCGCGCCAGAGTCCCAAGACCCGATTTCCAGAATGCGACAAGCCATCGAAGACAAGCGGGATGAGACCATGATCATCCTGCGCAATTGGCTGGAAGATGAAAGAGAGCAGCAAACATGACGATAGTGCACTTTCTCGAAGACTTTTCTGGTCCTGAGCCTGTCTTTGAAGCCGACGACCAAGTGAGTGAAGTCCAGTTAAGTTCCTTCGAAGATGGCTATAACGCAGGTTGGGCCGATGCCTTGAAGGCACAGGATGACGAAAACAGGCGCATCACCAGTGGGTTGGCAGAAAGCCTACAGGACCTATCACTCACCCGTGCCGAGATTGAGCGACAGATTTTCAACGATCTTGAGACAGCTCTATTGCCGATGCTCGGTAAGATCATGGGAAAGGTCGCTCACCAAAATCTGGGTGCGATCATTGTTGAGAGGATCCTGGATGCAACGTCACGCGCGACCAAAAGCGACGTTGTTTTACGCCTCCACCCGTCATCTCGGGAACGATTGGAAAAGCTTCTGAGTGAGGACTTGGATTCCATCCCGCTAGAGGACGACGAAGACCTCACCCCAGAGCAAGTTTGCCTAAGCTTTGGCAAAGATACTCAACTCTTGAATCCCTCTGAAACGGTCTCAGAAATCGAAACACTTCTTTCTGATTTCTTTGAAAACAAGACGGCAAAGGTGTCCGATGGAACCCAAGGATAAGCAAATTTCTCATCGATTTTCCGATCTGCCAGTGGATCTGTGGATCTCGGTCGGTCGTGCCCGATGTAGTCTGGGTGAGCTCATGGACATGGACGCCGACACCGTCATTTACCTTGATAGTCAGATCGATGATCCCGTCGACATTATGATTGGCGAGCGCGTCGTCGCACGAGGCATCTTGCAAGAAAGTGATGGGAATGGCCGTCGGCAACTTTCCGTAAAACTGACCGAAGTCAAACATCCAGATTCCGATGTTTAGAAAAGCTCTTCTGCCCTTCTTTGCCTTGCTGCCTCAAAGTTTGTCAGCGCAAGACTTCGCAGCGTCCAACCTGTCCCTCTCGGAAAACGCGAGCGACACAATTCTTGCCATCATTGCGACAGGAACTTTTCTGGCAGCTGCGCCCGCGATCCTGATTATGGTCACCTGCTTTCCATTCTTCGTGACCGTATTCGCGATAATGCGTCAAGGCATCGGGCTTCAGCAGTCTCCACCGAACATGCTTTTGATCGGTCTTGCGCTTTTCATGACATTTTTTGTGATGGAGCCAATTTTTCTACAGGCGTGGAACGATGGCATTCAACCTGTACGCGCAGGAACGCTTTCATTCGAAGAAGGGTTCACCAGAGCAAGCGAACCATTTGTTTCCTTTATGCAGAAACGAACTGACCCGGATACGCTCTACGCGATGGAGCAGGCTAGGGCGATTGGCGAGCAAAGCGAAAATACTACCCTGACGACCATTATCCCTGCATTCGTCATCTCGGAGATCTCACACGCTTTTCAGGTAGGGTTTCTGATCTACCTGCCGTTTCTAATCATCGATCTGGTGGTTTCAGCTGTCCTGATGTCGATGGGAATGATGATGGTGCCCCCAGCGGTTGTATCCCTGCCATTTAAACTTGGTTTTTTCGTGCTCAGCGACGGTTGGTCGCTGATCACACTTCGCTTGATCGAGAGCTACGGAACGTGATTGTGCTACCTGACAATCATCTCGGCATGCAGGGCGCCAGCTGCTTTGATGCTTTTAAGGATATCGATCATATCACGTGGGGAAACACCCAAAGCATTCAGCCCTTCGACTACTTCGGTCAAAGTCGTCCCCGAGTGAAGCTCGGCCAGCGACCCCTCTTGTTGCTCTAGACCGACAGTTGTTCTAGGGACCGCCACAGTGTCACCAGGGCTGAACGGATTGGGTTGAGAGACCTGTGGCGCTTCTTGAACACGTAGTGTCAGCCCTCCCTGTGCAACCGCGACATTCGAGATTCTAACCGCGTCCCCCATAACGATGGTTCCCGATCTCTGATCGACGACAACACGCGCCTTTTGCTCTGGTTCAACCAATATATTCTCAAGCAAACCAATCGCGTGCGCGGGCGACACCGCGCCGGTCGCAGCGATATCCAGTTCGATCGTTCCACCATCATGCATCAGCGCAACTCGGCGACCAAAGAACTGGTTAACGGCTTTCTCAAGTCTCATGGCTGTTGTGAAATCCGGACTTCGCAGTGCCATACGCAAGCGCTCAAGAGAGGAAAACTCGAAATCAACTTCCCGTTCGACGCGGGCGCCCGACGGGATCGTACCAGATGTCGGGACCCCTTCGGTCACCGAAGCTGCGGCGCCTTCCACTGATGCGCCAGCTGCAATAACAGTGCCTTGCGCCACTGCATAGATATCACCGTCCGCCGCATTGAGGGGCGTCATGATTAACGTCCCGCCCAACAAGCTTTCGGCATCGCCAATCGCAGAGACCGTGACGTCGATCTGCGCTCCGGAGCGGGCAAATGGTGGAAGTGTTGCCGTCACGAACACACCCGCCACGTTTTGGGGCCGCAACTGTTCGCCGGTAACATTAACGCCCAAGCGCTCGAGCATCGTCGTCAGCATTTCTTCGGTGTAGGGTGCATTCCGGAAACCATCACCGGTACCATGCAAGCCGACAACCAACCCATAGCCCACCAGATCGTTACCGCGCACTCCGTCAAATTCGACAAGATCTTTGACGCGAACTGTCTCGGCGACGGCGGGCATTGCGAAAAGCGCGGTGGCTATAAAAACAAGCTGTTTAAACATCACAAATAGTCCGCCAGCGACATGGAAGAAAGCTTTGAGGTCACCAGATACATCCGCTCAAGCGCTTGCTGGTTTTCCTCAAGTTGGACGGCCACCTCGTAGAGGTCGGGAACCGTCATTTCCGTCAGCTGAATTTCTAACGAGGAACGCTCTGCCGCGTCCCTGACGCTCATGGCCTCTAGTCTGCTTTCCGACAGGCCGATAAGACCGGATTTCTCGGCGAATGCCTGAGCGGACGCTGCCAGATCGGCTCCGATGTTTTCAAGAACTTCAACCTCGGGAGCCAAAGCTGCGGTTGCCGTGTGTGCCAGAAACTCTCTGAAATCTGGATCCATCGCTGTGAAAGATGCTGTGATACGGTCGCCCGAAGACAGCGAATACCCCACAAGTTGGTCATCATTGCCGCTATATGCTTGTGCGTACCCGACGCCGTCCGCGGTAAACCAATCCTTAATAGCTGCCGCCCGCTGATGAGGATCTGCGATGGCGCCAACTTCAAGGGTCAGTTGCTCAAGCATTTCATCAGCCGTCGGCAAAGGGGCCGCTTTTACATTTGCCCCAGAAAACAGGCTGCGCCCTCCGGCTGAGCCGTTCAATGCACCAACAGTCTGTGTGAAAACGTTCCGGGCCTCTTGCGCCAAAACAGCCTCAGTATTCGAGCCAGCGCTCGCATCGGAAAAAAGCAGGGTTTCCGATAGGGCAGTCGCGTTTTCACCAAACTGCGTGACGGCCGTCTGTTGGGCCCCAAAAAACGCAGAGGCCTCGGCCGTCACCTGCTCAAAGGCAGACAATGTGGCCATACGCCCCTCTATCGCAGCAAGCGGCCGAAAATCGCCGTTCAAATGCTCGGCCAGATCCGAGACACGCCCTTGGGCGACGGTCTCGGACAGGGTTTGCATTTCGGACATCAGGCGCTGGTTGCTTGCCCGAAGCATCATGTTCCGAGCCAAATCACCAAGTGCAATCGACGTCATCGCAGAACCCCCATCAACATATCCAGCATTTCCTCAATCGCCGTCATGACCTGAGCATTCGCGGCGTACATTTGTTCGGTCAGCAGCAGTGTCTGCAACTCGTCGTCGCTGTTCACTCCAGTGCGCTGCGCATTTAGCGCGGTAAGTTTTGTGGACTGAATAACCAGCTGATCTTCCGCCCGAAGCTGCGTGCGGGCAGCGTCCGATGCGCCGTCTGTGATTAACGATGAAAGCGTTCCGTTTTGCAGGCTCTCCGACATTGTTCCCAGAAAACCTGCGGCACCCGCGCTTTGAGCAGAGGCCGCTGTCATCCCTTCGCGCAATCGCCAAAGTGCGCCGCCCTGCGATGGGTCCAATGCCGGATTTACTGCCAATTTGCCGGTGCTATCCGCCTGAATGACGCCACCTGTATCCAGTGCCAAAGACGATTGAAGAGCCTCTGATATCCGGTCAAGCTGTTCTTGCGCTTGGGGTAAAACGGCATCTCGCAAAGCGAAGTTCGCCCCAAGGCGGCCCCCACCAAGGCCATTCTCGGCGCTATCCCCAGCTTTCCCGTTGATCGTAAGTCCCGAAAGCGCACCGCTTTCAAAGGACATTTCGGAGACCATCACTTGCGATGATGAAAACCCTATTTCTACAGGATTACCGTCCAACAAAATACGGCCGCCTGTCGAATAAAGGGCAACGGTGTTATTGTCGCGCGTCGTTGATCGAACCGGTATCAACTCTGACAGGCTTGAGACTGCCTGATCGCGGGCATCCAGCAAAGCGTTCGGAGACTGTCCATGGGACGATACACTGACGATCTGAGAGTTCAGATCGGCAATTTGGCCAAGCAGACCATTCGCGCGTGCAACATCCTCGGCGATTGCTTCGTCAGCGGAAAGTCGGGCCTGTTGGATACTGTCCGAACCTGCGTTAATCGCCTTTGCCAGATCGCCTGCCGCATCCAGAACCGATTGAAGACGCACGTCGGACTCTGGGGCAGCGGACGCCGCGATAAGCGCGGAATCCAACTGCTCCAGATAGGATGACAGGCTGCCCGTCTCTCCCGGCGTGCCGTAGACCTCTGCCACAGTCGTGGCGGCCTCTACCTGAACTGCGGCAGCCGATTGGCTGGCCAAGCCCAGATTGATCGCCCCCTGCAAGCCAAGATCAACTTGTCGGGACACCGATAGAATTTTGACCCCTCCGCCAACCGCGTTCGTCCCGAGATCAACCGCTTGGGGCGCGTAAGAGGCATTCGTCGCATTCGCCAAATTCAAAGAAATCACCTCGGCCCCGCGGGCCGACGCCGTCAGCCCCGAAAGGGCATTGTTCATCGCGCTACCAAGCGACATGGCCTATCTCCTTATCGCTTGATGTTGGTGGTTTCCTGCAGCATCTCATCCACGGTCTGGATGATCTTGGCGTTTGAGGAATAAGCACGCTGGGTCTGGATCAGATTGGTCAGCTCGCCAGCGACGTCCACGTTGGATTCCTCAAGCGAATAGCTGATGATATCGCCGGTCGGGCCATCACCTGCGTCCCATAGGAAAAAGCTGCCGCTTTCCGGCGAGGGCATGTAGGTCTGGCTATCCAGCGAGATCAGGCCGTTCGGGTTCGGCAGGTCCACCAGCGGAACCTTGAAGATTTCGCGGGTGATGCCCGTGTCAAAGATCGCGTGAACGATGCCAGAGTCGTCTACCTCAACCGAGGTGACATTGCCGATCTCATAGCCGTCCTTCGTGATCGACAGTGGGGCGAAATCGTCGGACAGCTGGGTCATCCCCGAGGCGCCGCCGATCTCACCGATATCGATCTGCATCGGGCCACCTTCAACCATCACTGAGATGCTGCCTGTGGTCGGGTCATAAGCGCCACCAAAGCTGGAACTGACCGAAGCCAGCGTTCCCCCTGCCGCGCGAGAGGCATCGAAGGTCAGGGTGTATTCGCCCACCAGCGTGCCGCCGGTGGCTCCGTCATGGATCTGCATCGTCCATTCATTCGTCCCTGTCGCGCCCGCAGCCGCTACGGTGGGCGCAAAGGAAATCTGCAGGTTCTGGGACGTCCCGAGGTTGTCGAAGTATTCGATCGACAGTTCCTGTTGGGTGCCATCACTCTCAGCGGCGGTCGCGCTAGCGGGCAGGTTCACGCCCAAACCGATCTTCGTCGTCGGCTCGCCCGAGAGCTGGTTTACGTTGATGCGCACAGGCTCCAGCCCTTCGGCGGTGTCACGTGAATACAGGGGAAACGTCCCGTCAGGCAGCGCAGGCCAGCCCATCAGCACCAGATCGGAAGCCGTAGTCAGATAGCCGTCCGAATCCGTGTGAAACGATCCGGTGGTCGTCAGCATCATCTGCGAATTGCCGTTCGCTACATCGGTGGTTGAGGTGACAGGCAAAAAGCCCCTACCCCGAACGGCAAGATCGGTTGAATTGGAAGTGGTCACCAGCGAGCCAGAGGTATCAATCACACGCTCTGTCGTGACGCGCACGCCACCAGCCGAATACTTGCCGCCGCTGCTGCCAAGCACCATTGAGTGAAAATCCGCCTCAACCTTTTTGTAGCCGTAGGTCGAGGCATTCGCGATGTTATCCGAAATCGCCGCCAAGCGACCGGCGTTCGCGGCCAGTCCGGCCACACCGGCGTTAAGCGAAGAAGAAATCGTCATGGGGGCACCTTTCAAAGTGATCGATGCCCCATCGTTAGACCCTCAGGCTTAACGCCAGCCTAACGGGATCGGGGGGGCTTCGACCAAAAGTGTCACCACAATCCGTTCATTTCGGGGGTCCATCGGCAGGTCTTCCCGCCGCAGATCGCGATCTGCATGACCCGTGACACGCTGGACCCGATCAGGCGCAAGACCTTGCTTTTCCAGCATCTCTCGGAATTTATTTGCCCGCTCAGTAGACAGATCCCACGTCGGATTATCCCGCATGACCACTGGCGTTGACGCCAAATGCCCCGCGATAGCCAAAGCGTTTTCGTGATCTTTCAAAAGATCGGCAACGTGATCCGCCAAGACAAGAATCATCGGCTCGGGCTCCGCGCTGAGGGGCTTGAAAAGCGGTTCATCCGGTCGCGCGTACATCTCTATGACCATGCCTTCGTCGGTGACACGAAAATCCAGATGGCGGCGTAAATCGATCCAATCGGGATCGCTCAAGGCAGCCTCAATCTGCGCTGCCGCCGCCTCAACCGCACCGCGGGCGCCCCGCGCCTCGGTCGGATGAAGCGAGGTCGCCCCCGTCCCTTCGATGATCAGGACATCCTCGGAAACCACGCTTTCACCGCCAAAGTTCCCCTGCCCGCCGCCCGAAATCCGGGCCACAGGAATGCTTGGCGAAAAGTAATCCGCCAAGCCTTTTCGTTGTTGTTCCGTTGTCGCATTCAACAGCCACATCAACAGGAAAAACGCCATCATCGCCGTGACAAAGTCCGCATACGCGACCTTCCACGCCCCACCGTGGTGGCCTTCGGCCGCCACAACCTTTTTCCTTTTGATGATGACTGGCGCGCCTTTATCCGCAGCCATATCCACCACCTTTCCCACCTCATCCGGAATATCCGGTCAGAGGTTATGGAAAGCTTAAGGATTCAAATGCGCTGTAGTTTGCTGCGCGCCCTGCCCCGTCATCACAAAAGCCTTGGCAGGATGTTATTCGACCAACACCTCGTAGTTCGGGATCGTCAATTCAGCCCCGTTCATGCCGAAGTGGCATCCGTCCAGACCGGGGCGCACCTTGCCGACCTGCATGTCATTGAAGAACTGCGTACGGCAGGAATACAGCGGCTCGCCGTTCGCTTCCCAACCCACCCGCGTCGCATTCGGCGGCACATTTCCGTGCGAGGCCGGAACCCAGAGTTGGGGGTTCATGGCCACAAAATACTCGCTCGTGGTCCATTCCTCATTGCCATAGCCAGTCAGACACCCGCCCGAGCTATAGCTGATCTTGCCCGGGTGACGGCCATCGTGATGATCCGCCAGACAGGCGAACAAATCGCCGTTTCCATCCCATCCTGCAGCCATCGGACCGCCATCAATCGCGCCGCCGCGCATCATGGTCCATTCCACATAATTGCCCATGGCCTGCTGCATGTGATCAGGGCCCACCGCACATTCGTACGCCATATCCATCGCCCAGGCCGAGCCCTCTAGAATGTACTCGGGCCCTTCATTCTGAATATTCAGGTTCAGCGTGTTGCCGTTCTTCAGCGCGGGCTCAAGATCGCCCATCATCAGGGCCATATTCATGCCGTAGGCCGATTCATATTCCACGGGAAAACCGGCAGAGCCATCGACGTAGACCGTCATCGACGGATTCGGCACAGGGAAATCTGTCCCCAGCCGCCAGAAACCATCATCGAACATGATCCATAGGTTCTGCCCGTAACCTTGGGGCTTGGTATAATCAATCAGGTCTGCGTAGCAGGTCTTGGGACTTAGTCTGTAAACGGCCCACATGCCCGATTGGGCATATAGCTCTTGCGCCTGCGCGGTACCTGCAAACAGGCCAAGGAATGCGCTGCCAAGCAGCAAGGAATGACGTTTCATCATGTACTTCTTTCTGAAATGAAAAAGCCGCCCCCTCGCAGGGACGGCCAAACCCATTAGCGCGCGGCGCAGATTGTGGCGCGGCGGTTGGACCAGCATCCCCCATTGCCCATCCGGAAGTCTTCACCCAGCGGGGCCTGCGCGTGGGTCGAGCCCGCCTGCCCGTTCCAGTGCCCATCACCCCAGCCATTGCCGCTGGGGCGCAGTTCGGCGATGTAGTCACCCATGAAGTTTGCGCGGTCGGTGTTGATCCAGAAGGTGCCATCGGTGTCCATCCAGATCGGGCAACCCTGCGCGATATTCACGTATTGCACGCCATCCACGATCAGCTTGCAGCTGCCATAGATCACCTTGGGGCCACGGCTCGCCGCCGGTTTGGGCGCAGGCTTCGGCGCCCCCATACCCGCACATTGCAGCATCTGGTCAATCGCCGCGGACGACCCCGAAAGCGAGTAGCGCAGATCATGGGTGTAGAAGTTCAGGTCAATCTCATTCCCGCGCTTCATGGCGCTCAGCAGATCCATGCTGACGGGTGATTTGACCACATCGGACTCGTGCTCCCAGTTCTGGCGGAAGGATTTTCCGCCAACACGTACGTCCGAATACACATCAGCGCCTGTGAAGTCCGAAATCAGATAGATCGGGCCACCACGGTAGGCCTCCAGACGGATCAGGTTGCCGAAGTAAACTTGCTTGGAGGGATCGCGCAGCTCAGCAGTACATGACCCGGTCACATGGCTCTCAAAGCGCCATTTCGCGGCGGCAGGACGGCGGATCGGAGCGGGCGCAGGCGCGGCAGCATTCAGCGGCGATTCAGGGAACCAGTTCCCCGTGCACTGCACAACCAGATCACGGACATGGCTGGCCGCGCCAATCACGATGTCGCGGTTGTTGTTCATGCACCAGTCATAGTGCATCTGGTAAACGTCATGAACGCCGCGATCCCAATCCAGACACCTGGAGTTCATCTGGATCGCCTTGTTCACCATTGGACGCAGAAAGCCTGCATACTGCTGGCACAGACCCGCATCCGTACGGTTCCCCTGCGCCTCTGCCTGCGATGCACCCAAGCTGATCATGGCAAGACTTAGCGCAGCATATAGGCTTTTCTTGAGTAAAGATATCATTTCGCAACCTTTCAGAAGCTGCAAAAGGCGCAAAATATATTGCGAACCATGATTACAGCTGAATGAGATTTTATAAAATTGAGAGAAGAGAAAACCTGTAAGAATCACACGCCTCTTGATAATTAACAGTGCATTTTTCGAAGCGCGAATGTTTTCTTCTCATTAAGGTTGGTTTGAGGAAGTGACAGCAGGCCAACGCTCCAAAACCCTTCAAACACCAATAAAACAAAGATATTTTCGCCTAAATAGTAAGCTAGACTACGTGAAAGGCCGACGAAAGCTTCATGCTCAGTGAACTGAAGACCGAGGCGAAAACTTACCAGAACAATTCGATGAACTTTACCTTAGGGAAATACATCCCTAAAATAAAACATCTCTCTCACACATTTAAATATCTGGTCCAGAGTAGAACGCGATCACGTCAGGCGCACTTCAGAGTCAAGCGCACAAACTCCAGACTTAACTCAGAGAAAATGGAATGAATTCTTGCGCAGGCATCACCAGCGCAAAGTCGAAACACTCAGATCTTCAGAGAGAGCTTAGAAGAAGTGGTGCCGGTAAAGGGACTCGAACCCCCGACCCCATCATTACGAATGACGTGCTCTACCAGCTGAGCTATACCGGCACTTCTTCGAATGATCGCAGTGCAATCATTGTGGAGTGCGCTTTAGCACCAGCGCACCCCACGGAAAAGACTTATTTTGCAGTCTCGTCTTTGGTTGCCGCATCCACCACTTGGGCTTCTTCGACGACCACGTCAGCATCAGCAGCAGGCTCGGTGACGGGAACCAGCGCGTTGGCCTCTTCACGGGGGCTACCGACGATCAGGGGCAGCATTTCCGCGTTCAGACCGGTGGTCGACATCATCTGCGCCGGAGGCTTGCGCCAGGTCAGAGTGTCAAAGCCGCCGCAGTTCTCACAGACGGGAACCCAGTCGCCGTGGATATGGTTACAGCTGTCACAGATCCACGACGGACCACGGGGCGCGGTCACGGCGCGGGCCAGCCAGCCACGGACAACCGCATCCTCTGCACCTTCGCCACGCTCGATTGCGGCCATCAGGGTCAGGGTACGGGTGTTGGGATCAGTTTGCGCCAGATCACCCATTGCACGACGGGCCGCAGGAAAGTCCTCGGCGGCGATGTTCAGCTCTGCCAGCAGCATCTTGGTTTCAGGGTGATCCTGATGGCTGTTGGTCAGCAAAGCAAAACGCTTGATCCGCTGCGCGGGGGTTTCAGCGGGCTGGATTTCGGCGAAAACCTCGGCCAGATCGGGATGCGGAGAAACGTTCCACGCCTTGCGGATCACGCGGGTGGCGTATTTCGGCTTGCCCTTGGCGATATAACCACGCGCAGCCATAGCGGCGGCGGGGATCAAGTCGGGGGACAGACGGTTGGCTTCGATCGCTTCTTCGCGGGCCTCAATGGTGGCGTTGTCGTCGATCACAACCTTGGCTTCGCTCAGGGCCAGAACCGCGTCGCGGCGCTTGTGGACGTCACGGGGCAGGGTGCCGGTCTTCAACTTAGTTGCCAGCGTCTTACGTGCGCCTTTCCAGTCACCACTTTCCGCCTGAAGGCGCAGCAGCAGATCCTGGGTTTCTTCGTGCTTGGGCTTAATGGCAAAAGCTGTTTCCGCCAGCTTCAGCGCAACCTCGTGGTTGCCCTCGGACAGACGCTGCTTCATCAGGCCGCGCACGCCAACAAAGCGAGTGCGCTGGTCTTTCAGCAGCTCTTTGTAGACGCGATCTGCGGTCTTCTTGTCGCCAATCATCTCGGCCGCTTGGGCGGTGATCAGGTTGGTCAGTTCGGGGCGGTTCAGGTATTTGTCCGCCTGATCTGCCTTTTTCATCGCCTCGCGGCCTTCGCCGGAAGCAAGCGCCAGCATCCCGTCAGACAGCGCCTTGAACCCCTTCCGCTCGCGCGAGCGGTCAAAGTAGCGGCTAATGGCGGTCTCATCGCCATTGATAAAGCGCAGGATTGCCACAAGAAACCCGACGACCTTCATCAGGATCCAGATGGCCAGAACCAGCAGCAGCGCACCGACAACCGATTGCAGCGGACCCAGATTGAATTCCATCCCACCAAAGGCAATGCGGACGCCGCCTTCGGCTTCCAGCAGATAACCGGCTCCCAGCGTCAGCAGGGAGACGATGACAACAAACAGAATAATTTTCGTGAGCGACCAGAGCATGCGGCGAGCCTTTAGTTAGAATTCAGGTTTTGCGACAGCGTTTCGGCCGCAGCGAGAGCATCCTGACGCAGTTGCGCCTGTTCGACCCAAGGGGCCATCGCCGCACGGGCGGCCTCAGGCAGAGCCGAGATTTCCGACAGCGCATCCGACAGGCGCGCATCTTTCACCGCAGCTTCGGCACGGCTGAGAACCGCATCGGCGCTGTCGCCTTCTTTTGGTTCCAGCGAACGGGCGCCAAGCTGGTTCAACAAGAAGGCACCAAGACGTTCCTGCGTGTCACCTTCAGCGGTCAGCGCACGGGCCTCGCCCAAGGCATCGCGGGCATAATCAGGGTAGCTGGCCTGAAGCTGCGCAAGGCTGGGAATGCCATCCTCTGCCAAGGTGGACAGAGCGGCAGGAACCTCAACATCCGAGACCCCTTGCAGGTCCGACAGGGCAGGGGCAAAGGGCGTGCCCGCATCCAGCGAGGATTGCAGACGGGTCATCGCCGCACGGGCCAGAGCCTGACGCGAGGTTTCTTCGGCGGCTTTTTCAGCCTCAACGGCTTCGGCGGCCATGTCTTCGATCTGGACGCGCTGATCTTCGATCTCTTGACGCAGACCGGCCACGGCATCCTCAAAGGACGAAACCGCCGCATCAGAGGCCGCTTCGACAGGGCGCTGTTCCAATGCGGTCAGACGGGTGTCCAGTGCCGTCAGTTGTTCGCCCAGACCGCCAATCTGGCCGGTCAGAGCGCCCAGTTGATCGGTCAACCCTGCGACCGACGCAGTGACGGGGGCCAGATCAGGCACTTCCGGCATTTCCGGCGCAGCCGCATTTTCCAGCGCATTCAGGCGATCGGACAACGCACCCAGATCGGACTGCATCTGCGCGGTCGAGTTATCTTCTTCCGACGCAGTAGCCGCTGCAAAGGGGCCGACCTGATACATGTAAGTGGTGACGCCAAAGCCAATCGCTGCGGCTGCAACGCCGCCAAGCAGCATCGGGAAGAAACCGCCCTTACGCTCGACCCGTTCAATCACCTTTTCGGTGACGACGGGGGCAGGGGTTTCCTGCACTGCGGCAACTTCGGGCCCGGGTGCAGACGCGGGTTCTTCAACGGTGGCCTCGGTCACTTCTTCGGTGACGGTTTCCTCGATGATCTCAGCATCTTCGATGGTCTCTTCGGACGCTTGCTCCGGCGCGACCTCTTCGGTCACTTCGGTGGTCTCGACCTCGGCAACCGTCTCTTCCTCGGGGGCAGCGGGCGCGTCCTCAGGCTGGTCTTCGGGCTGCGAAACCGCTTCTTCTACGGTCTCTTCAACAACAGTCTCTTCCGCGACAACTTCGGCTTCGGTCACGTCTTGCGTTGTGACCTCTTCAGACGTCTCTTCGGCAGTGACGGTGGTTTCCTCAGTCACTTCGATCGGCGTTTCGACCTTGTTGGTTTCCTCGGCTGCCTCTTTCTGAGCCTTGGAAGAACGTTTCGCCATGGTCTAAACCCTCTCGTTTCAAGCAACTTCAGCCTATTAAATAAGGGCACATTAGCCCCTTGTCTCGCCTGTCTCAAGAAATCCGTATGTGTCGAATAGTCCTGTGACAGCTTGCGTCATCGCCACACTATCGGGACGTGAGGCAATAACAGTTGTTTTTGCCCATCCACGCGGCAATTCCGCCGCGACCGCCCAACTCATAGCGACAACATAACGCGGGCCGGATGCAGAGGTTTGCTCTGCCACCAATGCCGCGCTTCTTGGTGAGAACAACGGCACGACGACTGGTCCGGTTCCCTCCAACAACCCGATAGCCTGCGTGTCGAGACACTGCGCGACCTGTTCATAAAGCACAATATCCCGCGTGAGGATTCCGTGGGTGCTAAGCCGCCCAGTGATGTTTCCGCGGGCATGTTCACCGCGAATATGCAGCAAAGGCGACTTTGGCCCGAAGCGTAACATTGCGTCCACCAACTCATCGGCGTCGGCGCCCATGGTTTTGGCCTCGAACCCCGTTGCACGCGCAGCATCGCGCGCCCTTGTGCCAACGCAGAAAACCGGCAGATCGCGGCGGGTGGTCAGCTGGGTCAGGGGCGGGATCGCGGCCTCGGACGTGACGATCAGCCCGCGCACCGCATCCAGCGCCAAGCTTTCGGGAACCGGCTTGATCCGGATCACCGGCGACACGTGCATCGGCACCGCGCAGGGCAGGGCATCGCGCAACTCTTGCGCGAATCTGTCCGCGCCGGGCTGGGGGCGGGTGATCAGGATGCTGGCTTTGGGCCGTGTCATGGGCTCGGTATCATTGCAGGCGTGTGGCCCCAGTGCTAACTGCTGGAAAACCCTTCGGCAATGAAAGAGCGACATGGCCCTGACGATCCTTGGCATCGAAAGCAGTTGCGACGACACCGGCGCGGCCATTGTGCGCGGCGACGCAGGCGCGGCCCGTGTTCTGTCGAATGTGGTCATGGGTCAGGCCGAACTGCACGCAGCCTTTGGCGGTGTCGTCCCCGAGATCGCCGCCCGCGCCCATGCCGAAAAGGTGGATCTGGCCGTCCGGCAGGCGTTGTCCGAAGCGATGGTGTCCTTGTCCGACATCGACGCCGTTGCCGTGACCGCAGGGCCGGGGCTGATCGGCGGGGTGCTGTCGGGCGTCATGTGCGCCAAGGGTATCGCTGCCGCAAGGGGCCTACCCCTCATCGGGGTGAACCATCTGGCGGGCCACGCTTTGACACCGCGCCTGACCGACGGGCTGGCCTTTCCCTACCTGATGCTGCTGGTCTCTGGCGGACACTGCCAGTTCCTGATCGTGCGCGGCCCCGATGACTTTACCCGTCTTGGCGGTACCATTGACGATGCCCCCGGCGAGGCGTTCGACAAGGTCGCCCGTCTGCTGGCCCTGCCGCAACCCGGCGGCCCCTCGGTTGAGGCGCGGGCGAAAGAGGGTGACCCCAAGCGTTTCCGCTTTCCCCGTCCGCTCTTGGATCGGGAAGGCTGCGATATGTCCTACTCGGGCCTGAAGACCGCTGTGCTTCGGGCGCGGGATGAGGTGATGACTGACAACACCCTGACCGCACAGGACCAAGCCGATCTTTGCGCCGGTTTCCAAGAGGCCGTTTGCGCCGTGCTGGCCGAAAAGACCCGCCGCGCCTTGGCGGTCTATATGGCCGAAAACCCAGCGCAGCCGATGATCGCAGTCGCGGGCGGTGTTGCCGCGAACCAAGCCATTCGGGGCGCATTAACAACCGTGGCGGCAGAGGCAGGTGCCGGTTTCACTGCACCGCCCCTTAGCCTTTGCACCGACAACGGCGCGATGATCTCCTACGCGGGACTGGAACGTTTCGCGGCTGGCGAAACCGACGGCATGGATTTGCAGGCCCGCCCGCGCTGGCCGCTGGATAAAACCGCCGCGCCCTTGGTGGGCAGCGGCAAGAAAGGAGCCAAGGCATGACGATTGCGGTACTGGGGGCAGGGGCCTTTGGCACCGCTTTGGCGATTGCTCTGGCCGATCAAGGCGTGAGCCTCTGGGCGCGCGATGCCGCCGCCGTTCAGGCCATGCAGGACGCCCGCGAAAACGCAGCGCGCCTGCCGAAAATCCCCTTTCCCGATGGGCTGACCGTCACCGCCGATCTGGGGCAGGCTTGCGCCGCTGACACCATTCTGATGGCCGTGCCCATGCAAGCCACCGCCAAATTCGCCGAGATGAACGCAGCCCTGCTGCGGGACAAGGTGATCGTTGGATGCTCCAAAGGGATCGATATGGACAGCCTGCGCGGCTCGACCGCGATCCTGTCTGATCTGACCGCCTATCCCGCCGTTCTGACCGGCCCCAGCTTTGCGATCGACATCGCACGGGGCCTGCCGACCGCTTTGACCCTTGCCTGCGCAGACAAATCCTTGGGCGAAAAGCTGCAACAGCTACTTAGCACGCCGGTCCTGCGCCTATACCGCTCGGGCGATCCGCAAGGGGCCGAACTTGGCGGGGCGTTGAAAAACGTGATCGCCATCGCCTCGGGCGCGGTGATCGGGGCAGGGCTAGGGGATAGCGCCCGCGCCGCCCTGATGACCCGCGGTTTCACCGAGATGCAGAGACTGGCGCAGGCCCTAGGCGCACGCCCTGAAACCCTTCTGGGTCTGTCGGGCTTTGGCGATCTGACGCTGACCTGCACCTCGCCCACCAGCCGGAACTATGCCTATGGCTTTGCCCTTGGCAAAGGCGCTGAGTGGGATGCCAAGATCACCGTCGAAGGGGCCGCCACCGCCCGCGCCGTCGCGCGACTGGCGCAGGCCCGCCAGATCGACATGCCGATCACACAAGTTGTTGCCGCGCTGGTCGAAGGACGGCTAGATGTGGCGCAAGGGATGCAAATGCTGTTGTCCCGACCACTGAAAGAGGAAAGCTGATGCTCTACGCCCTGACCGCCCGCGACAAAGCCGGCGCGCTTGAAATCCGCAAGGCCAACCGCGACGCCCATCTGGCGTACATCAAGGACACCGGCGTTGTGGCTATGGCTGGCCCGCTGCTGGACGGCGCAGGCGAGATGTGCGGATCGCTGGTCATTCTGGACGTCGAAGACTTGGCCGCCGCGCAGGCATGGGCCGCAGGCGATCCTTACAAAGCCGCCGACCTCTTCGCGAGCGTCGAAATCATTGCGTGGAAAAAGGTCATCGGCTGATGCGCTACTGGCTGTTCAAATCCGAGCCCGACACATGGTCGTGGACCGATCAGGTCGCCAAAGGTGACGCGGGCGAGGAATGGAACGGCGTGCGGAACTACCAAGCCCGCAATTTCATGCGAGAGATGAAGCTGGGAGACCTTGGCTTTTTCTACCATTCGCAAAAGGACAAGGCGCTGGTCGGCATTGTGACGATCTGCGCCGAGTCCCACCCCGACAGCACCACCGATGATCCCCGTTGGGATTGCGTGGACGTGAAGGCTGTCGCGCCTCTGCCCAATCCGGTCACACTGGATCAGGTCAAGGCCGATCCGCGGCTGGCCGAGATGGCCTTGGTGAAACAGTCCCGCCTGTCGGTTCAGCCAGTGACCGCCGATGAATGGCAAATTCTCTGCGATTTAGCGGGATATGAGGTATCCTGAGCCAAAGATATTGGTTTAGGAGATTCCCGAATGTCCCTGATTTCTGTTCTGGTTGCCGGCCTTGCGGGCTGGCTGTTCGGTGCCGCATGGTACATGGCCCTGTCGAAAGAGTGGCTGGCCGCCACCGGCATACCCTGCGACGAGAATGGAAAACCCAAAGGAAACAACAGCGCGTTGCCCTTTATCCTGTCAGCCGTCGCGATGGTCTTTGTCGCTGGCTTTATGCGGCACATCTTCGCCTCGGCAGGGATCACGAGCCTTGGGATGGGGCTGGTCGGCGGCTTCGGGATCGGACTTTTCTTCATCTCGCCCTGGATCATGATCAACAACGCCTACGAAGCGCGGCCGTTCAAGCTGACACTGATCAATGGTGGTTATGCCACCTTTGGCTGCGCAATCATGGGCGCGGTGCTGACGATTTTCTGAAAAACAAACGGGGTCCGACCAAACACCTTGGCCAGACCCCGTTTCCCCACATGCTCCCACACACGCGATGGATAGGTCCGGCCTTTCTGGCCTGTTGAGAATGTCATACCGCGAAACCCCGCACAGCCCAAGGAAATTGCCTCGCGCATTTTAGGCGAATGCGGTCTTAGTCTTTAGCAGATCAGGAAGGCGGCGCAGATCGCCGCCCTCATAGGGCAGGGCCTTAGCCGTAGACCGACTCTTTGCTGAAGTGCTTGACCAGCATATAATACACGACGGCGCGGTACTTGTTCCGCTCGGACCGGCCATAGGTTTCGACCACGCTGTTGATCGCGTCCATCAACTCTGGCCCGTCGGGCAGGCCCAGCTTTTTCATCAGAAAATTCTCTTTGACCGTTTCCAGTTCGCTCTCCTGCGAAGATGCGACGGTCGAGGCATCCGCGTTGTAGATCGACGGACCGCAACCGATGGTGACCTTGGTCAGCAGGTCCATATCAGGCGTCACGCCGCATTTTTCTTTGAGATCGTCCGCATATTTCGCGATCAGGTCGTCCCGCTTACCCATCATACTCTCCCTCTGTTCTTTGTCGCGCCATCGGCGACAGTCGAAGCTTAGACAGAAGGTTGGCAACCACCAAAGAAAAATCGCGCCAGAGTTGCCCCTGACGCGATAATTTCCCGCATGACGCTGGGTCAGTAACGGTAATGTTCGGGTTTGAACGGGCCCTCAGGGGTCACGCCGATGTAATCGGCCTGCTCTTTGCTGAGGCTGGTCAGTTTGACGCCGATCCGCTCCAGATGCAGGCGCGCGACCTTTTCATCCAGATGCTTAGGCAGAATGTAGACCTCGTTCTTATAGTCGCCGCCGTTGTTCCACAGTTCCATCTGCGCCAACACCTGGTTGGTGAAGGACGCCGACATCACGAACGACGGGTGACCGGTGGCGTTGCCAAGGTTCAGAAGACGACCTTCGGACAGAAGGATCAGACGGCTGCCCGAGGGCATCTCGATCATGTCCACCTGCTCTTTGATGTTGGTCCACTTGTGGTTCCGCAGATGGGCAACCTGAATTTCGTTGTCGAAGTGGCCGATGTTGCCGACAATCGCCATATCCTTCATCTCGCGCATATGCTCGATGCGGATAACGTCCTTGTTGCCGGTGGTGGTGATGAAGATATCCGCGGTCGAGACCACATCTTCCAGAACCACAACCTCAAAGCCGTCCATCGCCGCCTGAAGCGCACAGATCGGATCGACTTCGGTCACTTTCACACGGGCACCTGCGCCGCGTAGCGATGCGGCCGAGCCTTTGCCCACGTCGCCATAACCACAGACAACAGCAACCTTGCCGGCCATCATGGTGTCAGTGGCGCGGCGGATACCGTCGACCAGCGACTCTTTACAGCCGTACTTGTTGTCGAACTTCGACTTGGTGACGCTGTCGTTCACGTTGATCGCGGGGAAGGGCAGCATGCCCTTGCGGACCAGTTCATACAGGCGGTGAACGCCGGTGGTGGTCTCTTCCGAAACGCCTTTGATCTCATCACGGGTCTTGGTGAACCAGCCCGGGCTTGCAGCCATACGCTTGGCGATCTGCTTGTGGATCACCTCTTCCTCTTCCGAGGTGGGAACGCCGAGATCTTCGCCAGCTTCGGCGCGGGCGCCCAGCAGAACGTACAGGGTCGCGTCGCCGCCGTCGTCCAGGATCATGTTCGGGCCTTCAGGGAACATGAACGAGCGGTCCAGATAGTCCCAATGCTCTTCCAGGCTTTGACCTTTGATCGCGAAGACCGGAATGCCTGCCTCAGCGATAGCGGCCGCCGCGTGATCCTGTGTCGAAAAGATATTGCACGAGGCCCAACGCACGTCCGCACCAAGGGCGACCAGCGTTTCAATCAGAACTGCGGTCTGAATGGTCATGTGAAGGCTGCCAACGATACGGGCGCCTTTCAGCGGTTTGCTTTCACCATACTCCGTGCGCAGCGCCATCAGGCCCGGCATTTCAGTTTCAGCGATATCCAGCTCTTTACGGCCAAATGCCGCCAGAGCGATGTCTTTTACAATGTAATCTGCGGCCATGGGCGGCATCCTTTCAGAGTTACTTTAGCAGCCGATCTAGCACCAAGCCCCCCTGCGGACAACCAAACCCGAAGGATGTAAGTACCGAAAATTTTAGGACACACGTTATGGTTGTGATATATCTGGTTACACACAGCACACGCATAAGGATACTTTTGCAAATTTTATTTATTTCGCTGTGTATTTTTATTATTTGCAGGGGGCAAATATGATTAACCGTAAGATAGCGCTGGCGTTACCGCTAGTTGCGCTAACAGCTGCACCAGCGCTGGCCGGGTCGGTCGGCTATTGGAGCAACAACGGTGATTCGAAGGCAGCAGCCAAGCGCGTCGTCGAATCCACCGGCCAGACATACCGGGATATGAACGATCTCAGCTATGACTCGCTTAAAGGTCTGGACGTCCTGTGGCTGACCAACCGCAAGTCCAAGAAGCAAGACCAAGAGATGATCGCGGCATCCAATGCTATCAAGCAGTGGGTCCGTGAAGGCGGCGTTCTGGTGTATAACGACCGCAACGTCCGCGATGCAGGTCAGGTTCTACCCGGCAGCGAGAACATGAAGTTCGTCCGACATCGCAAGGGTGATGTAGACATTGTCGACAACAACACAGTGGTCACCCGCGGTCTGGACGATGACTCGCTTGATCACCGCAAAGTCGGA
>JAYZYX010000016.1:0-4269 GCA_036139795.1 Pseudomonadota bacterium | reverse complement strand
CGAAGCGGAACTTTGCTTCAACACCGCCATGACCGGATACCAAGAGATCATGACCGACCCCTCTTATGCCGGTCAGATCGTTACCTTTACCTTCCCCCATATCGGCAACACCGGTGTCACCCCCGAGGATGACGAAACCGGCGATCCCGTGGCGGCAGGTATGGTTGTAAAATGGGACCCCACCGAACCCAGCAACTGGCGCTCGACCGAGGATCTGTCCTCGTGGCTGGAAAAGCGTGGCCGTATCGCGATCGGTGGCATCGACACCCGTCGCCTGACCCGCGCGATCCGCCAGCAAGGTGCGCCCCACGTTGCTCTGGCCCACGATCCGGAAGGGAACTTTGATATCGAGGCACTGGTCGCCAAGGCCCGTGCGTTCAAAGGTCTGGTTGGTCTGGATCTGGCCAAAGACGTGACTTGTGCGCAGTCCTATCGCTGGGATGAAAAGCGTTGGGCATGGCCTGAAGGCTACGCGCCACAGACCGCGCCCGCCCACAAAGTGGTTGCCGTCGATTTTGGCGCCAAGCGCAACATCCTGCGCTGCCTTGCTTCGGCTGGCTGTGATGTGACCGTTCTGCCCGCTACCGCGACAGCCGAAGAAATTCTGGCGCACAACCCCGACGGCGTCTTCCTGTCGAACGGCCCCGGCGATCCGGCAGCTACCGGCGAATACGCAGTTCCAGCGATCAAGAAAGTGCTTGAGGCGGACCTGCCCGTCTTCGGCATTTGCCTTGGCCACCAGATGCTGGCGCTGGCCCTTGGTGCCAAGACCATCAAGATGAACCACGGCCACCACGGTGCGAACCATCCGGTGAAAGAGGTAAAGACCGGCAAAGTCGAGATCACCTCGATGAACCACGGCTTCACCGTTGACACCCAGACCCTGCCCGCAGGCGTTGTGGAAAGCCATGTCTCGCTGTTCGACGGCTCGAACTGCGGGATCGAGGTTGAAGGCAAGCCCGTCTTCAGTGTCCAGCACCACCCCGAGGCCAGCCCCGGCCCGCAGGACAGCTTCTACCTGTTCGAGCGTTTCGCCGAAGCTATGGCCGAGCGCAAAGCTCAATAAGCCGTTAACGGCCCATTAACCTAAATGACCGATGCTCTCCTCGTGATACGAGGGGAGCATTTTTGTGTTCACAGACGGTGCCACGGAAGTTCGGCAACAGGCGGCGGCAGTCGCCTCATTGCCTGTGCCGCGCCGGATCGGCCGTATTCTGTGCGAAGACGGCCATCTAACCCCGCTGGCATTGCGTGAGGCTTTGGCCGAACAGGCCCGCCTTGACGCGCCTTTGGGGGAAATCCTCTTGGCCAAAGGATTGATCTCGCCCGACGCGCTGCTCTCTGCATTAGCGCAGCAATGTGGTTGGCCCGTGGCAGACTCCCCCCCCGCGCCCCAAGACAACCTGCTAGAGTTGCTGCCCGCGACCGAATGGCTTGCCCTTGGCGCAGTGCCTTGGTCCCGTAGCGGCGACACTCTGACCATCGCCCTATCGCGCCCCCATGATCTAGAAGCTGTGATCGCGGTGCTGCCCGTGTCCTTGACGATCACCCCCCTGATGGCCACGCCTCAGATGATTGAGGATCGGTTGCACCAGCTTTTCGGCCCTGCTTTGGCGCGCCGCGCCGAAACCCGCGTGCCCGAGGATTATAGCTGCCGCACTTTCGACCGATGGCAGGGAACCCGCGTAAATATGTCTTTGGTGCTGCTAAGCGGGCTGCTGATCGTTCTGCTGGACCCCCTGAGTGCCGCGCTTTTTCTGATAGGCTGGACCATCCTGACCCTAGGCGCGGTTTCCTTGCTGAAATCCGCCTGTACGCTGGCCTTTCTTGTGCCGCGAAAAGCCCCCGCCCCCCAACCGATGCCCAAAAACATGCCGCGTATCTCAACCATGATCGCGCTTTATAAAGAGCCTGAGGTCGTGCCGCGCCTCATCTCTCACATGCGTGACATCGACTATCCGGCAGCGTTGCTGGACGTGTTGTTTGTTTTGGAAGAGGCCGACACCGCCACCCGTCAGGCTTTTGAGGACGCGCGACCATTGCCCCACGGGTTTCGGGTCATCACCGTCCCAGAAGGTCACCCCAAGACCAAGCCGCGTGCTTTGAACTACGCGCTGGATTTCTGTCGGGGCGAGATTATCGGCATCTATGACGCCGAGGACATGCCAGAGCCTGCGCAACTACGCCAAGTGGCCCGTCAGTTTGCCAATGCCGCACCAGAGGTTGTCTGCCTGCAAGGGGTGCTTGATTACTTCAACCCCCGCGAAAACTGGCTGGCCCGCTGTTTCACGGCCGAATAGGCTGGCTGGTTCCGGCTGGTCCTGCCGGGCATGGCCCGCCTGAGCCTGCCGCTGCCCCTTGGCGGCACGACCTTGTTTTTCCGCCGCGCCGCGCTGGAACAGCTTGGCGGCTGGGACGCCCATAATGTGACCGAGGATGCCGATCTTGGTATGCGCCTGGCTCGTTTCGGCTGGCGCACAGACCTTCTGGCCAGCCACACGATGGAAGAGGCAAACTGCCGCCTCTGGCCGTGGATCAAGCAGCGATCCCGCTGGATCAAGGGCTATATGGTCACCTATTTGGTCCACATGCGTGCGCCGCTTAGACTGCTGCGCGACTTGGGACTGCTGCGGTTCGTCTGGTTTCAGGTGTTCTTTCTGGCCACCATCAGCCAGTTCCTATTGGCACCGCTATTATGGACCTTCTGGCTGATCCCCTTCGGTGTCCATCACCCGATTGAGGCCGCCACCGGTGCAGGCCTGCTGACATCCCTGTCTTGGGTCTTCATCGGCAGCGAGGCCCTGAATATGTTCAGCGCCGCACTGGCGACCAAAGGGCCGCAGCACCGCCACCTTTGGCCGTGGATTCCGACCATGGTGTTCTATTTTCCCCTTGCCAGCGTCGCCGCTGCCAAGGCCCTTTATGAGATGATTTTCAGCCCGTTCTACTGGGACAAGACCACCCACGGCGTCTCTAAGGTAAACCCGAAAGAAGCTTAGCTGTGGTTTTCCGCGTCGGACTTGAGGCGCGTGACAAATGCCTTGGAGATATGTGCTTTCAGCGCCTTATATGCCGCCTCGCTATCGCCGTTTTCAATCGCGGTGACGATGTGGTCATGCTCTTGCAAGGCAGTCTCGCTGCGCCCTTCCGCGGCCAGCGATGTCGTCGCCATCAATGCCATCGTCCGGTAGACCAGATCCAACTGCTGCACCAGATACCGGTTATGCGAGGCCAGATGTACCTGACGGTGGAACCGCCGGTTCGCACGGGCCAGCGCCGCCGGATCATTCAACAGCGCACGGTCTTTCTCGACCATATCGCGCAGAACGTTAATCTCTTCTTCCGTGGCATGGCGGGCCGCAAGCTTGGCCGCCAGCGCCTCAAGCTCGGAACGGACAACATACAGCTCGGCCAACTGGTTGTGGTCCAACGACGCCACGATCATCGAGCGCCCATCTCGGGTTAGCAAAGACTGGGTCTCAAGACGCTGCAGTGCCTCGCGGATCGGGGTACGGGACACGCCAAAGCGCTCGGCCAGTTCGCTTTCCACAAGACGGTCGCCCGGCTTATATGTCCCCGAGTCGATCGCATCGAGGATCAGGGCATAAGCATCTTTGTTCTGGTTGCGGTCGTCTGGCATGGGGGCTCCTACACAAGATCGGGCCAAGGTATGCCGGACCTGTTACCGTAATCAACCCAAAGAATACCACGACTTACTAGGCAATTTGGCGCAGACCGCCTATGTCATCCCTATGAATCGCACCGCCTTCAGCCACGTAGACACATGGGTGTTCGATCTGGACAACACCTTATATCCGCCCCACATGCGCCTTTTCGATCAGATCGAAGAGAAGATGGTGAACTATGTGATGCGGACACTGAATGTGACCGCCGAACATGCCAACGACCTGCGACGCACCTACTGGCGGCTGCATGGCACGACGCTGGCGGGCCTCATGGCCGAACATGCCGTCGATCCCGATCCTTTTCTGGATGAGGTTCACGACATCGATTTCTCGGTCCTGTCACCGGATGCCGATCTGACCGAAAAGATCGCCGCGTTGCCCGGCCGTAAGATCATCTACACAAACGGCGCCGCCCCCTATGCCCGTAATGTGCTAGAGGCGCGCGGCCTGTCGGGACTTTTCGATGCGATCTACGGGGTTGAACACGCAGGCTACCGCCCAAAGCCCGAGGCCGCAGCCTTTGAACGGGTCTTCGCCATGGACAAACTGGACCCCAAACGCGCCGCGATGTTCGAAGACGATC
>JAYZYX010000015.1:0-6002 GCA_036139795.1 Pseudomonadota bacterium | reverse complement strand
GTCAGCTCCCACTCATAGCCGAACAGCATGTCGAAATAGCCGTTGTCCCACTTGATCGGGTTCGGCGTCCACGCGCCCTCAAGGCCCGAGCTGATGGTATGCACGCCCTTGCCGCTTTCATGGGTCGAGGCCCAGCCGAAACCCTGCGAGGCGATATCCGCACCTTCGGGCTCTGCGCCGACCAGCGCCGCATCCCCTGCCCCGTGGCATTTGCCAAAGGTGTGACCGCCTGCGACCAGCGCAACGGTTTCCTCATCGTCCATCGCCATGCGGCCAAAAGTGTCACGGATATCGAAGGCAGCAGCTGCCGGATCGGGCTTGCCGTCGGGACCTTCAGGGTTCACGTAGATCAGGCCCATCTGCACGGCGGCCAGCGGGTTTTCCAAATCACGCTCACCGCTATAGCGGCTGTCCTTGTGGCTGCTGTCTGCCAGCCAAGTATCTTCGGCACCCCAGTAGATGTCCTCTTCCGGCTCCCACACATCGGTACGGCCTGCGCCGAAACCGAAGGTCTTGAAACCCATGCTTTCCAGCGCAACGTTGCCGGTCAGGATCATCAGGTCGGCCCACGAAATGGCGTTGCCGTATTTCTGCTTGATCGGCCACAGCAGGCGGCGCGCTTTGTCGAGGTTCACGTTGTCCGGCCAGCTGTTCAGCGGCGCAAAACGCTGGGTGCCCGAGCGCGAACCACCACGGCCATCGCCGGTACGGTAGGTGCCGGCACTGTGCCACGCCATACGGATGAAGAACGGACCATAGTGACCATAGTCCGCAGGCCACCAGTCTTGGCTGTCGGTCATCAGCGCGGTCAGATCGGCCTTCAGCGCGTCATAATCCAGCTTCGAGAACGCATCCTTGTAGCTGAACGCATCCCCCAGCGGGTTCGACGCAGGCTGGTTCTGGTGCAGGATTTTCAGGTTCAGCTGGTTGGGCCACCAGTCGCGGTTCGACCGCATATCCATACGTGTGTTCAACGAGCCGCCGTGGATCACCGGACATTTGCCGCCAGAGATATCGTTACCGTCCATTGTTCGCTCCAATCGTAGCTGTGGCCGCCCGACGCGGGCAGCAAAGTATTCATCCGAGACAAGGGGAGGCAGCGGTCATCTCTCGATCACCGCGCCGAACGCCTTAAAAAGCTGGCTTTGAAGCCTCCTCATGTCTCCCTGCGACCAAGGTAGTGAGTCGGATCGATAATGAAAATTTCTGATTTTTAATCGGTGCGATAATTTTAACTTATGAAAGTTTCACTGCATGGGTCGAAAACGCCGCAGTGGCCAAAGCTGCGGTACGCACTATGCTATTCTTTTGGTCAACAGCCAAAAGAATACCCGCTGCACCGACAACATCGAATGCAGTTTTCGCTGCAATGCAGCACAATGAAAGCGCAGCCCTCAACCCTGTGAAAGGATCAAGATGATCGAGCTTCTCTTCACGGCCTGCCTTGCGTCAGAGCCGTCCCAATGCGAACAGCGAAGCCTGCTGTTCACCGATATCACGCCGATGACCTGCATGATGGGCGCACAGCCCGAGCTGGCCAAATGGCAGATGACCCACCCCACGTTTCAAGTTCAGAAATGGCAGTGCCGCACCCTGAACCTGAATGAACAAGACGCCTGATCGCGGACACGCGGCCCTTCACAGGGAGGGACCGGTCGCGTGACCGCTTTCACTTTACTGAATCGTAATTTCGACCCGCTGGCTTTCGCCTGTCGAACCCGGAATACGCAGGAAATACTGTCCCGGCTTGACCGCTAGAAACTCGATCTCCATCTCTCCGGCCTCGTCGAACTCGACGCTTTCCAGCCCGAACGGACGCACTTCCAGGCCGTTAATCACCACCTCATTCACCCAGATCGCCCGAAAGAACCCTGGCCCCTCAAGGCCAAGCTCGCCCGTGCCGTCTGCCTCGATCTCCAACTCGTAAAGCATCCCCGACTTCAAGGTAATCGGCCCCTCCGCCAAGGGTTGCCCGACCGACAAAGTGATGCCCGGCATCTCGCCCTTGTTGGTCGAGGACAGCACCCCTGCAAATCCGTAGTCATGTGCTACGGCAGGCACAGCCATTGCGGCCATCAGCGCCGCCGCCAGAATAGGTTTCATCCTTCTCTCCCTTAGAAATCAGTTCGGTGTCACCACAACGCCCCAAGGCTGCTGGCCCACCTGAATGGACTGAATCGCCTTTTCTTTAGCCACGTCGATCACGGTGATATCGTTGGAATTACCGTTGGTGGTCAGCAGGTATTTCTGGTCCGGCGTGAACGCCATTTGCCACACGCGCTGCCCCACCAAGATGTAATCCACCACCTCGAGGCTTTCCCCGTCGATCACCGCCACGCGGTTCGCTGGCCCCAAAGCCACAAAGATGCGGCTGCCATCGTCAGTGACGCGGACCCCGACGGGTTGCAGCCATTCAGGCAAGACCCCTGCCACCTCAAAGCCGATCTTCTGGACCAGCGTGGGGGTGCCATCCTCGGCGATATCGATCACCGAAACCGTGCCGCCGATCTCAGAGCTGACAAAGACCCGCTTTCCATCCCGCGTGTATTCGACGTAGCGCGGACGCTGGTCCACAAGGATGTTGTGCTTGATCTCGTAATCGGCGGTCGAGATGAAATGCGCCATGTTGGTGGTTTCCGAGGTATTCACCACAAAGGCACTGTCGGGTGAGATCGCCATGCCTTCGGGTTCCACCCCTACGGGGATTTCAGCCAGAATGGTGTGGCTTTCGGTGTCGGTCACCGTGACCAGATTGTCATCCTCATTGGCGATATACAGCGGGTTGCCGCTGGGATGCATGACGAACAATTCGGGGTCCGGTCCTGAGGGCAGCGTGTACAGCTCTTCATAGGTTTCGCTGCTAAACACCCGGACCGTGTCATCATCGGACGCGCAGACATAAAGCAGGCTGCCATCGGGGCTAAGGGTGATGCCACGCGGGCGGTTACCTGCGTTGAACTCGGTCTCGACGGTCCAGCTTTCGGTGTCGATCACCGTGACCGTGTTGCTGCGTTCATTCGACACAAACGCTTTGCCCGCCATCGCCCCCGAGGCGGTCAGCAGGATCAGGGCAGTGCTGGTCAGTAAGGATTTCATACGGCCTCCCAAGGGGATCAATCAAAAGCAGTGCAACGGGATTCGGGACGGTCCAGTCCAAGGGTATCCAAGGGTGAGACCTGATGCAGAAAGCCATCTTGCGGGCTGACACTGACCGTGATGCGGCCATCATACAGCAGGATCGGCTGGCGCAATTGGCCGTTCCAATCGCGGAACGTCACCTTCTGGCCCTTGAAAGCCGCCAGTTCGAACTCATCCCCCAGCATGTAGTCACGCAAGGTCGCGGGATCGTTCGATGCGGTGCGGGTTACAGCCTCGCCGATCACGCGCAGAGCCAGCCAGACCTGATAATCCAGTTCTTTGGAATAGCGCCCTGTGAGCGCCTCGAAACGGTTCTGGAACTGGGTCGCGCCCCATGTCTCGTTTCCGGCGTGAAAGCTGACGGGCCGCAATCCAGCGCTGCCCATCACAGGGCGCGGATCCCACAGATGGTAAGGCAGGTAGGCGGCAAAATAGTCGGTGCCATCGGCGGCCATCACAACTTCATGCTTGGGCAATCCCTGCATGAAGGTCGGCAATTGGCGCTGCACCAGAACATGTCCCGAATCCGTGCGACGAGAACCGCCGGTATCCTCGAACACCCGCTCTTCCACGATCTTGGCCCCGAACTTGGCGGCGGCGCGGCGATAGCTGGCCGCCAGTTCCTGATCCGCAGGGTTTGACCCTTCGATCAGCACCCAGCGGGGCCACTTTTTCCACATGGCGAACTGGGCGACCGCATCGGCACTCATGTTATTGGACGGAGAGATATGCAGCATGTTCGCGCGGCACGCGTCATCGCGCAGGGCATTATCCCGCGCACCCGCATTCAGCACCAGCGCACCGGCCTCAGCGGCCTGATCGGCCAGCGCCACCGTATCCGGCCCGTCTGCGACTAAGACCACCAGACGCACGCCGTCTGCCAGCATTGCCGCCAGCGCATCAGACGCCCCCTCGGGCGCGGCAACCTGCGTGACCGTTTCATAGGTGTGCCCCAGAAATCGGCCTGTGGTGGAATTGTCTTCATCGGCCAACAGCGCCCCTGCCAGCCCCAGATCATCAGGCCGCAGATCAAAGCGCGAGATTGGCAGCATCGCCGGATAGTCCACACGCAGCACGCCTGCGCGCACTTCGGCCGCTTGGGCACTTGCGGCACCGAAAAGCCCCAGAACACCTGCCACTGCGACTGCTTTAACCGTCTGGAACACGATGCCTCCCTGCTACGCATTTCCCCGAGAAATCAAGCCTCTTCCCGACCTTGCCAGAGGGCATGCCCCCCGTGACCCGATACTTTCGGAGCAATTGAATGCGATGGCATACGAAGCCCACCATCGCTCTTATGAAGTGTTATGTGATCCCTCTTCTACTTGCCCTTTGCCCCGCCACGGCCCATGCCGCTGACGCGGGCAAAGTGGCGTTTTTCGGGATCACCTATCTGGACACCTCATTGCAGTCCGAAGCCTTTGGCCGCGACCCTGCCGAAGTGGCGCGGATCAAGCTGCTAGAAAATCTGGTGCGCCAGACCTTTACAGAACAGGGCTACGACCTGCTGGATCTGGCACCCATTCAGGCGGAACTGGATACGGTGGTCAACCCCGCCAAATGCTATGGATGTGACGCCCGCATGGCCACCAAACTAGGCGCCGACTATGCGCTGGTAGGCGAAGTGCAAAAGGTCTCGAACCTGATTCTCAGCATGAACCTGCAACTGCGCGATGCGGCCAGCGGTGAAACCATAAAAGGCCGCGTGGTCGATATCCGCAGCAACACGGACGAAAGCTGGCTGCGGGGCATGCGCTACATCCTGAAAAACGCGATATTCAAAGACGAGATGGGAGGAAAACCATGAAACGACGTCATTTCCTGGCGGCTGCGGTTCTGGCCGCTTTGCCGGGGATTGCTCTGGCCCACGGGCCCTCACGGCAAAAGGTCACCCTGACCGCCGATGTGGCCGCAGACCCTGCCGCCGTCTGGGAGGCCATTGGCAACTTTCAGGACATGAGCTGGCATCCGGCGGTTTTCAGCACCGAGGGCACAGGCGGCAATGACATCGACGCCACCCGCCATCTGGTGCTTGGCCAAGAAGGCGGTCCGACCATCGACGAGGTGCTGTATAAATACGACGCGGCGAAGATGACCTATTCCTACCGGATCACCGATGTTCTGGTCGATGTTCTGCCCGTCACCAACTATTCGTCTCACCTGACCGTGAAACCCCGCGCTGCGGGCGGATCAACGGTGGAATGGCGAGGTGCCTTCTATCGCGGTTATCCGAACAACGATCCGCCGCCCGAGTTGAACGACGAAGCGGCCGTCGCCGCTGTCACAGGGGTTTATCAGGCAGGGCTTGATGCGCTGGTTGAACGCTTCGGCGCGCCATAGTGTTCTGGCGTTGATACTGGCCGCTCTGCCCGCACAGGCAGAGCTGGCCTATATCACCTGCCAGAACGGCAATGCCCTAAGTCTTTTCGATCTGGATAGCGGACAGGAAACGGCTCGTTGGTCCCTGCCCGGCCAACCTGCGGGCATAGCGGTCGGAGCGGATGCGGTCTTTACCGTGGCCCCCGAAGGCAAGGTTGTCCGCCGTCACACCCCCATCACCGGAGAAATCACCGCCGAGGCACATCTGGACGGCGGCCCCACCGGCATCGCGCTGGACGAACAGCGCGGGCGGGTCTTTGTGTCGGATTGGTACAACGCGCGGGTCTGGGTTTTGGATGCCGCCGACCTCTCGGTTCAGCGCATCCTTGAAACCGGCGCTGCGCCGGCGGGGCTGGCCGTGTCAGATGACGGCAGAATCGTGGCCTCGGCGGATCGGGATACGAATCAAGTCTCCCTGTTCGACGCCGAGACGCTGACGCTGATCGCCCGCATCACCGTTGGCGTTCGCCCCTATGGTCTGCGCT
>JAYZYX010000014.1:0-11210 GCA_036139795.1 Pseudomonadota bacterium | reverse complement strand
CGCATCCTGCTGCAGCGTTGCAGCAGATGCAACCCGTGCGGCCAGTTTGTCCGAGAAACCCGACTGCGCCAGCTGGAAGGCCAGTTTGACCGCGGCCGAGAACCCCATGGCATCTGCTGCCCCGTGGGATTTCACCACGGTGCCGTTCAGTCCAAGGAAGACGCCGCCGTTCACACGGCGCGGGTCGATCCGCTTTTTCAGACGCTTCAGCGAGGTCAGCGCCAGTAGGGCTGCCAGACGCGACAGGGGAGAGTATTCAAAAGCCTCACGCAGCAGGCTGCTGATGAGGCTGGCAGTGCCTTCACCGGTCTTCAGGGCGATGTTGCCGGTGAAGCCGTCGGTGACGATCACATCGACGCGGTCCGAGGGGATATCCCCTCCTTCGACAAAGCCGACGAATTCGTAGTTTGCATCTTCCGACGCGACCGAGATCAGGTCATGGGCGGCCTTCAGTTCGGCGCGGCCCTTGTGTTCCTCGGTGCCCACGTTCAGCAGGCCAATACGGGGACGTTCCAGACCCATACCGTTGCGGGCGTAAGAGGCGCCCATCATTGCGTATTGCAGCAGGTCCTGTTCATCCGCACGCACGTCAGCGCCTACGTCCAGCATCACGTTGAAACCACCGGGATTGCGCGAGGGCCAAAGCACAGCGATTGCAGGGCGGTTGATGCCGGGCAGCTTGCGCAGGCGCACCATCGACAGCGCCATCAGCGCACCGGTGTTGCCGCAGCTGACGCAGACAGACGCATCGCCAGCCCGCACGGCATCAATGGCCGAGAACATGGACGTTCCCTTGCCGTGACGCATAACCTGACTGGGTTTGTCTTCCATGCTGACAACACCGCCAGCATCCCGAATCTCGCAGATACCGCGCAGCACTTTGTGCTTGGCGATCAGTCGTTCCAGCTCGTCTTGCGGGCCGTTCACGATATAGCGAATGTCGGGATTTTTCTGGGCGGACAGTGCAAGGCCACCAATGACCGCTGCAGGTCCTTGGTCACCCCCCATTGCATCAATGGACAGGGTGACAATACGGGCGTCCGTTTGATCACTCATAGTGTTCGAAGTCATTCGGGCGCCCGTAGGTTTTCCGGCTTATGCCGCGTCTTCGTCCAGGTCGACTTCTTCAGTCAGAGCCACGACTTCGCGGTCATCATAGTGGCCGCACGAGGGGCACACGTGGTGGGGGCGCTTCAGCTCGCCACAGTTGGTGCATTCGTTCGGGTTGCCAGCAACCAGAGCGTCGTGAGCGCGGCGGTTGTTGCGGCGCGATTTGGAAACTTTGTTCTGTTGGACGGCCATGTCCTACCTCTATTCCGTTGTGCGGGCGACGCCCGAGTTGTCAGTCTGGGACTCTGCCCGGCGATCATTCGCGGGTTGACGGGCCTATACGTGTAGGCGCAACCAGTGTCCAACCCAAAATTCCGATGAGGCGCGGAAAATACGCTTTTTCGCGATCAGTGCAAGGGGGATTCGCTAGTGCGTTCCCTTTCCACCGTTCAATTTGGCCTTCAAAGCTGCCAATCCGGCAAAGGGTTTAGCATCTTCGTCGGTCATCGCGGCCTTGCCGGGCTCGGTCACTTGCATGTTCACGGCCTCTGCGCCCTCGGCACGGGGGTAAAGGGGCAGGTTGAGGGACAGCGACTCGATCATGATTCCCGCAATATCCAGCTCGGGCGTCAGAGGATCGATGTTGTCATCCTCGGCCATTTCGATTTCTTCGTCCTTAATTTCAGGCATCTCTGCCATGAAAAGACGCTCGACCGGTTCATCGATACGGGTTGTCACAGGCTCTAGCGTCACCACACAAGGCTGGATCACCGTAGCCCCGATCTTACCGGTCAAACGCCAGTCCCGCTTGCCTGCGGGGGCCAGTTCGGCCTGAAAGCTCAGTTTGCGCAGGCCCAGAAGACCAAGGTCGGCAGCGATGGCGGCCAGCTCTGGTGCCTCGGGACGCATCGAGATCCGCGTGGGTTTGCGCTGGGGCAAATCAGCGACGCGCATTATGTGACGGGGGAGGGGTGTATTGTCTTGCATTCTTGAACCGGGACCTTTCCTTCTGTAATCGGGATAAAAGCCAACCGAGGCAGAGTTCAAGAGGGGCAACATGCGGGTAGTGAAATGGATAGGGCGGTCTGCTGTGCTGGCGATAGCCCTGACTGTGGCTGGTTGCGTCGCACAATACAATCTTCACGGTTACACACCGTCGGATGAAGATCTGGCCGGAATCGTCGTCGGTGTAGACACCCGCGACAGCGTGGAAGAGCTGGTCGGACCGCCAAGCACCGCCGGTGTCGCGCGTTCGGATGCCTACTATTACGTGTCCAAGAATGTGCGTCACTACGGGATCCGTCCGCCGCAGACCGTAGACCGCCAGATCGTGGCGATCCGGTTCGATCAGGCCGGCGTTGTTTCGAACATCGAGCGTTACACGCTGGATGATGGCCGCGTTGTAACTCTGTCGCGCCGTGTGACCGGCTCGAACGTCAACGATACGCCGTTCCTGAAACAGCTGTTCGGCAACATCGGCGGACTGGACCTGTCGCAGGCGTTACAGTAACGCTTTTGCCAGACGGTGCGGGGCCACTTGTCCCGCGCCACCCTGACCGCTGCTGACGCCGGACGTCCAACATGCAAAGCTTTCAGATGGGCCGGTATCGCGCCCGTCCTGCTGCAAGCCCCGAAGAAGTGACCGCAGCCCTGCGCTTGCGGTCTTTGGCGTTCCACGGGAACGCCGAGCGGTCGGACGGGGACGATTTCGATCCCAGATGCATGCATATCCTGATCGAAGACGTGCAGACCGGCACATTGGCGGGCTGTTTTCGTGTCCTGCGCCTGCCGTGCGCAGGGATCGGGAATAGCTATTCGGGTCAGTTCTACGATTTGGCCGCGCTGTCGGGCTATGACGGCCACGGGCTGGAGCTTGGCCGGTTCTGCATCGACCCCGCTTTGAACGATCCCGACATTCTGCGCGTCGCATGGGCCGCGCTGACCCGCTATGTGGACGCCGAGGGGATCACGCTGCTCTTTGGCTGTTCGTCTTTCAAGGGCACCAGTCCGGCGGATTTTCTGGACGGTCTGGCGCTGCTGAAGGCCCGCCATCTGGCCCCCGCCCGATGGGCTCCGAAACCCAAAGCGCCCGAGGTCTTTGCCTTTGGCACAGCTTTGACCCACAAGCCGGACGCCAAACGGGCCATGCGTCAGATGCCGCCATTGCTTAAGACCTATCTGATGATGGGCGGCTGGGTCAGTGATCATGCGGTCATCGACCGGCAGATGAACACGCTGCATGTCTTCACGGGCGTTGAAATTGCCGCGATCCCAGAGACGCGAAAGCGCCTGTTGCGGGCGGTTGCAGGGGCCGCGCCCAATAGTCCCTCTTGACCGGAACGCGGCGCAGGGATAGCGCAGCGCCATGGCACGCGCACCTCTTCTCCAGCTTTCCAACATCTCGCTGACTTTCGGCGGTGATCCTGTTTTCAACGACCTGTCCCTGACGGTGCAACCGGGGGACCGGGTGGCGCTCGTGGGCCGCAATGGCTCGGGCAAGTCCACGCTGATGAAGGTCATGGCTGGTCTGTTCGAGGCTGACAGCGGTGATCGCATCGTCCCGCCCGGCACTGCCGTTGGCTATATGGAGCAGGACCCGACCATGGAGGGCTTCACCACCCTTGGTGAATATGCCGCCAGCGGTCTGGACCCCAGCGAATCCTACAAGGTCGAGATCGTGGCCGAGGGCCTGAAGTTCGACCCCAACCGTGAGGTCGCCGTGGCCTCGGGCGGGGAACGTCGCCGTGCGGCGCTGGCCAAGCTGATGGCCGAAGCCCCCGAACTGATGCTGCTGGACGAGCCGACCAACCATCTGGACATCGAAGCCATCGCGTGGCTGGAAAATGAACTGGCCAACACCCGCACCGCCTTTGTGCTGATCAGCCACGACCGCGCGTTTCTGCGGGCGCTGACCAAGGCGACGCTCTGGATTGATCGGGGGCAGGTGCGCCGTCAGGAACAGGGCTTTGAGAATTTTGAGGCGTGGCGCGACAAGGTTTGGGACGACGAGGACGAACAGCGCCACAAGTTGGACCGCAAGATCAAGTCCGAGGCCCGTTGGGCTGTCGAAGGCATAAGCGCCCGCCGCAAGCGCAACCAGGGCCGTGTGCGCGCACTGCAAGACCTGCGGGCGCAGCGTGCCAGCCAGATTAAACGTCAAGGCACGGCCGCTATGGCTCTTGAGGCTGGCCCCCAGTCGGGCAAGCGTGTGGTTGAAGCGGAAAAGATTTCAAAGACCTACGGGGACAAAGTGATCCTCAAGGACTTTTCCATCAAGATCCAGCGCGGCGATCGTGTGGCCTTTGTCGGCCCGAACGGGGTTGGTAAAACCACGCTGCTCAAGATGCTGATGGGGCAGGAACAGCCCGATAGCGGCACGGTAACTTTGGGCACCAATCTGCTGCCTGCGATCTTTGACCAGAGCCGTGCGCAGCTGGACCCTGACATGAGCCTTTGGGACAGCCTGACCGGCGATCCGGACATGCGCGTCAGCGGGCAAGCCGATCAGGTCATGGTGCGCGGCAACCCCAAGCATGTGGTGGGCTATCTCAAGGAATTCCTCTTTGCCGAAGCGCAGGCGCGGGCCCCCGTCCGCAGCCTCTCGGGCGGGGAAAAGGCGCGTCTGCTGCTGGCCAAGATCATGGCCCGCGAAAGCAATCTTCTGGTGCTGGACGAACCGACCAACGATCTGGACGTGGAAACGCTGGACTTGCTGCAAGAGCTGCTGGACAGCTATGACGGCACCGTGCTGCTGGTCAGCCACGACCGAGATTTTCTTGACCGTGTGGCGGCGACGACCATCGTCATGGAAGGCAATGGCCGCGCCACCGTCTATGCAGGCGGCTGGAGCGATTACCAGACCCAGAAATCCCTGACCGAGGGCGAGGCGAAGGCAGCACCGAAGGCGGATAAGCCCAAGGCTGAAGCCAAACCCGCCGAGCCTGCGGCCAAACCGGCCCCCGCCAAAAACGGTCTGTCCTACACGGAAAAGCACCGTCTTGAGGCACTACCTGGTGAGATCGAACGTCTAGAGGCCGAGATCAAGAAGCTGGAAGAGTTCATGGCCGATCCAGAGCTGTTCACCAAGCAGCCGCTCAAATTCCAGAAAGCCACCGAGGCACTGGTCGAGCGGCAGGAAAAGCTGTCTGCCGCCGAAGAAGAATGGATGGAACTAGAAGAAAAGGCCGCTGGATAAGCGGCCTTTGGTCTTTCTAGCGGGTGCTATTTACGGGGCGCTTTACTGAAGCGGGCGGATTTTCAGCTTGGTGATCCGGTTCGCCTCACGCTCCATTACCTGAAAACGGAACCCGTGAAAGCTGAAGACCTGACCCGCTGTCGGGATGGTCTGCGCCTCGTGGATCACAAGGCCCGCGATGGTGTTGGCCTCGATGTCGGGCAGGTTCCAGTCGGTTGCGCGGTTCAGGTCCCGGATCGTCATCGCGCCTTCGACCAGATAGTTGCCGTCCTCGGCCTTTTTCACGGGCAGTTCGGCGTCGGCGTCGAATTCATCGGTGATCTGGCCAACGATTTCTTCCAGAATGTCTTCCAGCGTGATCAGGCCTTCGATGCTGCCGTATTCGTCCACCACCAGCGCAAAGTGGGTCCGGCGGCGCAGGAACTGGCGCATCTGCTCGTCCAGCGAGGTGGTGTCGGGGATAAAGTAGGGCTCCATCGCGACGGTGGTGATGTCAAAAGTCTTCATGGCCTCGGGGTCGCGCAGGAATTTGTCCATCGCCCGCATCAGGTCTTTGGCGTGGATGACGCCGATGACGTTCTCCTGATCGCCTTTGTAAAGAGGCAGGCGGGTGTGGTTGCTTTCCAGACACTGGCTGAGGATCTGCTCGACTGGCGCGTCGGCGTCGATCATCTCGATCGAGGAACGGTGCAGCATGACCTCTTCGACATAGCGGTCCGACAGGTCCAGCGCGCCAAGGATACGGTCACGGTCTTCCTTTTCGACGACGCCTTCGGAATGGCCGATTTGCAGGGCGCCGACGATCTCTTCGCGGACGGCCAGAATCTGGCTGTCAGGGTCGGTCTTCACGCCGAAAATCCGCAGCACCAGACGCACCAGCAAGCGCACGGCAGAGACCACAGGCGCAAAGATGCGCACGATCCACGTGATGAAGGGCGCAGCGCGGGCGGCGGCAACCTCGGCGTTGGTGATGGCGTAGGTCTTGGGCAGTACTTCGGCAAAGATCAGGACAAGGAAGGTCATCACCAGCGTTGCCAGTGCCACGCCGCTTTCCCCGAACAGGCGGGTGAACAGGGCCGTGGCCAGCGAGGTGGCCAGAATGTTGACCATGTTGTTGCCCAACAGGACCGAACCGATCAGCCGTTCGCTGTCCTCGGTGATCTTCAGCGCCTGTTCGGCCCCTTTCGATCCCCGATCCGCCTGCGATTTCAGCTTGCCGCGCGATGCCGCTGTCAACGCGGTCTCAGAGCCGGAAAACAGGCCGGACAGCACCAGTAGCAACAGGATCGCGCCGACAGTCATCATCAGGGCAGGGTCTAGGTTCAAAGTGTCCATTGGTCTCTTCTTGTCAAAGCAGGGGCCGGTCGGGCGTCAATCGTCTTTTGCCAGCGGATGGTGTTCGAATACCAGAGCCCGCAAGCGCTCTTCCAGAACATGGGTGTAGATTTCGGTGGTTCCAAGATCGGCGTGGCCCAGAAGCGTCTGGATCGCCCGCAGATCGGCACCGTGCGCCAGCAGGTGTGTGGCAAATGCGTGTCGCATGGTGTGTGGCGTGACCTTTGCCGGACTGATCCCTGCCAGCACCGCCAGTTCCTTGATCAGCGTGTAGAACCGCACTCGGGTCATATGGCCCTCTTTGGCGCGGGAGGGGAACAGAAAGGGCGAGGGCGCTTTGCCCTTGGCTTCTGCCGCATCTTCAGCGGCGTCCCGATGGTCCAGCCAGAGGATCAGCGCATCGCGGGCAGGCTCGGACAGGGGAACCATGCGTTCCTTGTTGCCCTTACCGCGGATCAGTAGAACCTGCGGATCACCCCGCGCGGCGGCCACTGGCAGGCTGACCAGTTCGGTCACCCGCATTCCGGTGCCGTATAGCATTTCCATCATGCAGATGTTGCGGTCCCGCTCTGCCTCGGTCCGGCCCGACCGGGCTGCGGCCTCCATCAGGCGCGAGACTTCTTCTTCGCTCAGGGTCTTGGGCAGGCGTTTGGATTTTCCGGGGCCGGAGATCTGGATCGCCGGATCATCGCTGCGCTGGCCTTCTTCATAGAGAAACCGGTACAGTTGCTTGACCGAGGACAGCCGCCGCGCCCGTGTCGCCTTGGCCAACCCCAGCGTGTCGCAATCGATCAGATAGGCCTCAAGGTCGTCCTGCGAGGCACTGAGGAAATCCTTCCCCTTGCCCGCCAGCCATTCCGCCACGTCTTTCAGATCACGCCCGTAACCAAGCAGCGTGTTCTCGGCCGCATCTTTCTCGGCGGCTTGGGCGTCCAGAAAGGCGCTGATCCTGCGGTGATCGTTCATGGATTATTCCGTCGGCAGCAAGATCAGTTGCAGGGCTACCGTGCGGGCGGTTTCTTCCAGCCCGACTGCGCGGAACAGGGCCAGTGCCTCGGCCACCTGACGGGGATCGCTGTTGGTGCCATTGGCCAGCTTGCCCATCGCGCGCAAGATCACCTCACCCAACGCGCCGTCTTTGATCAACTGTTGGAACTCGGCCGAGGGAAGCTGCTGGAAGCCGTCATAGATTGCCCGCAGACGGGCCTGTACGGGCGGTGTGTCCGGCAAACGCCCTGTGGCGGCTGCGATCAGCATGGAATCGGTCGAGGTCACAGGATCAATTGTGCGCGCCGCCTCTTCATAGGCGGCAGACAGCAGGGCAATCTCGGACGCCAAGTCTTGATGGGCACCGATCAGGTTCACCGTCAGCAGCGAGGGGCCATAGAGGCGGGCAAAGGGCACTTGCAGGTTTACTTCGGCCATCGCCTGCCATGCAGGCCGGATGGTTCGCATGATCGCCTGCTTGTCACGGCGCGACAGGGCGGTGTCAAAACGCTGCAATGCCTCGACCCGATCCCAGACCCCGCCAGAGGCCGCAGGCAATCGCGCAGAATAAATCCCGAGCAAGCGGTTTTCGGACAGCGCCCCAGCGGCAGCCAGACGCTCTGCCGCCTCAAGCTGCGCTTTCCAGCCTGCAACGGGACGCAGGTCGACAAATGAGAATGCGCGGGGCAGGGGCGCGGTTGGCATCCGCTCGCCAATCGCTTCGAACAGGCGGTATTCCAGCGGCGTCGGCTCTTCCGGATATTCCAGAGGGTCGTCCTCTTCATAGACATCCGGATCAAGGAATTTCGACAGCAGGGCGTCTTCATAAGGCGTCAGATCGCCCAAGGCCTCGGCGGTGCCAAGCACCAGCGCAGCGGTACTCCATTTTCCGCGACGGGCAAGACAGAAGATTCGCGCCGGATAGCGGACCTGGATTTCGGGGCGGTTATCCAGATCAGCGCAACGGGCGTCTTCGTTTCCGGTCAGCAGGGCTGCGTCAAAGGCCCGCTGAAACAGGGCAGGAGTTTCGGGGCCGGCGCGTTCCAGCAAGGCCTCGGCCTGTTCTACCGCGCCAAGACGCAGCAACTGGTCCACACGCAGCTGCAAGAAATCGCCTGATGCGGGAATCGCCCGTGGCGGATCGGCCTCGGCCAGTAGCAGCGTGTACATCAAGGCGCGCACCGCTGGCAGCTCGGACCGGCTGGCCGCTTGCATCAAATGGCTCAGGGTTGTCGCATCACTGGACGACCAAAGCGAATTGGGCAGTCCCGTTACACTACTGGCCAGAAGACCCGCTGCATCCGGCGGAGACCGGTCCAGCCGCGTGACCTCGATCTCGGTGGTATGAACACCGGCCTCATCCCCTTCTTTCCAAGGGGCTGCAGGGGCCACAGGCGGGGCCTCGATGGATCGGGACAGCCAGTCGATGGCTGACATGGGCTCTTGCGCAGAGGCCGCACCCGACAGCAGAAAAGCCGCAAGAAACGCGGCTTTATTCCACATGCAGGATCACCTCTTGGCTGACTGGCGTGGCCGGAGCCGAAAAATCAGCCCCGAGAAACGGACCGACATAAGCATAGGCAATCAGGCCGAACACGGCAAGAATCGCCAAATAAAAAAGCCACTTCAGTAGACGCCCCATAGGTCCCTCATTCTCATACGTTTGGGTTTTCCCGCCGATTATATATGGCAATTTCGGTAAGTTCACGTCATTGAAGGGCACGAAATTCAAATTGGCGCGATTGCGTCGACCGGGGACGATGACCAACAGGCTGAAAAAGACGGTTGTGCTAGTGGGCATGATGGGGGCGGGCAAGTCAGCAGTGGGCCGTGCATTGGCGGACCGGCTGCATGTGCCATTCATGGATTCCGACGAAGAAATCGAACGCGCGGCAGCCATGAGCATCCCCGAAATCTTCGAGCGTGACGGCGAAGCATTCTTCCGCGCCCGCGAAAGCGAAGTGATCTCCCGTCTGGTCAAAACCAACGGCGCAATCCTTAGCACAGGCGGCGGCGCCTTCCTGCAAGAGCGCAACCGTGAGGTGATCACCACATCCGGCGTGTCCCTGTGGCTGGATGCGGAACTGCAGACCCTGTGGAACCGGGTGCGCCACAAGACAACCCGCCCGCTCTTGCGCACCAAGAACCCCCGCAAGACGCTGGAAGAGATCTACAACGCCCGTGTGCCGGTCTACGCAAAAGCTGACCTGCGCGTCCCGTCCGAGCCGCGCCAGTCCATCGACCGAATGGTGGACAAGGTGATCGAGACATTGAAACAGCGCCCCGACGTATTGGAGACCTGCGATGACTGAGACCGTATCCGTTCCTCTTCCGGGCCGTGAATATGATGTGCGCATCGGCGAAGGCTTGATCGCGCAGGCGGGTCAGGAAATCGCACCGCTCTTGCATCGCAAGCGGGTGGCCGTTCTGACGGACATCAACGTCGCCAAATCCCATCTTGAGGCGCTGCGCACAGGACTTGCCGCCGAAGGCATCACAATGACCGCGCTGGAACTGCCCGCGGGAGAATCCACCAAAAGCTGGCCCCATTTCTCGCATGCGGTGGAATGGTTGCTGGAACAGCAGGTCGAGCGCCGCGATGTGGTCGTCGCCCTTGGTGGCGGCGTGATTGGCGATCTGGCAGGCTTTGCCGCCGCCGTCCTGCGCCGCGGCGTCCGCTTTGTACAAATCCCCACCAGCCTTCTGGCGCAGGTGGACAGCTCGGTCGGGGGCAAAACTGGCATCAACACCAAACAGGGCAAGAACCTTGTGGGCGCGTTCCACCAGCCCTCGTTGGTCCTTGCCGACACTGCCGCTCTGCAATCCTTGCCCGAACGGGATTTCCTCGCTGGCTACGGCGAAGTTGTGAAATACGGCCTCTTGGGCGACGCCAATTTCTTCGAATGGCTGGAACAGAACGCACCCAAAATGGCCGCTGGCGATAGCGCCGCGCGCATTTACGCCGTGCGCCGCTCCGTCGAGATGAAGGCCGAAATCGTCCTGCGGGACGAGACCGAACAAGGCGACCGCGCCCTCCTGAACCTCGGTCATACCTTTTGCCATGCCCTAGAATCCGCCACCGGCTACTCGGACCGCCTCCTTCACGGGGAAGGCGTTGCCATCGGCTGCGCTCTTGCGTTTGAACTCTCATCCCGCCTCGGCCTTTGCGCTCAGGAAGACCCCTCACGGGTCCGCGCCCACCTCAAGGCGATGAAGATGAAAACCGACCTCGCCGACATCCCTGGCGAGCTGCCCGATGCAGATACCCTCCTGACTCTGATGGGACAGGACAAAAAGGTCATCGATGGCCAGCTGCGTTTCATCCTTGCCAAAGGCATCGGTCAGGCCTTCGTGACCTCGGACGTGCCGCGCGACACGGTGCGCACATTGCTACAAGACGCACTCGCTGCCCGTTAACAAACGAGGGCCCACCGGCTTCTTTATTGCAAAAATACTCAAAACCCGCCCGCGCCCACCCGCGCGGGCGCCTGTCGTTTGGGAGCGGACATACAACTTCCTTATTGTAAAAATACTCACGGCACCTTGATCGTTACCAAAAGACCCGCCCAAGAAAAAAGGGCCGCTCCCGCAGCCCTTCCATTATTCCAGCGTTCCAAGACCTTAGAACGGGATTTCGTCGTCC
>JAYZYX010000013.1:0-16941 GCA_036139795.1 Pseudomonadota bacterium | reverse complement strand
AGCCGGCAAACCCATCCACGACGCTTGGATCGCAGACATGACAGCGCAGGGCCTGCCTGCACAAGAGCTGTATGATCTGGTGAACACCACGCTGGCCAACGCCCGCAAATGATCCAACGGATTTGATCCAACATGTTGCAGGCTCCGAGGATGACCTCGGGGCCTGTCCATTCTGTAGAAACGGGGAATGCGCATGGCAGGCTCTGCCGCAGTATTGACCGACGACAGCTTGCTTAGCCATCTGGACCGCAAGTTGCTGCGTCTTGAACGTTTTATGGCCCTGCTGGCGGGGCTATCGGTCTTTGGCCTGATGGTGTTGGCCGTGGTGTCTGTCACCGGCCGCAACGGCTTTAACCAGCCCCTGCCCGGCTATGTGGACTGGATCCAGCAGCTGATGCCGCTGATCGCCTTCATGGGCATCAGCTTTGTGCAGCGCGATGGCGGTCACATCCGCATGGACATTCTGGTCTCGCGTCTGTCGGGCCGTGCGCTGTGGCTGTTCGAGTTTATCACGACCGCGCTGGTCCTCTTGCTGATGGTGATGCTGGTCTGGGGCACTTGGGCCCACTTTGACCGCAGCTTTGACATGACCAAACCCCTGTGGAGCCGCGACAGTACCATCGACATCGGCCTACCGATCTGGCCAGCCAAGCTATTGGCCCCCGTGGCATTTTTCGTCCTGTGCCTGCGCTGCACGATCCAGTTGATCGGCTATGGAAAAGCCATCGTCACAGGCACCGACAGCCCCGTCGCCGTACCCCTGATCCAAAGCGCCGCCGAACAGGCTGCCGCCGAGGCTGAACACATCGAAGGCAGGGACTAATCATGGACAGCATTGAAATCGGCCTGTGGGTTACAGGCGGCATGATGGTCATGGTCCTTCTGGGCATGCGCGTGGCTTTTGCTGCGGCCATGGCGGGTCTGGTCGGCCTGATCTGGATCTTCTGGGCCAAGAAGGGCATGGACCCCGAACAGTTTATGTGGGCGCTGACCGTAGCGGTCAAAACCGCCGGACAGGTCCCCCACGGCAAGGTGGCCAGTCAGGCCCTTAGCCTGATCCCGACCTTCATCCTGATCGGCTATCTGGCCTATTATGCGGGCCTCACACGCGCCTTGTTCGAAGCCGCCAAGCGCTGGATCGCTTGGGTTCCCGGTGGCCTTGCGGTGTCCACCGTCTTCGCGACGGCGGGCTTTGCGGCGGTGTCCGGTGCCTCGGTCGCGACAGCTGCAGTCTTTGCCCGCGTCGCCATCCCCGAGATGCTGAAGATCGGCTATGACAAGCGCTTTGCGGCAGGTGTTGTGGCCGCAGGTGGTACGCTGGCCTCATTGATCCCGCCCTCGGCCATCCTTGTGATCTACGCGATCATCGTGGAACAGGACGTGGGCAAGCTGCTGTTGGCGGGCTTCATCCCCGGTGCCTTCAGCGCAGTGATCTACGGGATCCTGATCGTTGGCCTTGCCCTGACCATCAAAGGCTTTGGTCCCGCGGTGCGCGGCTTTACTTGGCGCGAACGTTTCGCTTCGCTGCCCCCTGCCCTGCCTATCGTGGCGGTGGTCGTGATCATCATCTTCTTTGTCTACAACCCCTTCGGCGGCGACGCTTGGGGCACCCCCACCGAGGGCGGCGCGATCGGGGCCTTCATCATCTTTCTGATGGCGCTGTTCCGCGGCATGCGTTGGGCCGAATTCAAGGACGCGATCATCGAGACCGCAAAGCTGTCGGCCATGATCTTTACGATCATCTGGGGCGTGTTGATCTACGTGCGCTTCCTTGGCTTTGCCGATCTGCCCCATGCGTTCTCGGACTGGATCACGTCGCTGCACTATAGCCCGATGCTGATTCTGGTCTGCATCCTGCTGGCCTATGCGGTGCTGGGGATGTTCATGGACGCCATCGGGATGCTGCTACTGACCCTGCCGGTGGTCTACCCCGCCGTCATGGCCCTGAACGGGGGCGAGATGGTCAGCGCCGCCGACAGCACCTTTGGCATGTCCGGTCCCATGTGCGCGATCTGGTTCGGCATTCTGGTCGTGAAAATGGCGGAGTTCTGCCTGATCACTCCCCCCATCGGGCTGAACTGCTTTGTGGTGGCAGGGGTCCGCGATGACCTGAGCGTGCAGGACGTGTTCAAAGGCGTCACACCGTTCTTTATCGCCGATGCGGTCACAATCGCGCTTCTGGTGGCTTTCCCCCAGATTGTGCTGTGGTTGCCCTCTTTGGCATAAGCCGCGCTCTCCTTCGGGATAGATTCGAAAATGCGAAACCGCCGTCAGCCCCTGCTGGCGGCGGTTTTCCGGTTTGAAAATAGCGCCTTAGGGCTAGGTTCCTATCCCCATCGTGATCGAATGACACCCGACCCTACACGTTCGGGGTATAAGGCGACCGTTCTACCAGACGTTTTAACAGGATGCGGAACACCCGCTGCGCAGACAAAATTAGGATGTCGCGTAAACCAGCAGACTCAGCCTGCATCCGGGGGAACATATGGCAGACAAAACGATCAAAGTGTCGACCGACTATGAAACAGGTCTGGATGACCTGGATGCATTTCGCGCCGATCTGGCCCGTCTGGAAACGTCCGGAGGCATCAATCTGGACGTCTCGGTCGATGACACCACGAACGAAGCCGTTCTGTTCGGCTTGGTCCAACTGCTGACAGCAGCCCTGCACCACAAAGCAATTACAGCAACCGCCGTGCAAGACACGCTGAAGGCAATCCCGCGACTGGCTCAGGCATTCGAAAAGGCGGGGGTTCCCATGAACGAACTTGCCGCTTCGTCGAACTGATCCACAGATATGACATTGGAAAAAGAAACATGAGCAAAGAAATCCTCATCGTCGACGACTCGCCCTCCGTACGCCGGATGGTCTCGATGACGCTTCAACAAGCTGGCTACACAGTGGCCGAGGCCGTGGATGGTGCCAAAGGTCTGGAGGCGGCAAAAGCCCGTCGCTACGACATGGTCATCACCGACCAGAACATGCCCAACATGACCGGCATCGAGTTCATCGAAGCCTATCGTAGCGATCCCGGCAGCAAGGGCGTGCCGATCATCTTCCTGTCGACCGAAAGCGAAGGCGGCCTGAAAGAGCGCGCGCGCTCGGCAGGCGCTCTGGGCTGGATCGTAAAGCCCTTCGAGCAGGAAAAACTGTTGGCAGTTGTGAAGAAGGTAGCTGGATAATGATGGACGCGGAAACACAGGAAATCTTCCGTCAGGAAGCCGAAGCCCTGATGGAAAGTCTCCAGTCGGGGCTACTCACCCTGAAAGAGACGCCAGACAACATGGAGCTGGTCGCCAGTGTCTTCCGCGATCTTCACACCATCAAAGGCACAGGCGCGATGTTCGGTTTCACGCGCCTTGCAGCATTTGTGCATAACTTCGAAGCGGCCTTTGACGCGGTCCGCTCGGGCAAGTCGGTCATCACGCCGGACCTGATCCAGGTATCGCTGCGGGCCTATGACCTGATTGCCGACCTTCTGGAAGGCAACGACCCCGATCCTGCCTTGGACGCTGAACTGACCGAAGCACTGAGCGCCGTGACTGAAAGCGGCGCGACGGGTGGCGGGGCATCCGCCGCCGCACCCAAGGCAGAAGCTGGCGGCGAAGTGGATCACTGGGAACTGGTGTTCCACCTGCCCAAAGACTTTGTCGAGATCGGCGGCAACCCGATGGGGATGCTGGATGATCTGCGCGAGGTTGGCGGCGAGGACATCACCTGCCGCATGCTGACAGACCGCATGCCCGAACTTGAAGACTTCGTCCCAAGCGAGCTTTATGCCGGATGGCAGGTCATCCTGCCCGGTACGATCAAGGAAGACGCCATCCGCGACGTCTTCATGTTCCACGAAGACCAGATGGAACTGTCCCTGACCGCCCACAAAAAGGAAGGCGCGGCCGAGGCTGCTGCCCCCGCTGCCGAGGTTGCGGCTGAAGAGGCCCCCAAAGCGGCCCCTGACCCCGCTGCGGCCCCCGCCCCTGCGGCGAAACAAGAGGCGAAAGCCACCGGCCAGAAGGCACCCGTCACGCAGTTGCGCGTTTCTGCCGACCGCGTTGATCTGATCATGGATCGCGTGGGCGAATTGGTGATCGCCGAGGCCCGTCTGGCCGCCATCGCCGCCCGCCTGACCGACGAAGGTTTGTCCGGTGTGGTCGAGGACATCCAGCGTCTGGCCCTTGGCCTGCGCGATTCCACGATGGCCCTGCGCATGACGCCCCTGTCATCAATCATGGGCCGTTTCCGCCGTCTGACCCACGATCTGGCCTCCGCCACCGGAAAAGACTTCGACTTCATTGTCGAAGGCGAAGAGACCGAGCTGGACAAAACCGTTGTGGAACGTCTGACCGATCCGCTGGTGCATATGCTGCGCAACTCGGTCGATCATGGTCTGGAAGACCCCGAAACCCGCCGCAAAGCAGGCAAGCCCGAGCGCGGGCAGGTCATTCTGTCGGCCAGCCATGCAGGCGCCGAAGTGGTGATCGAGATCATCGACGACGGTCGCGGCATGAACGAAGAGGCCATCCGCAAGCGCGCCATCGAACGGGGCCTGATCACCGAAGACAGCGATATCGCCCGCCGCGATCTGCTGAAACTGGTTCTGGAACCTGGCTTCTCGACTGCGGCGCAGGTCACGGCCCTATCGGGTCGCGGCGTGGGTGCTGACGTGGTGAAACAGGCCATCGAGTCGCTGAACGGCACGATCGAGATTGAATCCGAACCCGGTGAAGGCACCGTCTTCACCATGCGCCTGCCCCTGACGCTGGCCATCATCGAAGGCCTGCTGATCGATGTCGCAGGCGAGCGCTACGCGATCCCGCTGCTGGCAGTCGAACAGATTCTGGAACTGCCGGAAGATATGGCAGACAACCTTGATGCCACCGACACGATGGTGCTGAACGATGAAATGCTGCCCGTCCTGCGGCTGCGCTCGATGTTCGGCAGCACCTCGGAGGCACCGACCCATCCCAAGATCGTCATTGTCGGCACCGGTGATACCCGCGTGGGTCTGATCGTCGACCAGATCATCGGCACCAACCAGACCGTGATCAAGCAACTCTCGCCCGTCCACAGCCGCCTGAAGATCTTCTCGGGGGCAACGATCCTTGGCGACGGTAGCGTCGCACTGATCCTTGACGTGGTGAACATGGTCAATCGTGGCCAGCAGATTGAAACCAACAAAGGCAAAGCGGCATGAGCAAGAAAATCCCCGCCGATCTGGCCAAGCGTATCCAGAGTGTCGTGATCTTCGAAATGGGAGACGAGCGTCTGGCCGTGCCCACCGACATCCTGCGCGAAGTGCTAGAGCCGCCGCAGATCACCCGCGTTCCCTGCGCCGACAACTTCTCGGCCGGTCTGGCAAATGTGCGCGGCGTCGTGCTGCCCGTTGTGGACATGCGCCCCATGTTCAACATCGAGCAAAGCGACTTTACCCGCGAAACCCGCGTGCTGATCCTTGAGACCACCCACGGCGAGGCCCCCCTGACCGTTGGCGTCATCGCGGACCGTGTCCATGCCATCGTATCGCTGGATGCAGACACCATCCGTCCGGTGCCCCCCGTGGGCAGCCGTTGGCCAAACGGCACGCTTTATGCACTTGCCCGCTGGGAAGGTGACTTTGTCGCTTTGCCGGACATGGAATTCATCTTTGAAACCCAACTTGCCGCGCCCGCAGTCGCCTGAGCTACGAAAGAAGACGGATGTTTCTATCTATTAAAGCGAAGCTCGCGTTTACCTGCCTGTTGCTGATCTCTTTGTCGGCAGCCTCCGGCTATGTGGGCCAATCAGAGCAAGCCACGATGCGGGCGAATGCCGCAAAGGTTCTGGAACAAGCTCTGGAGCAAACCCACATCGCAAGCGAGATGATGGACCTGCAGGACGAATACCAAATGCTGCTGCGGGACTATATCCTGACCCAAGATGCACAGGCCCGTATGGCCATTGACGGCGACATTTCGACCATCCGAAACAATCAGACCGAACTTCTGGAACTGGCCACTAAACATTTCAGCAGCGGGGAATGGGCCTCGGAAGAGGGGCTGGCACTGGTTGCAGACTATGAAGGGGTCCGGAACGATCTGAACGCTATGCTCAGCGACATTCAGGCGAACATGCTGTTCAACGATGCCGAAGCCGCTGTCACGCTGATCCGCGAAGACGGCCCCGGGCTGGAAGAACGCACAACTGTCATCGGCGAAAAGATGGCCGAAATCGGCGCGGCGGCTATCCAGCGCGCCAGCGACACCGCTGACCAAGAACTTGCAAGAAACCAGATGCTGATCCTGATCATGACAGGCACTGCCATCCTGGTGGGCATTCTGGCGACCTTTTGGATCATCCGCTCGATCACTCGCGGTCTGAACCGCGCCAAAAACCTGACCCGCGCTGTGGCCGAGGGCGATCTGACTAAAACCGCGAATATCAATGGCCGCGACGAGATCACCGAACTGTTGATCAACGCCAACACCATGGTCGAGCGTCTGCGCAGCGTCGTGGGAGAGGTCTGGATGGGCGCGTCCAACGTCTCGACCGGTGCGAACCAGATGGCGACCACTTCGGAAGACCTCAGCAAAGTGGCCAGCCAGCAAGCCGCCTCGACAGAAGAGGCCTCGGCCTCGATCGAGGAAATGGCCGCAAACATCAGCACCACCGCCGAGAACGCCAACCAGAGCGAAGAGATGGCCCAGAATATCGCCTCTGATGCCCGTGCCAGCGGTGCGGCTGTTGAACAGGCCGTCATCGCCATGCGCACCATCGTTGATCGGATCAACGTCGTGCAAGAGATCGCCCGTCAGACCGACCTGCTGGCCCTGAACGCCGCTGTTGAGGCTGCCCGTGCGGGCGAACATGGCCGTGGCTTTGCGGTTGTGGCCTCCGAAGTGCGCAAACTGGCCGAACGCAGCCAGAACGCGGCAGGCGAGATCAACGCACTGTCGGGCACCACAATGAGCGCTGCGGAAGAAGCAGGCGAGATGCTGAAGCGTCTGGTGCCCGCGATCGAATCCACCGCCACTCTGGTCAGCAAGATCTCACTGGCGAACCGGGAAATGCACACCGGTGCAAGTCAGGTGAACGGTGCGATCCAGGATCTGGACCGCGTGACCCAATCCAATACCGCCGCCGCCGAAGAGATGTCGGCCACCGCAGAAGAGCTGGCCGCACAGGCCGCGACGCTGCGCTCGTCGATCTCGTTCTTCCGGACCGGCGAGGATGATCCCACAACAATGACGTTTGAACTGGAAGAGCCCGCAGCGCCTGCACCTACGCCCGCAGCGCCCCATGCTGCTAGCCAGCCCGCCCCTGCCTTCGGCAATGGTCCCTCTGACGGAGGTTTTTCCTTCGAAATGGCCGATGCCGACGATGGCAAAGTTATCGATTTCAAGCCGGAGATCCGTAATGCGTAAACGTATCAGTACCCAAGTCGAAGCGAAGAAAACCGCGGGCACCTACCTGATCTTTCAGCTTGCCGGACAGCATATGTCCGTCCCCGTTGACCGCGTGCGCGAGATACTGGACGCCCGCGACATCCAGCCTCTGCCGCAGGCGCCAAAATACATCATGGGCTTTATCGACCTGCGCGGCGACAGCATCATGGTGATCGACCTGCGCACCCTGCTGTCAGAGGCGGCACGGGCGGACGATCTGGACACCCGTATCATCGTTCTGATGGTCAACTCTGGCGACAAAGAACAGATCCTTGCCCTGCGCACGGACAAGGTTCTTGAGGTTGCCTCGTTCGACAACGACCGGATCGAACCCATTGAGACCGGCACCATCCTGAACTGGGACCGCCGCATCGTCAGCGGTCTGGCCCGCCGTGAAGGCCAGTATATCAGCGTTCTGGATCTGGACCGCATGATGAGCACCGAAGTCGTTGCCAGCCTGAAAGCCGCCCATAAGGAACTGGACGCGAACACGGCGGTCAACGCATGATCCCGATGCCCACCAATAACACCGCACCCGGTGGTGATTTGAAGGGGCGGTTTCGGGATCTGATCACCCGCGTGACCGGCATCCAGATGCCGGCAACCAAGCAGAACATGATCGATGGCCGGATGCGCCGTCGCTACAGCACGCTCGGCTACTCTGATCTGGATAGCTATCTTAAGCTGCTGTTCGAGGAAGACCGCATTCAGCAAGAACTGCCCCACATCGTGGACCTGATGTCCACGAACAAGACGGACTTCTTCCGCGAACCGGCGCACTTTCACCTGCTGCGAAACACCATCCTGCCCGCCCACAACACCGAAAAGCCCTTCAAGTTCTGGAGCGCCGCAAGCTCTAGCGGGCAAGAGGCCTACACAACCGCCATGTTGCTGGCCGAATACCAGCGTGTTGCTCCTGCGTTCCGCTACGGGATTCTAGGCACCGATATCTCTCCGAACATTCTGGAAGAGGCCCGCGCAGGCGTCTATCCGCAGGACGTTTTGCGGGACGTTCCCGAAGGTTTCCGCGAGCGTTATTTCGTCCCCGGTCAGGATAGCCGTGGCAATCCTTGCGGCCGTGTCGTCGAAAACCTGCGTAAAAAAGTACGCTTTGAACAACTCAACCTGATCCACGGAAACTTCCCGCTGGATAGGGACATCGACGTGGCATTTCTACGTAACGTCTTGATTTATTTCGATGATACGACCCAGTGCAAGGTCGTCTCATCCGTTGCTGACCATGTGAAGGTTGGTGGCTACTTCTTCGTAGGCCATTCGGAATCCATGATTGTTCGCGACAATCGCTTAAAACAAATCGCAGCTGCCGTTTTTCGTAAAGAGAAGGGGTGAACATGCCTGACAGCAACGCAAACAAAATCAAGGTATTGATCGTCGAGGACTCGATCACCGCCCGCACCATGCTCAAGATGATGCTTGAGCGTGCGCCGGATATTCGCGTCGTCGATACCGCCCGCGATCCCTTCGATGCGGTTGAAAAGATGAAGAACGGCCTGCCGGACGTCATCTTGCTGGATATCGAGATGCCCCGCATGGACGGCCTGACCTTCCTGCGCCGGATCATGTCCCAGCATCCGCTTCCCGTGGTGATCTGTTCGAACCACACGGCTGCCGGATCGGACACGGCCCTGAAAGCCCTGTCGATGGGCGCGGTCGAAGTGCTGTCCAAGGGCGATCTGGGTCACACCATTTCCGATGATGCCAAGATGCGCATCTGTGACGTGGTGCGTGCAGCCTCGCATGCGCGGGTGCGTCCGAACCGGACGGCTGCCGCAGCGCCGCCTCCGCCCCCTGCCCCGCCCAAGCCGCTGGTCGCAGAGAAAAAGCTGTCGGCCGATGTCATCATGCCCCGCCGCAGCGCCAACACCCGTACCCCGATCAATACGCCGCCGCTGGTGGCGATGGGGGCCTCGACCGGCGGGACAGACGCGCTGGCGCAGGTACTGGAAAAGCTGGAGCCCAACTGCGCACCGATCATCATCGTGCAGCACATGCCCGAACGCTTTACCGAAGCCTTCGCCCGCCGCCTGAACGGCCTGTGCAAGATCAACGTCAAAGAGGCTGCCCAAGGCGACATCCTTGAACCGGGCTCGGCGCTGATCGCGCCCGGTCATTCGCACGTGACCATCACCCGCGAAGGCCGCCACTACCGATGCAACGTGGTGAACGGTCCATTCGTCTGCCGCCATCGCCCGTCGGTGGACGTGTTGTTCCGCTCGGTCTCGATCGAGGCAGGTTCGAACGTGCTTGGGGTCTTGATGACCGGTATGGGCGACGACGGTGCCGAAGGCATGGTCGAAATGAAAGAAGCGGGGGCTGTCACCCTCGCCCAGAACGAAGCCAGCTGCGTGGTCTACGGCATGCCCCGTGAGGCCGTGCTGCGTGGCGGCGCCTCGCGCGAGGTGCATCTGAATGCCATCGCGCAGGAAATTATGAAATTCTCGTCCGGCGTCACTGCACGGGCATAACCACAGGAAGACCACCATGGCGCATCAGGCACATCAGGACTTCAGAAACATTCTCGAAAGCCCCCTGTTCCGGCTCGAGACTGTTTTCAGCCGGGTCACAGACAACCTTTTCACGGCCTCGGACAAGGCCACCGGTCTGAAAACCGCTGTGGGCCAACTGGTCGAGGTCACAACCCCTGCCAAGCTGACCAAGGTGTCCGAGGGGCTGGACGAAGTGCAGCAACTGCGCCAGTCCATCGATGCGATGATCCAGACCAGCCAGGGGTTTGTGCATCATATCGCCGCCAACCGTCGCAAGATGAACGCGGACCTCAAGGATCTGGCCGAGAACATCCACTCGGCCGGGATCGTGTCCCTGAACGCCCGCATCATCGCGCAAGGCCACCGCGCCCTGAAGCAAGGCGAACAACTGGTCCGTCTGGCCGAGAATATCTCGGGCATTACCGAAAGCGCCTCGGGTCAGGTGACCGAGATGCTAAAGGCGACAGAATCCATCACACGCGCGCTGACCAACCTGACCGCTATGGCAGAGGATCGCGCAGTTATGCTGGCCGACCGGTCCTTGCCCGACATGGTGCGCACCGATGAAATCCTAAGCACCCTGCACCGTGGCATGACCTCGTCTCAGGACGGGGCCAAGTGGCTGTCCGACTATCTGGGCCGGATCGAATACGACGTGATGCGCGTGATCGAGGTTCTTCAGATCGGCGACCGCGCCCGCCAGCGCGCCGAGCACATCCAGCAAATCCTGAACGAAGCCCGCAGCTTCCCCGAAGGTTCGGTAGAACAGAATGCCCTGCGCAAGATGGCCCGTGCCCAGTTGCAGCAAGCGGCAGAGCATACGTTGCAGTCGGCCGAGAAAGGCGTAAAGCACCTGTCCGGTCTGGCGTCCGAGCTACAGACCTACAGCGCCCATTGTAGCGCCTTGCAGAAGTCCTTCCGGGGCAGACAGGGCATGGTGGCAGACTCCAGCGATCTGGAATCCCGTCTGGAACAATTCCGTTCGGTCAGCAGCTGCTCGGACAACGCCAAGACCTGCATGACCACGATTTTCGACTATGAGAACGCTCTGCACCAATACAGCAAAGAGCTGGGGAATGCGGCCTTCTCGATGCAGTTGGCCTCGCTGAACACGATCATCGCCTGTGCCCGCGAAGGGCGTGCAGCGGCAGATATGATCGTGATCTCGCAGCAGGTGAACTCGGTCGTGTCCACGGTGCCCGAGCTGTTCGAAAGCTTTACCGGCGCATATGAGCAGACCAAATCCGAGCTGAACGGCTATATGCAGGTCTCCAGCATTGACGCCAACGCCCAACATCTGGGCGAAGCTGCCGTCGAGGTTCTGCCCGCGTTGGCCCACGCCCTGAGCGATCTGCTGCCCCGCCTGTCGGGCGACGCCGAGCAACTGGCCCGCGCTGTTGCCGCCGCTGATCAGCTGCTGGCCAGTCTGGTGACCGACCTGCGCGCTTCGCTGAAGGGCAGCAACGCCAACCCCGGCCCGCGCATCCCGACCGTGGCCGCCGAGGCACGTTTCTACCGTTCGGCAGACCGTCTGCGCAGAACCTACACTATGGAAGAAGAGCGCACGCTGCACGACGAAATCCTTGAGCCGCTGCTTCGTGAACGTCCCGACGGGGCGCCCGCGGCACCGGCGAAGGCTGAGGTCCCCAAGGCGGCAGCGCCAGCGCCCGCCCCTGCGACCGAAGCTGCGGACGACGACCTGTCGGATATTCTTTTCTAAGACACAGAAATGGTTCCGGGGCGCACCATGTCCCCCACTGAAACCTCCCCGGAATCAAAAGACCCCGCAGTGATGCGGGGTCTTTTTGTTTTAGCGTGCAAATCACATGGCGACCGCGCCAAAGACCGTGATCGGCACAAAGGCGGCAAAGGCCATAAGCCCCAGTCCCATCAGCGCAAACACGCCATCACGGGTCAGGATCGCCGTTGAAAACAGCAGAATTGCCCCACCAAGGATCGACGACGAGAACGGCACCAGTTCCAGAAACGGCATGCAAAGACCGCACAGGACGCATAGCAGTTGCAGTCCCTTTTTCGCCGGTCCCCGCACCAGCGGCATCAGGCGTCGGCGGGCGTGATCATCCAGCCAGTCCGCCAGCCCCCCAAGCCGCTGTATCCCGTGCCGCAACCGCTGCCCCGTCACCTGCTGCCGCCCGATAAAGTCGGGCAACCAGAGGTGATCGCGTCCCATAAACATCTGCGACGCCACAAAGGCCGTGGAAATCCCGCACAGAGAAGAGAACAAGGGAATGCCACTTAGCGGCGAGATCAGCAGCAAGGCGATCACCATCAGGATTGGCAGAAACGAGGCCTCGCCAAACGAGACCACGATCTGATGCACACTGATGCACTCCTGACTGGCAATCTTTTGCAGCTGATCGACGACCTTGCGCACGGGCCTATGTGGCACCACAAGCAGGGCCTTGCGTCGTGGCATCCTATGTTGCCAGACAGACATGGGATCCCCGATCAGTTCTGAGCGTTCCGCGCAGTGCTGGAAATCGTCGCACCCGCCTGCTGAATATCCTGACCGGCACCTTCAACGGTTGCACAAGCCGCCAGACCCAACAGGGTCAATGCCGCGATGGCGATTGCAGTCACTCGGGTCATGGGGAACTCCGTAAGAGAATTGTCTGATACACAAGGAACGCAGGCTACACGATTCGGTTCCATCCTGTGCCTGCGTTTCCCTTAAAAATAAGCGGATCAGCGCCGACGGGCGGGGATCAGCCCAGCGGGAACAGTTTCCGGTTCCTCATTCGCGTCGGGGCATTCCTCGGGCATGACTTCGAAGGTCACATGGACGCCGTAGCGTTCGTCTTTGTCCTCAACCTCGATCTCGCCTTGCAACTGGCTGGCGAACGAACGGATCAGTTTTGACCCAAGTGATGGGACACCCGATTTCTCTTCGGCCAGCACATCACCCTTTGAGTTAACGACGCTAAAGCAGACCTTGTTGTCGCCAAGGTCCCCCAAAACTATGGAAATCCACGGCTGCCCATCAGTGCCCCCTTCGATACCGCAGTATTTGACGGCGTTGGTCGCTGCCTCGCAGGCCATCAATGACAAAGGTACCGACTGTTCGGGCGTGATCTCAACAGGCGCAAGGTCGGTACTGATGTTAACGCGGCTGCGGCGGCCATCCATGCCGCCGACAATCACCAACTGGTTGATGATGTCTTCCAGCAGCTTATCTGCACGCACCATCGACAGCTTGCGCGCGGTATAGAGGTACCGGTGGATTGCAGCCAAAGCCATGACCCGATCCTGCACGCGGCGAAGCAGGCGCTTTGCCTCCATCGTCTTGGTATGGCGCACCTGCATGTTCATGATCGAGCAGATCAATTGCAGGTTATTCTTAACCCGATGGTGAACCTCTTTCAGAAGGATGGTCTTTTCGGCCAGATCCTCTTCGCGCTGACGTTCCTGGCGGCTGAGACGGTTTGCCATCTCTCGGAAGGACTGTGCCACGGCCTCGATCTCTTCTGGGGCGTTGTCCAGATGGGCGTCTTCCACCTCGGTCCGGCCTGCCGCGTAAAGGCGCATCCAGACTCGCAGGCGCTGGATATGGCGGATCACCAGACGGTGGGTGCCGAAATAGGCCACGACTACCCCCGCCACCCACATCAACAGCGGGAAATACAGCGCCATCACCCGTCCCATCAGCGGAAAGGGTGCGCTGACTTCGGGCTCCCAACTGCCCATGACGAAAATCTGGTCCTGAATGATTGGGACAACTGCGAACTGCCGTTCCACCCCTGCGCGGTTCAAGCCGCGGTGCAGGGAAGAAACCGGATAGACGAAATCCACCAACTCTTTTTCCTTGGGCAGAAAATCGTGCAGCTCTTCTCTGGTGAAATCCGCCGCCAGCGGCACGCCGGAACTGCCAAACAGCAGCAAATCAACGGTGCTGCCTTCCATCCGCAGCATTTCATGGATCATCGGGTAAGGGATCGAAATCCAGGCATAGGCCTGAACGGTGCCATTGATCTGGATCGGAACCGCCACGGAAAGTACGATCTGGCCGCCTTCCTCGATCCTGCGGGTGCTGGACCAGAATTCGGCATCGGGATCGCCCTGCTGGATCTTCTGCAACAGATCCTTGCCGATAAACTGCTCGGCCGCACTCATCGAGGCGGCGCAGCGCACAGTGCCATCCGTCTCGATCACGCCAGCCATCACATATTCGCGCGAGGTCGCAAGGATTGCATTGGTGACCTGCGTGCAAATCGCTGGGTCTGACAAAAAGACGCTTTCCGCCGCCGCCATCGCGCGGACCGAGCCGATGGCCAACTGGATCACCTTTTGCACGTTGTTTGCGGCCTTTTCCGTGTTGTCCAGCAACACGCTTTCCGCAAGGTTCGTGGTTTCCTTGATGACCTGAGCGGTCTGGTAGAATGAGATCAAGGCCAATGGCAAAATCGCCAGAGTCATGACGGCAATCAACCGAAGGGCAAGCCCTCCGGTCGCGGCCTTTGTTGCCTCAATCATGCTTTTGATCATGCTGCGGGTTTGCCTGACATCACCGAAAGGGTCGCCTTGTCGGTGAAATCCAGCGACTCGTTCTCTTCCATCTGCATCAACTCGGCCAGACGCTTGCGGGCGCGGTTGGTGCGGCTTTTGATGGTGCCGACAGCACAGCCACACATTTCGGCGGCTTCCTCATAGGAAAAGCCCTCTGCCCCGACCAAGGTCAGTGCTTCGCGCTGTTCATCGTTCAACTGGCTGAAGGCCGCCTCAAAATCGCGCATCGCCATTGTGCCATCGTGGCTGGGTTTCACCGACAGCTGCCCCGCCATCACGCCTTCGGGGTCTTCGACCTCGCGGCGGCGCTTGCGGTGCAGGGAATAGTAGGTGTTCCGCAAAATGGTGAAGAGCCAAGCACGCATGTTGGTGCCCGCTTCGAAACTGTGAAAGTTCGACCAAGCCTTCACAACCGCGTCCTGCACCAGATCATCCGCAGTGGCAGAGTTTCTGGTCAAGCTCATGGCAAAGGCGCGCATCGCGGGCAAATGCGTGATCAGCTCGTCTTTGGGATCCATGGCAACGCTCACTTATCGGCCCCACCTTTTTCAGTGGACTTCTCTTGCTCGCGCAGCTGCTTCAGCAATTGCATAAAGCGATCCGGGACCGGCTCTTCGGCCATACTCTGATAGACACGACGCAAGTTTGCGTCGATCTGTTCCCCCAAAGGATCTTTTTCTCTATCCGGCATGCCTGACTTCCGTGAAAAATTGTTCCGTATCCGTGGAACTAAACCTCATCAGGCGACTTAGGTTCCATAGAAGTTGAAAATTTTTTGAGGATGCGATGACAACTACAAACGGTACCGCCAGCATGTCCGAGGCGATCGCAGCGGATCTGCCCTATCTGCGCCGTTACGCGCGCGCTTTGACGGGGAACCAGACCTCTGGTGACCGCTTTGCCGTCACCACGCTAGAAGCAATCCTTGCCGATACGTCTATTTTCAAAGATTGTTCCTCGCCGCGGGTGGCCTTGTTCAAGGTCTTCAATTCAATCTGGGTTTCACTTGGATCGCCCGTTGATGAAAGCGGCGCCACCGGCCCCGAGGCCCGCGCCCAGTTGCGCCTGTCGCGACTGACCAAAAACACGCGCGAGGCCCTGTTGCTGCACAGCATCGAAGGTTTCACCACCAACCAGATCGGCGAGATCATGAGCGTTTCCGGTGATGAAGCCGCGCAATTGCTGGAGATCGGCCGCGAAGAAATGCAGAAATCGATCCTCGGCAACATTATGATCATCGAGGACGAGGCCATCATCGCCATGGACATCTCCGAGATCGTCGCCAGCATGGGCCATGAGGTCACCGGCATCGCCCGCACCAAAACAGCAGCGGTGGAACTGGCCCGCAAGTCACCCCCCGATATGATCCTGGCCGATATCCAGCTGGCCGACAAATCCTCGGGCATTGATGCGGTCAACGACATTCTGGCCGAGCTTGGCGAGCGCCCCGTCGTCTTTATCACCGCCTTCCCCGAGCGTCTGCTGACCGGCGACCGGCCAGAGCCTGCTTTCCTGATCACCAAGCCCTACAGCGAAGATCAGGTCCGCTCGGCTGTGGCGCAGGCTATGTTCTTTACCAGCACCGAGACACTGAACGCCTAAGACGCGTACCCGTTGGAAATCAGAAAGCCCCGCTGTTTCGAACAGCGGGGCTTTTCGTTTGTGCCTCTCAAGCATGAGGGCAGCGCATGCTGCGCCGCCCTTCAGGATATCATTCCTTGGCAATCGCCCGCAGCATCCAAGCAGCCTTTTCGTGAAAGGCCGAACGGGCCGTGGCCATATCTTCGGTGACCGCGTCCTTGCGATCTTCGGTCATTTCGATCAGCGCGTGCATCCGGTGGGCAATCCGCTCGTGATCCTTGGCCAGATCTTCCACCATCGTGCGGGCGTCGGGTGTGCCTTCGGGGTCTTTGATCACCGAACGCTCCAGAATATCGGCCATCGACAGCGGTGCCAAATGACCAAGTGCGCGGATGCGCTCGGCCAATTCATCCGCTGCGGCAAAGAGGTCTTCGTACTGCTGTTCGGTCAGATTGTGGATCGAGAAGAACAGCGGCCCCTCTACATTCCAATGATAGGCGTGGGTCTTGAACATCAGGCGATAGGTGTCCGCCAGAACATCCGAAAGCGCCTCGGCCAACGAGCCGGTGTCGCGGACACCTGTGTTCACGTGTGCATTCTGCGGGGTGGTTTCAAGTACGTCTTTCATGGGGTCCTCCAAACTCTGTTTCACTGAAAAAGGGATGGTGCGGGGTTACCCGCGCACCAACCGTGCAATGAGGGTCACTACGAACAGGACCAGGAACAGGAAGAACAGGATCTGCGCGATGCCCGCCGAAGCCGAGGCAATACCGCCAAAACCAAAGACTGCCGCGACCAGTGCGACGACGAAGAAAATTACAGCCCAATACAGCATAACGTGGTTCCTTTCTGATTGAATAAACAGTGATGACGTTCTGGCTGGACAACGGGCCTGATGCGAAAAAAG
>JAYZYX010000012.1:0-3694 GCA_036139795.1 Pseudomonadota bacterium | reverse complement strand
GTGTGAATTGGCCCCAAAGGGGACAAGAGAGGGGCAGCGCCCCTCTTTTTCTTTGCCCGCCCCCAAAGTGCAGGGCAAACACCGTACAGCAGGCAGAAAAAAAGGCGGTAGGAAACCCACCGCCTTCTTTAATTTTAAAAGACTTCGAAGATTAGTTCGAAGCAGCAGCAGCCAGAACGGCGATCAGGATCAGGGGAACAACCAGACCTGCCGACGACGACGAGGTGGTGGTTTCTTCCACGATGACCGGTGCTTCGATTACGGGCTCAGCCATCGAGCCAGCGAAAGCAGTCGAAGCGGTGGTTGCCAGTGCGGCTGCCAGAACGAGTTTCTTCATAGTATCCTCCAGTATAAGCCTGTCATCCATATCTGAGGATGATGACAGGCACCCAAGACTTACCTCGTAGGATTTTCTAAACAGCAATTTTTGCCAATTGCAAACCTAACTTGTGGGGCCTTTCAACGAGTTCGTGCCGATGTCGTCAAATTAGCAACACTTGGGTGCCCACCTTGGTCAGACCGAAAAGTTCCGCAATGTGTTGGTTGTACAAACCGATGCATCCGTTCGACGAACGGCGCCCGATTTTGCGCGTGTCGTGGGTGCCGTGGATTCGGTAATAGGTCCAACTCAGGTACAATGCGTGGGTTCCCAGAGGGTTATCCGGACCTGCAGGCACAAAGTCCGGCCACTCGGGGTTGCGCTCTTTCATCGACGGGGTCGGCGACCATGTCGGGCCATCCACCTTCTGAACGATCTCGGTACGGCCGCGACGCGTCAGATCGTCGGTCAGCGGAACGCTGGTGGGGTAGAGTTTATAGATACTCTGGTCTTCTGACCAAAAATGCAGCGCACGGCTGTCGATATCCACCAGCACCGCTCCGTTGGTGGTGCTGCTGAAATAGGGGCGCCAGTCCAGCGTGCGGAAGCTCGAGATATTCCGGCGCACGCCGCTTTCGACGCGGCTTTCCATTTCGGTCGTCCCCTGTCCCAGCGGGGCAGTGGTTTGCGCGATTGCGGGCGCAGCAAGCAGCGCCGCACCGCTTGCCAGAAACCCTCGACGGGAAAGAGAATGAAACTTGCGGCCTGTCATTGGTAACCTCCGGCTCAACCCGAAATTAGGTATAGTTGGCCTTATATCTATGGTGCAAAAGCCTCAGTCGCAATTCAAACACACGTCAGTGAAGGCGAATACCCGCTGTGTGGGTTTGAATCGCAACTCTGACAGGGGTATGCCGTATGAAACAATCTATGGGGCGTTTATGATCCGCTTTATCCCTTTGCTCATCGTTTTCTGTACGGCTCTGGCTGCCTGTAGTCCGGCCCCTGCCCCCGTGCATCTTGGGCCCGATGGCAAACCGCTGCCGAAACTTTACCGGATCTCGCCGTCCGATGCGGGCCGAATCGAATACAACGTGCTCGATTCCGTCAACGCCCTGCGTTACGCGGCCGGTCGCAACTCGCTGACGCTGAACGCACAACTGAACGCGGCCGCAGCGACCCATTCGCGGGATATGTCGATCCAGAACCGCCCGTGGCACTTCGGCTCTGACGGCTCGTCGCCGATCGACCGCGTGCGCCGCGTCGGCTACCAGAATCACCTGGTGGGCGAGCTGATCTCGGAAACCTACGAGACCGAGCTTGAGACTCTGGCCGCATGGGCAGAAGATCCCGTTACCCGTACCGTACTGATGTCCCGTGAAGCGACAGAGATGGGCTTTGCATGGCATCAGGAAGCAAACGGTAAGATCTGGTGGACCATGGTTCTTGGCGCACCGGCCAATTACACCGACGTTCGCTAACACCAGCGTCCGCTTTTCTGTAAGCAAAAGCCCGCCAGACCGGATGTCTGGCGGGCTTTTTCGTGTCAGCCATTTTCGGCGCTATCGGGAAAGCCGGTGTCCATCCGCCACCCCTCAGCGACCCATGACCGGCTGACCCCTGCAATCTGATCCAGTGTTGCCCGCAACTCGACCGCACGGTCAGTCAGGCTGTAGGTCACTTGCGGCGGCACGGTCGGCTCATAGTGGCGGCTGACCAGCCCTGCGTTTTCCAAAGCCTTCAGCCGTTCTGTCAGCACCTTGGGCGAGACACCCGGAATCAGCCGCACCAGCGCGTTGAACCTTTGCGGCCCCATGTCCTGCAAGCGCCACAGGATATACAGCGTCCAGCGCCCTGACAGCAGCCGCAAGACCTGCTCGACCGCGCAACCACAGACTTCTGGTGCCTGATCCTTCATCTCATCTCTCCCCTGACCCGAGAAAAATTCGCAGATTTCGTAAAATATCCCCTTTAGTTACCAAATGGTACCTACTTACTAAAAGAAATTAACCTGCCTAGCTTGCCTTCATATCCAACTGAAGGAGGCATCCATGACCACAATCGAGATCGTTTTCACCTCTGGCTACGGCCACACCATCAAACAGGCACAAGCCATCGCTGCGGGCGCAGGCAATACCGCCCGCCTCTGGCAGATCGACGAGAACGGAGACCTGCCCGAAGACGGCTGGCAGGCGCTGGACGACGCAGGCGCTATCATCTTTGGCAGCCCCACCTACATGGGCGCGCCCATGTGGCAGTTCAAACGCTTTGCCGACGCCTCGTCCAAACGCTGGATGACCCAGAGCTGGTCCGACAAGCTGATGGGCGGGTTCACCAACTCGGCCTCGACCAACGGGGACAAGGCCACCACGATGCTCTATCTGGCCACCCTTGCGGCGCAGCACGGCGGGCTGTGGGTCAGTCTGGGGCAGATGCCAGCGAATGCGATGGACAGCACCCCGAAGGACACCAACTGGAACGGCGGATCACTGGGGCCTCTGGCCACGTCCCCCTCTGACAGCAGCCCCGACCAAGGCCCCCGCGAAGGCGATCTGACCAGCGCCCGCGCCTATGGGGCCAGAATCGCCCGCCTGCTGTCCTGAGGCACAAAAACAAAGCCCGCCAGAAGGCGGGCTTTCCCATCTCAGGGGTTGATCATGATCGGCGTGCCGTCTTTGACCATGGCGTAGATGTCTTCGATCTCGTCGTCGGTGACGGCGATACAGCCCCACGTCCAATCCTTGCGGCGCCAGCCGCGGGAATTGCCATGGATAAAGATATCACCCCCCGGACTTAGCCCCGACGCTTTGGCAAAGGCCACGTCATTGGCATTGGGATAGCTGATCCCGATCGACAGATGGAACTTGCTGTTCGGGTTCCGGCGGTCGATGAAATACATCCCCTCCGGCGTCTTTCCGTCCCCTTGGAACCGCTTGCCGCCCTTGGGCATCCACCCCAGCGCGATCCTATAGTCCTTCAACACCTGCCCGTTGTGCAGCAGGTACATCTTGCGTGCGCCCTTGTTCACCACAACCTGCGTGACCTCGGGGCCATTGTAAGTCTTGAATTTCGATCCGCCCGCACATGCAGCAACCAACGCCACCAGCGCCATCGCCACAACCAGCCGTATAATCCGCATATGCCTGTTGCCCTTATTCGTAAGCTTACGGCGCACATACATCATTTAACCGCAGGGTTGTAGCGCCCCAAATGGGAACCCTTGGGAAAATGTGATCAGCGATGCTCCAGCCTTTTCAGAGCCTCTTCGATCCGGCGCAACCGGTCGGTCACATCGTCCCGATAACTGTTGGTATCCTGCTGCTTCTCTTGCGAATGTGCGTCCTGCATCGAGTTCACGATCAAGCCTACCAAAAG
>JAYZYX010000011.1:0-4806 GCA_036139795.1 Pseudomonadota bacterium | reverse complement strand
GCCTCGGCGCAACCGCGGCCCAATCCCTTACTGGACGCACAAACCAAGGCCCGCTTTCCGGCAATTCCCAGATCCATATTCTCTCCCCTCGGGTCTCAGTTTGACCCGCTATTTCAGCGACTTCGTGGTCACTCTATAGAAAAATACCTAATCGTTTACGATTCCTGACCTAGAATCGACACGATTCAACGGATAAGTAATCCTATATCTTTCGAAGGAAACACCCCCATGGCCGATAAGGCCCCAGCGCAACCCCTGCCCCCACAGTCGCTTCCGGTCTACCGCAGCGAAGAATTCTGCGTGGTCAGCGGCGCGAATATGGGGGATACGCTGTCCTTCGCAGACGATCTCACGTTGGATGACACCTACTGTCTGGAAAAGACCGCCCCGTCGCGCCTGTCGATCCTGCCCCAAGGGCGTCGCAAGGCGCTGGTGGCCCCCGACAGCGACTGCGGCACGCCGGGCAATCTGGTGATTCTGGACAGTGTGATCACGCTGATGTCGCCGCGCGGCGACACGACCGAAGCACTGATCATGGTTGAGATTGATGCGATGGGCGACGTGCAAGAGGTGTACTTGCTGCCCTTGGCCCGCCTGATGCCCGGCGATGACTATTCACTGGTCGGTATCAACCGTGATGAGGCCGCGCAAAAGCTGGCCCAAGTGGCCTGTGTCGCCTTCAGCCGTGGCACCCACATCACCATGGCCTCGGGTGCGCAGGCCCCGATCGAGACATTGAAGGTCGGCGACCGTGTCCTGACGCGTGACGCTGGCATCCAGCAAATCCGGTGGATCGGTCAGACCACCGTGCGCGCCACGGGGGCCTTTGCGCCTATCGTGATCACCGCTGGCACCCTGAACAACGAACATGATCTGGTGGTCAGCCCCGAACACCGCCTCTTTATCTACCAGCGTCGTGACGCCCTTGGCACCGGCCGGTCAGAGGTTCTTATCAAGGCCCGCCATCTGGTAAACGGATCAACCGTCTACTGGCGCGAAGGCGGCTTTGTGGATTATTTCCAGCTGCTCTTTGATGAACACCAGATCATCTACGCCGAGGGAATCGCCGCCGAGACCCTGCTGCTGGACACAAGGACCGAGGCTGCCCTGCCCCCAGACGTGATCCGCGGCGTGAATGAATCCCTGCACGGTCAAGCCACCGCCAACAGCCTGTCGCTGGAGGTGCCGGAAAACCTGCTGAAGGACCCGGATATTATCAACCGGATCAAGAACGCGTCGTCTGGCTGAGGCACGCTTGCCGAAATGCGGCTTCCGCAGTATGAGGCCGCCATGCTGGATACAACAAATCGCCCCGCCCTGCCCCCTGAGATCGCCCGTCGCCGGACGTTCGCTATCATTTCGCACCCGGACGCTGGTAAAACCACGCTGACGGAAAAATTCCTGCTGTACGGTGGTGCAATCCAGATGGCCGGTCAGGTCCGCGCCAAGGGTGAGGCCCGCCGCACCCGCTCTGACTTCATGAAGATGGAACAGGATCGCGGGATCTCGGTCAGCGCCTCGGCGATGTCCTTTGATTTCGGCGAATACCGCTTCAATCTGGTGGACACCCCCGGCCACAGCGACTTTTCCGAAGACACCTATCGGACCCTGACCGCCGTAGACGCGGCCGTCATGGTGATCGATGGCGCGAAGGGCGTGGAAAGCCAGACCCAGAAGCTGTTCGAGGTTTGCCGTCTGCGCGATCTGCCGATCCTGACCTTCTGTAACAAGATGGACCGGGAAAGCCGCGACACCTTTGAAATCATCGACGAGATTCAGGAAAACCTGGCCATCGACGTGACGCCTGCCAGCTGGCCGATCGGCGTGGGCCGCGATTTCCTGGGCTGCTACGACATGCTGCGTGACCGGCTGGAACTGATGGACCGCGCCGACCGCAACAAGGTGGCGGAATCGATCAAGATCGAAGGTCTGGACGATCCCAAGCTGGAACAGCACATCCCCGCCGATCTGCTCGAAAAGCTGCGTGAAGAGGTGGAAATGGCGCGCGAGCTGCTGCCCGCCCTTGACCCGCAAGCAGTTCTGGAAGGTCACATGACCCCGATCTGGTTTGGCAGCGCCATCAACAGCTTTGGTGTGCAGGAACTGATGAAGGGCATCGGCACCTACGGACCCGAGCCCCAGCCCCAGTCCGCCGAACCCCGCCAGATTTCACCCGATGAGAACAAAGTCGCAGGCTTTGTGTTCAAGGTGCAGGCCAACATGGACCCCAAGCACCGCGACCGCGTGGCCTTTGTCCGCTTGGCCTCGGGCCACTTTAAGCGCGGCATGAAGCTGCTGCATGTGCGCTCGAAAAAGCCGATGGCGATCTCGAACCCTGTGCTGTTCCTTGCCGCTGACCGCGAACTGGCCGAAGAGGCTTGGGCCGGTGACATCATCGGTATTCCGAACCACGGCCAGCTGCGCATCGGGGACACCCTGACCGAGGGCGAAGCCCTGCGCGTCAGCGGCATCCCCAGCTTTGCGCCTGAACTGCTGCAAGGGGTACGCGCAGGCGATCCCATGAAAGCCAAGCACCTTGAAAAGGCGCTGATGCAGTTCGCCGAGGAAGGCGCAGCGAAAGTGTTCAAGCCGAACATCGGCTCGGGCTTTATCGTGGGCGTTGTGGGCGCGCTTCAGTTTGAAGTGCTGGCCAGCCGGATCGAGCTGGAATACGGTCTACCGGTCCGTTTTGAGGCCAGCCAGTTCACCTCTGCCCGCTGGGTCAGCGGCGCGAAGGCGGATGTGGAAAAATTCGTCAACGCGAACAAGCAGCACATCTCGTACGATCACGATGGCGATGTGGTCTACATGACGCGGATGCAATGGGACATTGATCGCGTCGTGCGCGACCATCCAGAGCTTAAGCTGACCGCGACGAAAGAGATGATGATCTAACAAAACCTGCAAACGCCCGCTCTGACAAGAGCGGGCGTTTTCCTTTTGGCAATGGGTGAAATGCAGCCAACAAGCCGTTGCCATAAAACAAACTTCTTGCAATCCAGCCTTTCCTTTCCCACCATGCGGGCCATGAGCAACGCGACCTATCCCGAAGGCTTTCAAGGCATCACCGACCGCTGGGAAGAGCGGCGCGATCCCCTCACCGCACGCGCGGGTGAAGGGCTGCCGCCACTGGAGTGCGATCTGGCCGAACTGGCCCGTCAAAGGATGCCCGATCCTGCCGAGGCTTTGGCCAAACCTGCCTCATCCTTTGCGTTCAAAAGCCATGCACTGGCCCGCGAACTGGCCGGTCACAGCGTCCTTGCCCACCTAAACGCGCTGCTCATCGCCCACCTGCGCCGCCGCGCTTGGCCCGATCATGCGCCCGCCCTGTTTGTCCGCCTCTGGGCCGAACAAAGCCCCGCTTTGATCGCCGAATTGAACCCGCGCTGGCTAGTCTCATCCATCATCACTTTTGCGGATCACGGCCAGACCGAAGGGCAACGGCGCATCGGGTCTTCATTGAACATGCTCTTTTCGATGATGAAACTCTATGAGTTCGAACGCACCTTCAGCGCCAAATCCCCCGACACGCCCTTTGGCCTGAACAAGCGGGTGCAAGAGCGGCTGCCGATGGACATGGACGACTTCTCGCTGAAATCGGGCGGTCTGGATTACAATTTACTGGCCCCGCTCTGGCGCGATGCGCAGGCCGATCCGGTCACCGCGCCACTGGCCTGCCATTTGTTGCATATGCTGAACGACGATCCCAAAACCCTGTTCCGCCGCCTGCAAACCATGCGCAAACGCATCGCTCGTCGGGGTGAGAAAAGCCAATGACCACTTGGGGCATCGTGACCACCGTCAAGGCCAACGCCAAGACCATCATGACCTGGGTCGCCTATCACCTTGAGGCAGGCGCGGATGAAATCCAGCTCTATCTGGACACACCCTGCCCCCGCGCCGAAAAGGCGCTGGCCGCGCACCCCAAGGTCAAGGTTATCCTCTGCGACGAGAAATACTGGCGCCGCCGCCGCCCGCTAGAAGAGCATCAGCGCCCGCCCATGCACCAAGCCCGCCAGTTCGCCAATGCGAAATGGGCCTATATGCACACCAAGTTGGATTGGCTGATCCACATCGACATCGATGAATTCCTCTGGCCGGAAACGCCTGTGGCAGGCCAACTGGCCGCCTTGCCGGATAGCGCCCTCTGTGCCCGCATCCGCCCGCTTGAGGCCCTGTCCAGCGAAGGACAGAACACCCCTGAAGGCGTCACCTACTTCAAATCCGCCGCCCTACCGTGGGATCAGCGTAAGGAAGAAACCCGCCACATATACCCCATGTATGGCCCCTTCCTGAACGGCGGCTTCCTCTCCCATCTGGCAGGAAAAATGGCCGTCCGCACCGGCATCGAAGAGATGATGGTCCGCATCCACAACGTGGAACTGGACGGCACGTTAAACCCCGGCGAACAGGATCTGACCGGCCTGACCCTTTGCCACATGCACGCCCATTCGTGGGACCACTGGCGCAAGCTGCTGGACTACCGCGCCCGCAAGGGCTCTTACCGCAAGGAATTGGCCCCGCCCGTTGCGCCTCCGGGCACGAAACCGCTGGAAGACGCCATGAACATGCATGATCTGTTCAAAATGCTACTGGACGAAGGGGGCGAAGAGGCTCTGCGCGCTTTCTTTGACGAGGTCTGTCTTGCGACCCCCGACCTGCGCGAACGCCTTGCCCGCTACGGCCGTCTGGCAGAGCGTCGTCTTGATCTGGATGCTAAACGCCTGAAGGTTTTTGGCCCCGATTGGGCGTAACCTGCCCTGACATTGACCGCAAAGGCATTTTGGGCTATCCCGCGCCCCAAGG
>JAYZYX010000010.1:0-3816 GCA_036139795.1 Pseudomonadota bacterium | reverse complement strand
GGAAGCCGCCGACCCAGCCGTCCAGATACCAGTTGATGTATTCATAGGCTGCATCCAGCTCCATGCCGCTGAGGGATTTCGACAGGCCGATGCCGCCGCCCCACGAGCGGTAGCCCTCTTTCAGGGGCTGGTAGACGCAGGGAATGCCGCGCGATTTCACAGCTGTGATGGCAGGCGACCACATGGACTGGATCACCACCTCGCCCGAGGCCATGAGGTTCACGGATTCATCAAAGGTCTTCCAGAAGGCGCGGAACTGGCCGTTCTGTTTGGCCTCGGTAAAGATCGCGATGGTCTTGTCGATCTCTTCCTTGGTCATGTTGCCTTTGTCGGCATACTGGATCTCGCCCATGGCTTCGCAGACCATAGCCATATCCATGATCCCGATCGAGCTGATGTCGAGGATGCTGGCCTTGCCCTTGAACTCGGGGTTCAGCAACTCGGCCCATGATTCAATCGGGCGGCCGATCAGGTCGGGGCGGATGCCCAGAGTGTCGGCGTTGTAGATGGTGGGGATCAAGGTCATCCAGCCGGTTTCTTCCGCCGCAAAGCTGGTGGCATCAGGGCCTTCGACAAAGCCGACCGAATGGGGCGCGGTGCCTTGGGCGATCACGCTTTCCGGTGTCAGCTTGCCCGAGCGGAAGATGCCCACGATCTTGTCGTAGTTCTTGATCTTGCTGGTATCCATCGCCTGCAGGTTGCCGGTGGGCCAGACCTTTTTACAGATCCAGTATTCGATGTCGGCGATGTCAAAGCTGTCGGGCTGGGTGGCGGCGCGTTGGGTGACGCTGTCGGAGTCCAGCGCGGTCATCTCTAGTGTGAAGCCAAGGTCTTCTTTCACCTTCTGGCCCACTTCGTTCAGGTTCGACACGCCGGTGCCGAACTGGCGCAGGGTGATGTCCTTGATTTCCTGCGCCCACACCATGGGGGCGGGCAGGGTCGAGGCGGCGACGGCGGCAGCGCCCCCTTTCAGGACAGCACGACGGGAGTAACGCATTTTAGACATGAAGGAGTTCCCTTGTTGGACTGGTTATAAGGTTGATCAGGCTTGGAGGCGGTGCAGCCGCCCCTCGTTCCAGGTCAGCGCGATGGCATCGCCGGGATTTTTGGGATCGTCAAAGAAGGCGGCCTCTGGCAGCAGGGCCAAGACATCTTCGCCGGATTGAGTGGTGGCATTCAGGGCCACATGGGCCCCTTGGTATTCGACGCCGGTCACGGTGGCGGGCATGCCGCTGGGGCCAACGCCTACCTCATCGGCGCGCAAGGCGAACTTGCCGCTGTCCAAGGTGATGACGTTATGGCCCCCCATGAAACGGGCCACGAATTCGGTGCGGGGGGCATTGAACACATCGCGGGCGCTGCCCGATTGCTCGATCACCGCGTTGTTCATCAGGACAATCTCATCGGCCAGCGCCAGCGCCTCGTCCTGCCCGTGGGTCACGTGGATGAAGGTGATGCCAAGCTCACGCTGAAGCTTTTTCAACTCGGCCCGCATGCGGATGCGCAGAAAGGGATCAAGGGCCGAGAGGGGCTCGTCCAGCAACAGCACTTTGGGTTTGGTGACCAGAGCGCGGGCCAGTGCCACCCGCTGTTGCTGGCCGCCCGAGAGCTGCGCCGGCAGGCGGTCGGCATATTGGGACATATCCACCAGTTCCAGCATTTCACCGGCGGCCTTGTGGCGGGTTGATTGATCCACGCCCTTCATGCGCAGGGAAAAAGCGACGTTGTCCCGCACAGAAAGGTGCGGGAAGAGGGCGTAGCTTTGGAACATCATGGCGGTGCCGCGCTTGGCGGGGGGCAGGTCGCTGACATCAAAGCCATCCAAGACGATCGAGCCGCTGGTCACTTCCTCATGGCCTGCGATCATCCGCAGGGTGGTGGATTTGCCACAGCCCGAGGGGCCCAGAAAGCACACATAGCTGCCCGCGTGGAATTTGTGATTCAGCCCTTTGACCGCCACGGTGTCGCCGTAGCTTTTGCTGACGTTCACCAGTTCCAGATCGTATTCGCGTCCCATGATCGCTCCAGTTCCCCTGAGGTTGGGATCATGCTGGAGCGGGTTTTTGACCGAATGGCAGGAAAATCTGGCGAGTCGGGGTCGGGAAACACAACTTGCCCGATTATTGTGCGGTTGCAGCGATGGTGTGCACATAAAACGCAACAAGATCGTATACAATCTCGTGTACGCGGTTGAGTGGAATTGCTGACTTGCGCCCAGTGCAGGGTGATTCCACGTTTGGGTACATAGGAAAGACAGCCATGACCGACTCACCGACCAAACCGATGACCGCCGAAGATGTCGCTCTGGATCTGGAGCGGGCCATTCATGAGCATCGCCTGATCCCCGGATCAAAACTGGGCGAGGATGAGATCGGCGAGGTCTATGGGGTCTCGCGCACGGTGGTTCGGGCGGCTTTGCAGGCACTGGCGCACCGGCGTCTGGTCGAGTTGAAGCGCAATCGCGGGGCCTTTGTGGCGCAGCCCACGGTGCGTGAGGCCCGCGAAGTGTTCGAAGCGCGGGCGCTGCTGGAGCCGCGGACGGCGCGATCCGCTGCGGTGCGGATGACGGACGGGGATATTGTGGCTTTGCAGGCCCATATCGATGCCGAGCACGCGGCTTTGCACGCGGGGGATAACGGGCGGGCGCTGTATCTGTCGGGGCAGTTCCACATCGAAGTGGCACGGATTGCAGATCAAGCCACCATCGAGACCTTTATCACCGAGTTGATAGCGCGGTCGTCCTTGATCATCGCTCTCTATTGGCAGCGGCGTGCAGCCCTTTGCGAGAGCAACGCCCATCATGCGCTGATGACTGCCTTCGCAGCGCGGGACGGAGAACGGGCGGAAGAGTTGATGAAGAGCCATCTGTTGGACTTGGTGAGCTCGCTCGATCTGTCGAGCAAGGCGTCACAGCCCCAGTCTTTGCGTGAGGCGTTGAAGGCGTCGGGCTGAGGCGCTTGTGGCGGGCGGTTTTTGAGTATTTGGGCAATAAAGAAGTTGGGAGTTCTTTACCGAGGTGGCGTGCTCTTGGCAGGCGGCTTGCCGGTTCGAGTATTTGTGTCAGAAAGAAGCGAGGGGCGCGGGTTTGATCCGCGCCCGTTTTTGTCAGCGGTTTGGCCCCATGGTTCGCACCTGCTCGCGGCGCAGGTTGACTACGTCAAGATCGTCGGTGAGGTCCACATCGGACATGCGGATGATCTGGTCTTTCTGGATGTCGTTTTTCAGTTTGACGTGGTGAGCAAGGCCCATGGGCAGGGCATCAATCGCGGTGGAGCGCGTGGCCGGAATGGCTTTGGCCCATGCGCAGTATCCGCCTTCGCCGTCCAGATAGCTGCCTGCGGTCAGGTCGGATTTTGCGGTGGCGACCGCGTCGCCGCGGAATTCGCGCGAGGTGCCGGTGGGCTCTTTGCGAAGGACGGCGGAGAGGACGGAGACCGAGGTTTCAAGGCCGATCAGGTGGAAGGGGCGCCACATGGAGCCGTACCAGCCGGATTTGTCCGTGAGCAGGCCGTATTGCTCAAAGCAGGCGCGGGTGTATTCATCGGGTGCTTTGAAGGTGACGAACATGCCGTAGCGGATGTTGTTCAGAACTTCGCGACCGTCGGGTTCCTGACTGGCGGCGATGTCTACGAGGCCAGCTTTGGGCAGGCGGCCGCCGTCTTGGGCAGGTTTGAAGACCTGTGCCAGATCTTGCAGGCCGGAGGGGTAGAAGGCGAGGCCATCGTCGGGGCAGTCAAGGCCGGTGCCATTGGCGACTGCGGCCATTTCGATGGCAGCTTTGGTGCCATCGGTGAAGGAGTTGTACATCTTGGGGTT
>JAYZYX010000009.1:0-3684 GCA_036139795.1 Pseudomonadota bacterium | reverse complement strand
GACCGGCCAATATCAGGGCAGCGCCATCGCAGTGCTGCGTCCGCGCAGCACGGATGAGGTTGCGCAACTGGTGCGGCTGTGCGCGGAGGCGGGTATCGCAGTGGTCCCGCAAGGGGGGCGCACGGGCTTGGCAGGGGGCGGCGTGCCGCTGGACGGGCGCAGCGTTGTCTTGTCGCTAGAGCGTATGAACGCGATCCGCACGGTGGACACCGACGCCCGCACCATGACGCTTGAGGCTGGCGTGATCCTAGAGACCGCGCAGAATGCCGCCCTAGAACAAGGTCTGGTCTTTCCCCTGACCTTCGGGGCCAAGGGCAGTTGCACTATCGGCGGGGCTTTGGCGACGAATGCGGGCGGCTCGAACGTGGTGCGCTACGGCACAACGCGCGAGCTGTGCGTGGGGATCGAGGCTGTGATGCCCGATGGCTCGGTCATCAGTGCGCTGCACGGGCTGCGCAAGGACAACACCGGCTATGATCTGCGCCATCTGCTGATCGGGGCCGAAGGCACGCTGGGGATCATTACGGCTGCGGTCTTTAAACTCGCCCCCGCGCCCAAGGTGCGCGTGGCGGGGTTCTTGGCGCTTGAGGATTTGGCCCATGCGCCGTCCCTTCTGAACCGCATGCAGGACCGGACCGGCGGCGCGGTTGAGGCGTTCGAATACATGCCCGCGCCCATCATCGCGGCGATCCAGCGGGCCTTCCCCGATATCCGCGCCCCTTTGGACACCCTGCCCGAGACCGGCATTTTCTTCGAAGTCGCTTCGTCCCGCGACGCAGACGCTGCCGAGGCTGAAGGCGGCGGGTCGCGTTTGGAAGAGGATGTGCTGGGTCTGCTGGAAACCCTGATGGAAGAGGGCGCACTGCCGGATGCCATGATCGCGCAGACCGAACAGCAGCGGCTCGACCTGTGGCACCTGCGGGAATCCGCGCTGGAAGGGGTCATGCACAACGGGCCGGCCTATTTCACAGATATCTCGCTGCCCCTGAACAAGATCGCGCCCTTCGTGGCCGAGATGGATCAGGCCATGGGCCAGATGGGCTTTGCGCCCCTGACCGTGGGCCATCTGGGGGACGGGAACCTGCATTACACCCTGTCGGCCGCCGTCGGGCAGGATTGGGACAGCCTGCCGCTGTCCAAGGCCAAGGCGCTGATCTTTGACCGGTTGGAACAGGCAGGGGGATCATTCTCGGCTGAACACGGGATCGGCCAGTCCAAGCTGGACCTGATGCGCCAGCTGAAAACCCCCGCACAGCTTGAGGCCATGCGGGCGGTGAAACGGGCGCTGGACCCTGAAAACCTGATGAATCCGGCGAAATTGATCCCGCTGGACTAGGCCTAGCGCCCCTCAATCAGCCGCGCCCCTTCCCAGTGGCCCTCTTGCACTGCGCCGACCACCAGTTCGGTGATCAGGGCGATCATAGTCTCCAAAAGGAACGTGGGCCGTGTCTCTAACGCGGTGACCATATGCATGGTGCGCATGGGGCTGGGATCGATGATCTTGCGGGCCACCAACTCTCCCGAGGCTAGCTCGCTGCCCACCAGAACCTTGGGGGCAAGGGTGCAGGCCAGTCCCTCTTTCATGGCACTGATTGATCCGGCGATCGAGGCCAACTGGATGCGGGCGGTTGCCTCTAGCTTGGCCAGTTCGGCAGGCCGGTCGATCAGCGCCCGCGAAAGCGTGCCGTTTTTCAGCAGGGCAATGGGCAGTTCGGTCATGTCATTGAACGGGATCGGCGTTGTGTCATGGCCCAGAATGGCAGGGCTGCCGATGCAATACAGTTCCTCTTCCAGAATGGGCGTGCGCTGGGTCAGCGAATCCGAAGGCGGGTTAAAGATCAGCGCCGCCTCAACGCCGGACGTGCGCAGGGTTTCATAGCTGACGCCGGAGAACCCCTCTTGGATCAAGAGGCGCACGCGGGGGTAATCCTCGATCACGCGGCGCATCAGCTTGCCGCCGATCACCTTGATCACCGAGTAGGGCATCCCGATTGCGATGTTGCCGGAAATCTCGGCCTGCCCGTGTTTTAGCTCGGATGTGGCGGTCTCGAAGGCGGTCAGGATCGACTGCGCATGGGCCAGTAGCTTCAGGCCCGCGGCGGTCGGCTCCATCCCCCGAGGTTTGCGCTGGAACAGCTTGGTCTCCAGCTCGGCCTCAAGGCTGGCGATGTGATGGCTCAGGGCCGAGGCGGCGGTGTTGCAGTGGTCTGCCGCGTGCGACAGGTTCTTGAACTGGCAAACTGCCACGAAATATCGAAGTTGCCGTGTATCCATGTCAGCGTTCTAGCATCCAGAATGCTTCCTTCTAAAGGATATAATTTTAAGACAGATCATTACCCGCCATAACCCTTCAAAGCAATCCGATTGGGAGGACGGGATGACACAGGCACGACCACTTGAGGGCATTCGCGTTGTCGAAATGAGCCACATGGTCATGGGACCATCGACCGGCATGTTTCTGGGGTTCCTCGGCGCGGAAGTCATCAAGATCGAGCCGCCCGAAGGCGACAAGACCCGCAATCTGACCGGCATGGGCGCGGGGTTCTTCCCGACCTTCAACAGGGGCAAAAAGTCCGTCACCCTGAACACCAAGGACAGCGGCGATCTGGCCAAGGTGCATGCCCTGCTGAAGACCGCCGATGTCTTTGTCGAGAACTTCCGCGATGAGACGCTGGCCAAGATGGGGCTGGCCCCCGCGCAGCTGCGTCAGAGCAATCCGTCGCTGATCGTCGCCTCATGCAAGGGGTTTCTGAAGGGCCCCTATGAGCATCGCGCCGCGATGGATGAGGTCGTCCAGATGATGACCGGCATGGCCTATATGACCGGCCCCACGGGGCGCCCCTTGCGGATCGGGTCCTCGGCCAATGACATTATGGGCGGGCTGTTTACTGCGTTCGGTGTGCTGGCCGCGCTGATCCAGCGGGGCAAAAGCGGGCAGGGCAGTGCGATCCGGTCGGGCCTGTTTGAAAACTGTCTGTTGCTGGTCGCCCAACATATGGTGCAGTTCGATATCGAAGGGACCGAAAGCCCGCCGCTGCCGGAACGTGTCTTCTCATGGCCGGTCTATGATCTGTTCCCCACCCGCGATGGCCGCCAGATTTTCGTGGGCGCGGCCACGGATGGCCAATGGGACAAGCTGTGCAAGGCGCTGGGGCTAGAGCATCTGCTGGCCGATCCGGCGCTGCAAACCCGCAGCGCCCAGATTGCCGCCCGCGATGTGACCTTGCCGCAGATCGCGGCGGTCATCGCGCAGAACAGCTATGAAGATATGGTCCGCGTGATGGAGCAGAACGACCTGCTGTTCGCCCCCGTCGCCCGTCCGGTCGAGATGTATGACGATCCCCATGTGAACCGGCCCGGTGGGCTGTTCACCTCGCATTACGCGGACAAGAAGGATTTCCGCGCGCCTGCCCTGCCGCTGGAGATGAACGGCGCGCCGGTGGTCTCGGCCAATGTCGATATCCCCTCGGTCGGCCAGCACAACGGCGAAATTCTGGATGCGTTGGGGGCGGCGAAGTGATGGTGGACGTTTTCAAAGCCTATCCCAAGGGCCGCGTTGCCCTGCGCGAAGTGGGTCTGCGTGATGGTCTGCAAAACACAAAAAAAAAAAACAAAAACAAACAAAAAAAAAAAAAAAAACAAACAAAAAAAAAACCAAAAAACAAAAAACAAAAAAAAACAAAA
>JAYZYX010000008.1:0-6714 GCA_036139795.1 Pseudomonadota bacterium | reverse complement strand
CGTTCATATGCTCCATCGCGGCGCGCTTTTTGTCCCAGACGCCGGTGATGTCGAGGAAGTGGTCAGGCTTCCATCCCATCTGCTCGGTCTGGTGGGGTTCAAAGAGATATAGCTGCGGTGCCCCCAGAACCTTTTGACCGGGATTGTGGCCCCAAGCCTGCGCGATCATCCGCGCCTCAAGGGCGATCTGGGTCGTGTACATGTGGTCGGTGTTGTAGGGATCGTACTGGCTGTGCGACAGCATGAAGGCGGGCTGCACGTCGCGGATCAGGTCGACCAGACGGTATTTGTCGTCTTTTTCCAGAACCAGCGGGTAGTCCCCCAGATCAAAACATTCCAGACGGGCGACACCCAGCACATCGGCGGCGGCTTCGGCTTCGGCGCGGCGGATGGCTTTGACCTCATCCAGCGACTTGCCCTCTTTCCAAAGGCGGGCGCTTTCGCCGCGTTCGCCAAAGGACAGGCAGGCGACGGTCACGTCATATCCCTTTTCCGCGTGCAGGGCGATGGCCCCTCCGCAGCGCCAGACAAAGTCGGCAGCGTGGGCTGAGATCACTAGCGCGGTCTTTTTGGGGGTCATGGTAGCCTCATCTTCAAGTGTTGGCGCATCCTGTCACGACGGTCGCCGCGCAGGCAATTCGGAACGCTGTGCAATGGGATAAGTTTTCGCTATACTGATATCGTGCCTTCTCCTGCTGCATCGCGGAAAAGCCATTGAGTTTACGGAGAAACCTATGACCTTGCCCCGAAACCTGCGTCATTTGCGTTTGTTTTTGACAGTCGCGCAGATGCAGTCCTTGACGCTGGCCTCGGACATGTGCGGGGTATCGCAACCGGCGGTCAGTCAGGCACTGCAAAAGATCGAAGAAGGCAGTTCGGGCCCATTGTTTACCCGTACGCGCCAAGGGGTCTTTGCTAATGAACGGGGGGCGCTTTTGGAACGGCGCCTGAACCGGTGCTTTGCCATTCTGGACCCTGCCCTGCGTGAAGTGTCAGACCGGCTGCCCCGAACGGCGACACTGGCGCAACTGCAAGCCTTGATCGCCGTGACCGAAGCCGAGAATTTCACGCTGGCCGCTCAGCGGTTGGGGTTGGCGCAGCCCTCGGTGCATCGGGCGGTCAGTCAGTTGGAAAAAGAGGCGGGCGGGTTGCTGTTCGAACGTGCCAGTCATGGCCTGATCCCGACCCGCGCCACCCGTGCTTTGGAACGGGCGACCCGCCTTGCCTTTGCCGAATTGGATCAGGCCGATGCTGATCTGGCCGAGTTCGATGGCGGCGAAGCGGGACGCATCGTGATCGGGGCATTGCCCCTGTCCCGCTCGGTTCTCTTGCCGCGCTTGCTGGCGGCGTTCCGGCAGCAGCGCCCGCGCCTGCCGGTCGAGATCAACGACGGCCCTTATGATGACTTGCTCACCGGCCTGCGACGGGGGGACATTGATCTGATCGTCGGCGCCCTGCGAGAACCCGCACCCATCGGTGACGTGGTCCAAGAAGCGCTGTTCCATGACTACCTTGCCTTTGTGTGCGCGCCGGACCATCCGTTGGCTGGGAAAGAGGTGTTGCTAGAGGATCTGGCCGACCGATCTTGGGTGGTGCCGCGGCTGGGGTCGCCATCCCGTGGGCAATTCGATAACTACTTTGAAACAAAGAACATAGCGCGCCCGCAAAGCATCATTGAAAGTGGCTCGGTCCTGTTTATGCGCGAAATGCTCTTGGCAGGTGATTTCATCGCCTGTGTCTCTGGCGCGCAGGCCGAGGCCGAGATCGCAAAGGGTCTTCTGGCGCGGATTCATGTGGCTGGTGACTGGCCTGGACGGGCAATCGGTGTGACCTTGCGGCAGGATTGGGAACCTACGAAGTCACAGGCAATCTTGCTTGATTTGCTACGCAAAACCGCCGCAGGGTAAAACAAGACATAGCTAAAACTTATGATGAAGGCTGCGCTTTGAATTGGTTTTGCGCGGCGACCTCCTGCATGCAATGCGCCATGGGCCTTGCCCTCAATGTCGCTATCGCTCGGGAGGAAAACGACATGCGTACCATTGCTGCGATCGCTGCCACCACTGTGACCCTGATGGGCTCCGCTGTTGTGGCCGAAGATTTGAAATTTGCGAACTTCATGCCGCCGATGCACCCCTATGTTGCCGGCGCGTTCCAGCCCTTTGCCGACATGGTGTCCGAGGCAACCGGCGGCGATGTGACCGTGACGATCTATTCGGGCGGTGAACTTGGGCCGGGCCCCGTCGAGCAATATGCGCGCGTTGTTGATGGCGTGGCCGAACTGGCCGTGTCCCTGCCGGGCTATACCGCCAGCCAGTTCCCTCTGACCCTGACCGCAGAGCTGCCCGGTGTGCTGGATGAAGCAACCGGCACCGCTGACATCTGGAACAACATCGATCTTTTCGCCGGTGAATATCGCCGCGTGCAGCTTGTTTCGCTCTGGTCCAGCGCGGGCAACGTTCTGTACACCCGCGATGTCGCGGTCGACAGCCCCGACGATCTGAAGGGCATGAAAATCCGCGTGCCATCGCGCAACGCAGGCAACGTGATTGAGGCATGGGGCGCGACGCCAGTTTCGATGCCCGTGACCGAAATCTACAACGCCATGCAAACCGGCGTGATCGATGGGGCCTACATCGACACCACCGCCACCCGCGCGTTCCGTCTGGGTGAGGTTGCCAGCTACCTGACCTACGGCATGGACACCACAAACTCGCCCTTCTTCATTCTGATGAACCGCGATGCATTTGATGCTTTGTCGGATGACCAGCAGGCCGCTGTGATTGAGGCAGGCAAGAAAGCCTCGGTTCTGGCGAATGAGACCCAGTTGGCCACGGCTGCCGGTGGTCTGACCGCCTTTGCCGAGACCGAAGGCAAGCAGGTGATCCAGCTGACCGCCGAGCAGGCAGAGGCGTTCAACGTCCTGTCCGCCCCTGTGCGTGACGCGGCTGTGGCCGAGACCGGTGGCAATGCCGCTGCGATCGTCGACGCGCTGAGCAAGTAACCCATGAGCGCGTATCCCTCATCGGCTTGGGCGAAGTATTTCGCCCGCGCCAACCTGGCGCTGGCCTGGCTTGGCGGTGTGTGTCTGATTGCGCTGGTGTTGGTTTTGGCGGTGGGCGTGATCATGCGCTACGTCCTTGGCCAGCCGATCCTTGGCATCAATGAGATTGTCCAGCTCACTGCGTTGGCGCTGGTCATGGCCTCCCTGCCCTATGCAACCGAGCATCAGGTTCATGTGCGGGTGGACGTCTTTGACAACATGCTTGGCCGATGGGGGCGCCTCTTCGGGGATGTGTTGTCGCGTCTGATCTCTGGCTATGTCCTAAGCCTGCTGACCTTGCGGGCATGGGATAAGGCGATGGATGCGCTGGAATGGGGCGATGCCACCAACATGCTGAACCTGCCGATCTGGCCGTTCTACGCGGTTCTTGCGGCGGGTACGGCCCTGTGCGTCGGGGTGTTTGCCGCCGATATCCTTCTTCTGCTGACCGGAAAGGCAGAGAGCAAAAATGACTGAGACCACCGTCGGGCTGATCGGTATCGCCAGCCTATTCCTATTGATGATCCTGCGGACACCTGTGGCCTTTGCCATGCTGATCGTCGGTTTTTTCGGCTACGGCTGGCTGGAAGGGAGTCGCTCGGCAACGGCCCTGTTGCTGACGGAAAGCTATTCGGCGGTTTCCAGCTATTCGCTGATCGTCGTGCCGATGTTCATCCTTCTGGGCAACGTGTCTTCGGTCGCGGGCTATTCGCGCGGGCTTTATGATGCGGCCTTTGCGTGGATCGGGCGGTTTCGGGGCGGCTTGGCCTCGGCTTCGGTGATCGGCTGCGCGGCGTTCTCGGCGGTGTCGGGATCGTCGGTGGCGACCGCCGTGACCTTGGGCAAAGTTGCCCTGCCCGAGATGAAACGTATGGGCTATGCGGATAGCCTTGCCACCGGCGCCATCGCCGCAGGCGGCACACTGGGGTTCCTGATCCCGCCGTCCACAGGCTTTGTTCTTTACGCGATCCTGACTGAGGAAAGCATTGGCCGTCTGTTCATGGCCGGTATCCTGCCCGGTCTGCTGTTGATGGTTCTGTTCATCGGAGTGGTCTGGCTGGTGTCTTACTTTGACCCCAAAGCAGGCCCCCGTGGCGCTGTGGTTCCCCTTCGTGAACGCTTCCGTCTGCTGATCGAGGCAGGTCCCCTGCTGTTCGTGATCGTCGCCTCGATCGGTGGCATCTATCTGGGGGTCTTTTCGCCGGTCGAAGCGTCGGGCATTGGCGCGGGTCTGGTTCTGGTGATGGCCTTCGCGCAACGCCGCCTGAACTGGCACGGGTTCAAAGAGGCTATCATGGGCACGCTTCAGACTTCGTCCATGCTGTATATGATCGTGATCGGGGCCAATATCCTGAACCCGTTCTTCTCGGTCACCCATATCCCGCAGACGCTTGGTGCAGGGTTGGGGCAGCTGGATTTCGGCCCCTACGGCACGCTGACTGTGATCCTTCTGGCCTATGTGGTGCTTGGGATGTTCATGGACGGTCTGTCGATGCTGGTGATCACCATTCCGATCGTGTTTCCTGTCATCACCGCGATGGGCTTTGATCCGGTGTGGTTCGGTGTGGTCGCCGTAATCGTGATCGAGATGGGCATGATTACCCCACCCGTTGGCCTCAATGTCTTTGTGGTGCGCGGTGTTGCGACGGGCGTCCCATTGACCACTGTGTTCAAAGGGGTGACCCCATTCCTGATCGCGATGGTGGTGGCGCTGATCCTGATCATCATCTTCCCGCAAATCGCGGTGTTCATTCCGAATTCGATGTTTGGCTAGTGGATGATGAAGGGGCCTCAAGTGAGGCCCCTTTTTCGTTTCAGTCCTGCGCCTGTTTTTTGATGTCGTCGCGGGGGCCAAGCATGGGCGAGACAGTCTTGTCCGTGGTGCGCGGCACACCCCGACCCAAGGCTGCGGCGCGATGGAATGCCTCTGCCGCGCGGGACAACTCTTCTCCTTCGGGCGGGGTCCAGCCCACTGCTTGCCAGATGGCGCGGACAGTGGCTTCGCTTTGATCACTCATAGGGCTGTCTCCGCTAAATTGGGCGCGCGACAGGGACGCCAGTCCAGCGCAGTTTCCAAGGCCTGAGCAGCTTGCAACAGCAGCGCGTCCTGACAGAAACCGGCGGCAAGCTGTACCGCCACCGGCAGACCATCTGCGTCCAAGCCTGCAGGCCCCGAGATCGCCGGATGCCCTGTCAGGGAAAACACACTACCAGCCGAGCCGGTGGTGAAATCCCGCACGGCCTCGGTGTCATGAAGATGGGGCGCGGTGCGGTAGGTGATCGGCAGTAGCAGGACATCAACTTGCCCGAACAGAGCATCCACAGCAGCCACCAACCGCCGCCGCTCACGCGCGGCTGATAGATAGTCGACAGCCCGCACATACATTCCCGACTCTAGTTTCTCACGAAGGGCGCGGCCCATCAGGTGGCGGTGATGCTGGTAGTCGGCTTCGTGGATCGTGAAGCACTCAGACCAGTTCAATATGCCCGCGATCGCGCGAAATTCGGACGGCGCGACGGGCATTTCGACATCAACGATCTGTGCGCCTTGGGCCTTTAGTGCTGCCTCTGCTTGGCTGAGGGCTGCCAGAATGGCGGCGTCCGGCAGGCCGTTCGGCCCTGCTAGGTTACGGACCACGCCCACACGCCGACCTGCTAACCCCGCGCCTAGGTTGGCGGTGGTGTTCGGGGCCTTTGCGTCCAGCGACGAAGGGTCGGCGGCGTCATATCCGGCGATGGCGTCATAGATCAGGGCGGCGTCTGCCACGGTGGCACAGATGGGGCCAGGGGTGTCAAAGCTCCATGTGTTGGGCATGATCCCGTGGCGGCTGATGCGCCCGAAAGTGGGTTTGAAGCCCACCACACCGCAGCCCGCGGCAGGCAGCCTGACCGAGCCGCCCGAGTCCGTGCCGATGGCAAAGCTGGCAAGTCCCGCAGCGACCGCCGCGGCTGACCCCGAGGACGACCCGCCCGTATAATGCTGCGTCTTCCAAGGGTTCACAGCGGGCGGCATGGGCAGGTCAAACCGGACATGGCCGGTGCCGGTGCCATATTCCCACGTGTTGCACTTGCCGATCAGGATCGCCCCTTGTGCCTCAAGCTTGGTGACCAGAGTGGCGTTTAGCGCAGGGTCGTGGGTTTGAGGGACTGCGGATGCAGCGGTCGTGGCAAAGCGCGTGGTGTAGACATTGTCCTTCACGCCAAAGGGCAAGCCATCGAGCGGTGATAGGCGTTGACCCTTGCGGGCGCGGTCAGTGGCCTGTCGGGCCAGCGTTTCAGCGGCGCTTAGATCATAGCGCAGATAGGCGTGAATTGCTGGCTCATAGGTTTCAATCCGCGCGCTTAGGGCGTGAAACAGGTCCAAAGGCGTTAAGCTGCCAGCGTCAATTGCGGCGGTGGCCTCAGTCACGGAAAGGTTCGTTAAATCGGCAGGAAACGTCATGGGGTTCCTTTCGATGCTCTGCCCCGTGAGGCGTCGCTGATGGTCCGGCCATCGTCGACATAGAGGCAGCGTAGATAGCCCACGCCTCCGACCACGGTCAGAGCGGCCATCACGAACATCGCGATCGAGATCGCGGCACTGGCCCCTGCCCCCGCCAGATGTTGGACCTGTGCCACCAGCGCGGCGGCAACGGAAATCCCCAGCGCCATGGATAGCTGTTGCCCGACAC
>JAYZYX010000007.1:0-12896 GCA_036139795.1 Pseudomonadota bacterium | reverse complement strand
GCGCTGCCCCCGGACCCCCGAGGTATCTGTGCCAAGCTGAATGGGCATTGGCGTTATGAGCGAAGGCAGGTCAGAGCATGGCCGCGACCAGCATGATGGTTGTTGCAAGAAAGCCCACAGCCCAAATCAAGGAGCGCCACGGCACCCAGCCGAAGGCGTAGGCGGGCACGTAGAGAATGCGGGCAATCAGGTAGGTCCATGCGCATGTGTTGGTGAGCGCGGTGGACTGCTCTGACAGGGTGATCACGAGGCAGGCGATCGAGAAAAGGATCAGCCCCTCGAAATGGTTGTTCAGAGCGCGGAAGAGGCGGCCTGTGCGCGGTGAGACCTGTTCGATCAGCGGTGTGCCGAGGCGGTCCGGATCGCGGGGACCGAGGGTTTTGCCTTGTCCCAGTTCGAGGTTCGCAGGGACGGACATCAGGACGTATTGAACGACCTGCAACAGGGCGGCGAGGGTGAGGACTGTGAGTTCGGTCGTCATTGTCGGGCGCCTGTCAGGCAAGGAAGCGGGGTGCCCCCACCAGCGGGTGGTGGGGGCGGTGTGGTTTTTAGATGTCCATCAGCAGGCGACGGGGATCTTCCAGCGCTTCTTTGACGCGCACGAGGAAGGTCACAGCGCCTTTGCCGTCGACGATACGGTGGTCGTAGGACAGCGCGAGGTACATCATGGGACGGATTTCGACCTTGCCGTTGATGGCCATGGGACGATCCTGGATCTTGTGCATGCCGAGGATACCCGACTGCGGGGGGTTCAGGATCGGCGAGGACATCAGCGAGCCATAGACGCCGCCGTTCGAAATGGTGAACGAGCCGCCCTGCATCTCTGCCATGGACAGTTTGCCGTCACGGGCACGACGACCTTTTTCACCGATCTCTTTTTCGATCTCGGCGAAGGACTTCTGGTCCACGTCACGCAGCACGGGAACAACCAGACCCTGCGGGGTGCCGGCCGCGATGCCCATGTGGACGTAGTTCTTGTAGACCACGTCGGTGCCGTCGATCTCTGCGTTCACCTCAGGCACTTCTTTCAGAGCGTGCACACAGGCTTTGGTGAAGAACGACATGAAGCCCATACGGACGCCGTGCTTTTTCTCGAACGCGTCTTTGTACTGGTTCCGGAGCGCCATTACCTCGGTCATGTCCACCTCGTTGTAGGTGGTCAGCATGGCTGCGGTGTTCTGGGCGTCCTTCAGACGGCGCGCGATGGTCTGGCGCAGACGGGTCATTTTCACACGCTCTTCGCGTGCTGCATCGTCGGCGTTTGCGGTGCCACGGGGGGCAGCAGCAGGAGCAGGCGCGGCGGTTGCAGCGGCAGCGACGGCTGCGGCGGCCTTGGCCACGTCTTCTTTCATGATGCGACCGTCACGGCCCGAACCTTGAACCTGAGCGGCGGTCAGACCGGCCTCGGCCATGGCTTTCTTGGCGGCGGGCGCGTGCTCGACGTCTTTGCCGGTGCTGGCTGCTGCGGGTGCGGCAGCGGCAGGTGCGGCGGCGGGGGCAGCAGCGGCTGCGCCTTCGCCCGATGCGATCACGCCCAGTTTGCCGCCAGCCTCAACGGTGGTGCCTTCGGCAAACAGGATCTCGGTCAGGACGCCAGCTGCGGGTGCGGGCACTTCGACCGACACTTTGTCGGTTTCCAGCTCGCACAGCATTTCGTCCTGCGCGACGGTATCGCCGACCTTTTTGAACCAGGTCGAAACGGTGGCTTCGGTGACGGATTCGCCCAGAGTGGGGACCATCACGTCAACCGAGGCAGCCGCTGCGGCAGCGGGAGCCGCTGCGGGCGCCTTGGCTGCGGGTGCGGGCGCAGCAGCTTCGCCGCTGGCGCTGATGTTGGCCAGCAGAGCGTCAACGCCGACGGTCTCGCCTTCGTTGGCGACGATTTCGGCCAGAACACCGGCTGCAGGCGAGGGAACCTCGACGGTGACCTTGTCGGTTTCCAGTTCGCACAGCATTTCGTCAGCCTCGACACGGTCGCCGGGCTTTTTGAACCAGGTGGCGACAGTTGCCTCGGTCACGGATTCACCCAGCGTGGGGACACGGACTTCAGTCATTGTTTAGTTTCCTTCGACTGTCAGCGCTTCGTCGACGAGCGCGGCTTGTTGTGCTTTGTGTTGCGATGCCAGACCCGTTGCAGGCGATGCGCTGGCGGCGCGGCCTACGTAGCGGGGACGGGTGTGCTTTGCTTTGATGCGGCCCAGAACCCATTCGATGTTGGGTTCGATGAAGGTCCATGCACCCTGGTTCTTGGGCTCTTCCTGACACCAGATCATCTCTGCGCCGGGGAAGCGTTCCAGTTCCTTGACCAGCGAGATCGCGGGGAAGGGATAGAACTGTTCGATACGCAGCAGGTAGACGTCATCGATACCACGGGCGTCACGCTCTTCCAGCAGGTCGTAGTAGACCTTGCCCGAACACATGACCACGCGCTTGATCTTGTCGTCCGACACCAGCTTGGTGTCCGAGTTGCCGCGTTCCGCATCGTCCCACAGGACGCGGTGGAAGCTGGAGCCAGTGGTGAAGTCCTCGGCCTTGCTGATGCACATCTTGTGACGCAGCAGCGATTTCGGGGTCATCAGAACCAGCGGCTTACGGTAGCTGCGGTGCATCTGGCGACGCAGGATGTGGAAGTAGTTCGCGGGGGTCGAGCAGTTCGCCACGATCCAGTTGTCCTGACCACACATCTGCAGGAAACGCTCCAGACGGGCCGAGCTGTGCTCGGGGCCCTGACCTTCAAAGCCGTGGGGCAGAAGGCAGACCAGACCCGACATACGCAGCCATTTGCTTTCGCCCGAGCAGATGAACTGGTCGAACATGATCTGCGCGCCGTTGGCGAAGTCACCGAACTGGGCTTCCCACATGGTCAGCGCGTTGGGTTCCGCCAGCGAGTAGCCGTATTCAAAGCCCAGAACCGCGTATTCCGACAGCATCGAGTCGATGACTTCATAACGGGCCTGACCTTCGCGGATGTTGTTGAGCGGGTAGTAACGCTCTTCCGTGGTCTGGTCGATGAAGGCCGAGTGACGCTGCGAGAAGGTACCGCGGGTCGAGTCCTGACCAGCCAGACGAACCGGGTAGCCTTCGGTCAGAAGCGAGCCGAACGCCAGTGCTTCGCCGGTTGCCCAGTCAAAGCCTTCGCCGGTTTCGAACATCTGCTTTTTGGCTTCCAGCTGACGGGCAACGGTCTTGTGGATGTCCACGGACTCGGGCGCGTGCACCAGCGACTTGCCGACTTCTGCCATTGTCTCGGGCTTGATAGCGGTTTTGCCGCGCTGGTATTTCTCGCCCTGTTTGTTCAGGTGCGACCAGCGGCCATCCAGCCAGTCAGCCTTGTTCGGCTTGAAGGTTTTGCCGGTCTCGAACTCTTCGTTCAGATAGGCTTGGAACTGCGCCTTCATATCCTCGATTTCGCCTTCGGGGATCAGGCCGTCTTTGACCAGACGCTCGGTGTAGAGCGACAGGGTGGTCTTTTGGGTTTTGATCTTCTTGTACATCTGAGGGTTGGTGAACATGGGTTCATCCCCCTCGTTGTGACCGAAACGACGGTAGCAGAAGATGTCGATGACCACGTCTTTGTGGAACTTCTGGCGGAATTCGGTTGCCACTTTGGCCGCGTGGACAACAGCCTCGGGGTCGTCGCCGTTCACGTGGAAGATCGGCGCTTCGACCATCAGGGCGATGTCGGTCGGGTAGGGCGAGCTGCGCGAGAAGTGCGGCGCGGTGGTGAAACCGATCTGGTTGTTCACAACGATATGCATGGTGCCGCCGGTGCGGTGACCGACCAGACCCGACATACCAAAGCATTCAGCCACAACGCCCTGACCTGCGAAGGCGGCGTCGCCGTGCAGCAGGATCGGCAGAACCTGTTCGCGGGCCTTGTCACCCAGCTGTTCCTGCTTGGCGCGGACCTTACCCAGAACGACGGGGTTCACCGCCTCAAGGTGCGAGGGGTTCGCGGTCAGCGACAGGTGGACCGAGTTGTCATCGAACGTGCGGTCCGACGAGGCACCAAGGTGGTATTTCACGTCGCCCGAACCATCAACGTCCTCGGGCTTGAAGCTGCCGCCCTGGAATTCGTTGAAGATCGCGCGGTAGGGCTTGTTCATCACGTTGGCCAGAACCGACAGACGGCCGCGGTGGGGCATGCCGATGACGATCTCTTTCACACCCAGCGCGCCACCGCGCTTGATGATCTGTTCCATCGCGGGGATCAGCGATTCACCACCGTCGAGGCCGAAACGCTTGGTGCCCATGTATTTCACATGCAGGAACTTTTCGAAGCCTTCAGCCTCGACCAGTTTGTTCAGGATGGCGCGGCGGCCTTCACGGGTGAAGGTGATTTCCTTGCCGTAGCCTTCGATGCGCTCTTTCAGCCAGCTGGACTGCTCGGGGTCCGAGATGTGCATGTACTGAAGGGCAAAGGTGCCGCAGTAGGTGCGCTTGAGAACGTCGATGATCTGGCGCATCGAGGCGATCTGCAGACCAAGAACGTTGTCGATAAAGATCGGACGGTCCATGTCGGCATCTGTGAAACCGTAGGCCTTGGGGTCCAGTTCGGGGTGGGGCTCACGGCCGTGCAGACCCAGCGGGTCCAGGTCGGCGGCCAGGTGGCCACGAATACGATAGGCGCGGATCAGCATCAGGGCGCGGATCGAGTCCAGCACAGCGCGCTTGATCGCTTCGTCGGAAACTTCGACGCCTTTTTCTGCGGCTTTGGCTTTGATCTTGTCGCCAGCGCCTTTGGCTTCTTTGGCCGCTTCGGGCCATTCGCCGGTCAGAGCCCAAACGTTGTCGCCAGCCGGCATCGGCGGCCAGTCAGTACGGCCCCACGAGGCACCATCGGCCTCTTTCTTGACGTCGACCTCACCATCGCCAAGAGCGGCGAAGAAGGCCTGCCAGGATTCATCGACCGAAGAAGGGTCGGTGGCGTAACGGGCGTAAAGCTGCTCGATGTACTCGGCGTTATGCCCCTGAAGGAAGCTCGAGGCATGGAACTGGTCGTTCGGGGATTGGTCGGTCATTTGGGTGCACCTGTTTAGGTTGGACCCGCCCGAAGCGTCCTTCGGGCGGGCTGTGCGTTTTGTGCGATGCCCACGGGTGGCGGGGCACCAGTAGGCCTTAGCCCAGTTCGATAGCCTTCAGAACGGCTTCGCCCAGGGTTGCGGGGCTATCAGCAACAATGATGCCAGCCGATTTCATGGCTTCGATCTTGTCTTCTGCGCCACCTTTGCCGCCTGCGACGATCGCACCGGCGTGACCCATGCGACGGCCCGGAGGGGCGGTGCGGCCCGCGATGAAACCAGCGGTGGGCTTCCAACGGCCTTTTTTCTTCTGCTCTTTCAGGAACTCGGCTGCTTCTTCTTCAGCCGAACCACCGATCTCACCGATCATGATGATCGATTGGGTTTCGGGATCGTCCAGGAACATATCCAGCACGTCGATGTGCTCGGTGCCTTTGATGGGGTCGCCGCCGATGCCGACTGCGCTGGACTGGCCCAGACCTGCGTCCGAAGTCTGTTTCACAGCTTCGTAGGTCAGGGTACCCGAGCGCGACACAACGCCGACCGAGCCACGCTTGTGGATGTGGCCGGGCATAATGCCGATTTTGCAGGCGCCGGGGGTGATGACACCGGGGCAGTTCGGGCCGATCAGGCGCGACTTGCTGTCGATCAGGGCGCGCTTCACCTTCATCATATCCAGAACCGGGATACCTTCGGTGATGCAGACGATCAGTTCCATTTCCGCGTCGATGGCCTCGAGGATCGAGTCCGCTGCGAACGGCGGGGGAACGTAGATCACGGTCGCGTTGGCTTCGGTCACGTGCTTTGCTTCGTGAACCGAGTTGAACACGGGCAGGTCCAGATGGGTCTGGCCGCCTTTACCGGGGGTGACGCCGCCGACCATTTTGGTGCCGTAAGCAATGGCCTGTTCGGTGTGGAAAGTACCCTGCGAGCCGGTCAGACCCTGACAGATGACTTTGGTGTTTTCGTCGATGAGGACTGCCATCTTGGCGTTCTCCTAATTAGTTTGACGTGTTGCGCGGATCGGAACCCGCGCGGTGTTGTTCGTCAGTCAAAAGCTGTGCGTGTCACTATCTGGTCTTGCGAGGCGCTGTACCCTTGCGGGACGTAGCCTATCGGACCTGGAGCCGCATCGATCGGGATACCCGACAAGGCGGTGGGCTGCTGGCCCGCAGGATACTGGATAAAATCTTCGTCCTGGCTGGCCCCCGCCGCATGTTCGGGGGCGTTATAATTTACACAGGCCGAAAGAAACAAAACACTCGCAAAAACAGCAACACGCATTCGGTAATTAACCTTTCACAGCTTTAACAATCTTCTCTGCACCATCACTCAGGTTGTCAGCGGCAATCACATCAAGACCAGAGGTGTTGATGATTTCCTTGCCCTTTTCCACGTTGGTGCCTTCCAAACGGACAACCAGCGGAACTTTCAGGCCGACTTCCTTAACGGCGGCGATCACGCCCTCGGCGATCACGTCACAACGCATGATGCCACCGAAGATGTTAACCAGGATACCCTTCACATTGGGGTCCGAGGTGATGATCTTGAACGCTTCGGTCACTTTCTCTTTGGTGGCGCCGCCACCAACGTCGAGGAAGTTCGCGGGCTCAGCGCCGTAGAGTTTGATGATGTCCATGGTGGCCATCGCCAGACCTGCGCCGTTCACCATGCAGCCGATCTCGCCGTCCAGCGCGATGTAGTTCAGGTCGAACTTCGAGGCTGCCAGTTCTTTGGGATCTTCTTCGGTTTCGTCGCGCAGAGCTGCAACATCCGCGTGGCGGTAGACAGCGTTGCCGTCAAAGCCAAGCTTGGCGTCCAGCACCTTGAGGTTGCCGTCTTCCATGACGATCAGCGGGTTGATTTCCAGCATCTCCATGTCCTTCTCGACGAAGGCGGTGTAGAGCTGGCCCATCAGTTTGACGCACTGCTTGACCTGACCACCTTCCAGACCCAGGGCGAACGCGATGCGACGGCCGTGGTAGGGCTGGTAGCCGGTTGCAGGGTCAACCGAGAACGACAGGATCTTTTCGGGGGTCGACGCTGCGACTTCCTCGATGTCCATACCGCCTTCGGTCGAGCAGACGAAGCTGATGCGGCTGCTGACGCGGTCAACCAGAAGGGCAAGGTACAGCTCGCGGCTGATGTCCGAACCGTCTTCGATGTAGATGCGGTTCACCTGCTTGCCTGCGGGGCCGGTCTGGTGTGTAACCAGAGTACGACCCAGCATCTTCTTGGCTTCTTCCGCAGCCTCTTCGACCGACTTGGCAAGGCGGACACCGCCCTTTTCGCCAGCGTCAGCTTCTTTGAACTTGCCTTTGCCACGGCCACCGGCGTGGATCTGAGCTTTCACAACCCACAGGGGGCCGTCCAGCTCGCCAGCGGCAGTTTTGGCGTCTTCGGCCTTGAGCACGACGCGGCCGTCGCTGACCGGTGCGCCGTATTCGCGCAGCAGAGCCTTGGCCTGATATTCGTGGATGTTCATGGACCTGTCCCATCTTGCTGAAATTCCCGACCTGTATACGCGCCAGATTCCTGCGGATTAAGACAAAACTGCGCGGGCAGGCGTGAAATGGCCGATTTTCTGGCATTTGTGATCACAGTTTTAAAACGTGTGATCACAAAACGGCGGATGCCTTTGTGCAATCGGGAATATGTTACCGCGAACGGGGCCGAGTCGGCCTGTGCATCCACAAGAATGGCGATTCACATACGATCGGATTGTTGGTTATATCCACCGTGTGCCATCGGGTATGCGGCGGTTCTATAGTTTCAGTGGCCTTGCGCAAAGGCCAAAAGCCCGCTTGACTGTAGGTAAGGGCAACATAGGTAGGACCGTGCAAACAGACAGACAAAGCTTAAGTTGGGCAATCGTGATGACCGCCAAAGAGCCCGCCGCTCTGGTCCTTGCGAATGTTGGCTGGCACCTGTCTTTGGGCGCTCGTGAGGTCCATGTCTATCTGGACGATCCGTTGGACCCTGTGGCCGAACCCTTGCGCAAGCTGGACCGTGTGCGCGTTGTCTTGTGCGATGATGCCCATTGGCAGCGGCTGGGGCCGGACGCGCAGCACGCCATGCAGACCCGCCGCCAATCCCTGAACGCGACCGAGGCCTACAAGATGACCGAGGCCGGATGGATGATCCATCTGGACGCGGATGAGTTCCTGTACCCTCAAGGCGACATGACCCAGATTATGGCGGACGCCTATACGATGGGCGCCGATTTCCTGCGTGTTCGTCCGTGGGAACGCACCTATGTCCGGCGCAATCCAGAGGGCCTGTTCGAAGGGGCCTTTCGTATTCCCGTCGGCGGAGGCGAGGCCGAGAACTGGCGCCTGTTCGGCGATATCTCGGAGTTTCTGACCAAGGGGATGACCGGCCATGCGGCGGGGAAATCCATGGTTCAGGTCGGACAGGATTTGCGGCTGGGAATTCATACGCCGAAGAAAAAGGGCGTGCAGCTAGAGGGGCGTCCGTTGTCTGATCTGGTGCTGCTGCATTTCGATGGCATGACGCCTTTGCACTGGATGATGAAAATCCTGCGCTATCGCTTGGTGGACGCAGGGCGCATTCACCGGATGCTTGGGGGACACCGTCAGGCGCAAGTGCTGGCAGGGGTCGAGGCCTGCGAGAGCATGACCGATCTGCTGGAGTTTCATAATCTGCTGAAGTTCACCCGCCGCCGGATGCGCATCCGGCTGGAGCAGACTGGCCGCTATAGCCCGATGGAATTCGCTCCGCATGAGGCCATCATCAAGGCGCTTGGCTACATGCCCGATCTCTCGGTCGAGGGGTTTGACGCGGAATTGCGTCGCCGTCATCCGGAACTGCTGGGTCTGCTGCCTGACCGGGTGCCTGCCTGATCTTTAAGCAAAGGCGCAAAGAAAAAGGCCGGTGGGCATCTGCGCCACCGGCCTTTCACGTTCTTACCCGAAGCGGCGATTATGCCAGCGAGGGGTCGATCTCTTTACAGGCTGCAACCAGACCTTTGACCGCGTCGACCGACTTGTCGAACATGGCCTGCTCGTCTTTGTTCAGCTTGATGTCCACGACTTTCTCGATGCCGCCGGCGCCGATGATGGTGGGAACACCAACGTAGAAGCCATTCAGACCGAATGCGTTGTCAACATAGGCCGCGCAGGGCAGCAGACGCTTTTGGTCTTTCAGGTAGGCTTCTGCCATCTCGATGGCCGAGGTCGCAGGTGCGTAGAAGGCCGAGCCGTTGCCCAGGTACTTCACGATTTCTGCGCCGCCGTCACGGGTACGCTGAACGATTGCGTCCAGTTTCTCCTGGCTGGTCCAGCCCATCTCTACCAGATCGGGCAGGGGGATACCGGCAACGGTCGAGTAGCGGGTCAGCGGCACCATGGTGTCGCCGTGGCCGCCCAGAACGAATGCGGTCACGTCGCGCATCGACACATCGAACTCGAGGCTCAGGAAGTGACGGAAGCGGGCCGCGTCCAGAACGCCAGCCATGCCGCAAACCTTGTTCGCGGGCAGACCCGAGAACTGCTGCAGCGCCCATACCATCGCGTCCAGCGGGTTGGTGATGCAGATTACGAATGCGTCGGGTGCGTGGGCTTTGATGCCTTCGCCAACCGACTTCATAACCTTCAGGTTGATACCCAGCAGGTCGTCGCGGCTCATGCCGGGCTTGCGGGGCACACCTGCGGTCACGATGCAGACGTCTGCGCCAGCAATATCGGCGTAGTCCTGAGTGCCCTTCAGCTTGGCATCAAAGCCGGCAACAGGGCCGGATTCAGCGATGTCGAGCGCTTTACCCTGCGGGGTACCTTCTGCGATGTCGAACAGAACGACGTCGCCGAGTTCTTTCATCGCTGCCAGGTGTGCGAGGGTGCCGCCGATCTGACCTGCGCCAATAAGGGCAATCTTGGGTCGAGCCATGGATTTCATCTCCGGGTCGGTTGAAATTGGCCATTTGGGTAGTGCTTTGTTTGCCTTCGCGCAAGTGTGCTGCGATGCGGCAGATGCGATTGCGACTCTATTGTGAACGCTAACGTCGTGCTAAAGCCTTTGTTGTATGCGTTTTTTCGAAAGGAAATTTCGTGGTCTCTTTCGACCTGATGTTTTTTGCAATCACCATCCCTGCGGTACTTTTTGCTGGAATTTCAAAGGCTGGCTTCGGATCGGGAGCCGCGTTCGCGTCGTCTTCGATTCTGGCTTTGGTGCTGGAACCGGGGGTCGCGCTGGGAATTATGCTGCCTCTTTTGATGCTGATGGATATTTTCAGTCTGCGCCCCTACTGGAAGCGTTGGAGCTGGCTGGATTTCAAGCGGATCGCCGTTGGCGCGCTGCCTGGTGTGGCGCTGGGGGCGTGGCTGTATGACATCGCAGATCCCGATCTGTTTCGCCTGTTGATCGGGGGAATCAGCTTGGGCTTCGTGGTCTGGGTGATCGCCCGCGCGCGCGGCTGGGTCCGGATTTCCACCGATCCTGCGGGGCCTGTTTGGGGCGGCGTTGCGGGGCTGGCGGCGGGCTTTACCAGCTTTGTCAGCCATGCGGGCGGCCCGCCCGTGGCCGTGTATCTGCTGCGCCAAGGGTTAGAGAAAACTGCCTTTCAGGCCACAACCGTGATCACCTTCTGGGCCATCAACCTGATGAAGTTCATCCCCTATTCGACGCTTGGGATTTTCACTCGCCAAACGCTGACCGCCGATCTTCTGTTGGCGCCTTTTGCCGTGATTGGCGTTTTCTTGGGCGTTCGGGCCCATCATCTGGTCCCCGAGAAGCCGTTTTTCATGTTTACCTATGTTGCTCTGACCCTGACTGGGATCAAACTGATCTGGGATGGATTGTTCTAAAGTATTCTGCGGCGCGGCGATATTGCGCTTGAAATAGTCGGTCGAAAATGTATCCATCCGCGCAAGATTATTGCGAGGAGATTTCTCATGGACGGCACCACACGGCCCACCCGCTCGGTACTTTACATCCCCGGCTCGAAAGAGCGTGCGCTGGAAAAAGCCAAAACTCTGGCCGTCGATGCGATCATCTTCGACCTCGAAGATGCGGTTGCGATCGATGAGAAAGTCGGCGCACGCGACACTCTGAAAGCGGCGCTGGATGCGGGTGGCTTTGGCAACCGCATGAAAATCGTGCGCATCAACGGCTTGGACACCGAATGGGGCGAAGATGACGCCCGCGCCGTGGCGGACATGGCCTGTGATGCGGTTCTGCTGCCCAAGGTTGATGGCCCTGCGCAACTGGATGCGCTGGCCGCGCTGGTCGGTGACAAGCCCCTGTGGGCGATGATGGAGACTTGCGCGGGCATGCTGAACGCCAACGCAATCGCGGCGCATCCGAAGCTGGAAGGCTTTGTCATGGGCACCAACGATCTGGCGAAAGAGCTGAACACCCGTTTCCGCGCCGACCGTCTGCCGATGCTGACCAGCTTGCAGCTGTGCCTGCTGGCCGCCAAAGCCAACGGCGTGACCATCGTCGATGGCGTCTACAATGCGTTCAAGGATGACGAAGGCCTTAAGGCCGAGTGTGAGCAGGGCCGTGATATGGGCTTTGATGGCAAGACCCTGATCCATCCGGCGCAGGTTGCTGTCTGCAACGATGCTTTTGCCCCCTCTGAGGCCGAGATTGATCTGGCAAAGCGTCAGATCGAGGCTTTTGAGGCTGCCGAGGCCGCAGGGCAGGGCGTCGCGGTAGTCGACGGCAAGATCGTCGAAAATCTTCACATTGTCACAGCGAAGAAAATTCTGGCACAAGCGGAGGCAATTGCAGCTCTAGCCGCGGAGTAAGCCAGATGCTTATCCTGATCCTCGGTCTCCTGCTTTGGGCAGGGGGCCACTATTACAAGCGAATTTTGCCTGAAATTCATGAGCAGATGGGGCAGAAGGCCAAAGGCCTGTCGACCCTGCTGATCGTGATGGGGCTGGCGATGATGATCGTCGGCTACCGGAACGCCGATTTCATCAACGTGTGGTATCCGCCCGCGTGGACGGTGCATCTGAACAACCTGCTGATGCTGGTTGCGGTGTTCTGTCTGGGAACGGCGCACACCAAAGGCCGCCTGCGCGGCTGGACGCGTCACCCGATGCTGATCTCGGTCAAAATCTGGGCGGTGGCACATTTGCTTGTGAACGGGGATCTGGCCTCGATCGTGCTGTTCGGCGGCATGCTGCTGTGGGCAGGCGTTCAGGTCATGCTGATCAATCGCGCAGCGCCTGAATGGGAGCGTCCCGAAAAGGGCCCTGCCAAGAAGGACGTCATCCTTGTGATCGCCACACTGGTTGCCTTCGGCGTCATCACCGGCATTCATATGGCCTTGGGCGTTTCGCCCTTCCCACAAGGATAAGACTGATGAGTAAAATCTATCGTTTTCTGACCGAGGAAGACACCTCGGCCTTCTGCCATAAGGTATCGCTGGCCCTGTCCAAGGGCTGGGTGCTGGAGGGCAGCCCGACCTATGCGTTTGATCAATCTACCGGCAAGATGCGGTGTGGTCAGGCGGTCACCAAAGAGATCGAGGGTGAGTACACCCTCGGCATGAAACTGGGAGAGCAATGACATGAGCAAGACCAACGCGGGACGTTTCTTTGAAGATTATGCAGTGGGCCAAGTGATTGACCACGCGGTTCCGCGGACGGTCTCGGGTGGAGAGCGCGCGCTGTATCACGCGCTCTATCCTGCCCGTCATGCCCTGTATTCGTCGGATAAATTCGCGCAGGACAGTGGCCTGCCGAAATCGCCGATGGATGATCTGATCGCGTTCCACACAGTGTTTGGCAAGACCGTGCCGGATGTGTCCCTGAACGCGGTCGCCAACCTTGGCTACGCCGAGGGCCGGTTCCTGAAGCCCGTCTATGAGGGCGACACCCTGCGTTCGCGCAGCGAAGTGATCGGGAC
>JAYZYX010000006.1:0-3184 GCA_036139795.1 Pseudomonadota bacterium | reverse complement strand
GCACATATGGCGGCTGGCGATGACGTGATCTTGGCGGGGGATCTGAATGACGGTCCCGGGCTGGACGAATACGAAAAGCTGTTTGGCCGGTCTTCCGTTGAGATTATCATGGGGGACGGGACGCATCCCTTGTTTGATCCCCACGCATGCCGTGCGTTGCAGGTGAGGCTGGAGGCACCGCCAAGTTCGGCCCGGTTCTTTATTCCCGAGGAAAACCGATACCTTGAGGCGCTGCTGGATTATCTGATGGTGTCAGAAAACCTGCGCCCCGTGGCGCAGGATTGGCGCATCTGGCATCCGTTTGATGATGCGGCCTGCTGGCGCGATACGGCGCTACAAAAGGCGCTGCTGACAGCTTCGGACCATTTTCCGGTGACGATGACTTTGGCGGATTAGCCGACGCGCACAACCTCGGTTGTGGCATCCAGCGCCGCGGCCAGCGATTCGAACCGTGCGGCGGCGACATCGGAATAAAGCTCGGCCGCTTGGGCGGGCAGGCGTAGTTCCAGACGGCGCATGTCCTCCATCCAGCGGATTTGCGCGGGCGTCGCGCTGGGGTTCAGCCATAGCATCGCCCCAAAGCGCATGGCCTTGCCAAGCACCTCGGCCTCGCGCCTGTCCTCATCGGTGATCAGATCGGCAACAGTGTCGAAGTTGGGGTTGGGCTTGTTCTTGTAGCGATAAAGCAGCGCCAGCCCCAGAAAGACCCGCTCGCTATGGGTCAGGCCGCCAAGGTTCGCGCGGGTCGCGTTGTCAAAGCAGACATCGGCCCGATAATCGGGATGCGCGCGCCATGTCACATCATGCAGCAGACATGCGGCCTTAATGATCCGTTTGCGCGACAAGGGCGCACATTCGAAAATCGGCAGCAAAAAGTTGTACAGCGTCTTGCCAAAGCCCGGCAGTCGCGCGTCTTTGCGTTCAGAAAAGCGGCAGGCTTCGATCAGCGGGTCGCGGTCGCGCAATTCTTGCGGCATTTGCTCATACAGCAGACCTTCGCGAATCCCGTAGCTGGAGATCGCGATATCCGCCGGATCAAACCGTTCCACCACACCTGCCAGAACCTCGGCGGCCAATGGAACCAGCGCCATCCGGCCTGCAGAGATACCGCACCGCTTGCGCAATTCGGTATGGTCAGGCTCGGCCCGCAGGAATTCCAGCGTGGCCTTCAGATCATCACAGGTCATGCGGTATTCATGCAGAACATGCAGGGGATACTGGCGGCGCTCCATATCGATGCGGGCAATCGCACGCCAGCTGCCGCCCACAAGGAACAGGCGGTCGTGCTGGGGGCCCATCACATCGGTCAGCCGGTCCAGAGTTTCGTTGATATAGGCGGCACGCCCCTCAGCATCGCCGGGGACATCCTGTAGCTTCAGCGGACCTAATTGCGAGGTCACGCATTTGCCGACCGCTCCGCCGCGGATTTCAGCCAGCTCCATCGAACTGCCACCGATATCGCAGATCAGACCATAGGCTCCGGGCCAGCCAAGCAGCACCCCTTGTGCGGACAGCCGCGCCTCTTCCTCACCGTCGATGATGTGGATCGTCATGCCGGTCTCGGCCTCGATCTCGGCGGTAAAGGCAGCCCCGTCCGAGGCTTCGCGCATGGCGGCAGTCGCCACCACATGCAAAGGCGCGATTCCCAGACTTTCTGCCAGTGCCTGAAAGCGGTGCAGGGCGGCGCGGGCCTTTTCCTTGCCTTCGGGATTCAGCTTGCCGGTCTCGGACAAGCCGGCCCCCAAGCCGCACATGACCTTTTCGTTGTAGAAATAGGCCGGACTACGGGCAGCGCCGTCGAAAATCACCAATCGGACCGAGTTTGAGCCGACATCAACTACCCCCACTTTCGACAGGGCGCGGGCCTGTGCATCGGAAATCAACGGGCGCAGAAACACGGCGCCATCAGTGCCACGGGCGGCAGTCTGGTCGATCATCTCGAGTCCATTCTTGCAATTCGTTAACGCACCTTGGTGATTTCCGACCAAGGGGTCAATCGTCGGTGTGGGTCAATTTCGGAACATCTGCCGCACCTGCCGATCCACGTCCAGACAAAGACGGAAATTCCATGAAGAAGCGGTGACAGTTGAAGGCAAACTGCCCTTCGGGAACGCTGGCGCGGGTGAACTTGCCATCGGGGGCCATGACCCAGCTTTGCGCCACATCCGCCATATTCGCGGCCATCACCTGATCAACGATCTGCGCTTTCACGGTGGGGTTATGCACCTCGATCAATGTCTCGACGCGCCGGTTCAGGTTGCGCCCCATCCAGTCGGCCGAGCTGATAAAGACCCGCGCATTGCGAGAGGGCAGACCGTGACCGTTGCCAAAGCAGCAAATCCGCGAATGCTCCAGAAAGCGCCCGACGATGGATTTCACGCGGATATTCTCGCTCAGACCCTTGATGCCGGGGCGCAAGCCGCAGATGCCACGGATCACCAGTGAAATCGGTACCCCTGCCTGACTGGCCGCATAAAGCGCGTCGATGACATCGGGCTCGATCAGTGAATTCATCTTGGCCCAAATACCTGCTGCACGCCCGGCACGGGCGTGCTCGGCCTCGGCCTCGATCATCTTGATCAGGTCCTGCTTCATATCGGTCGGGCTGATCGAGAGGTTTTCCAGATGTTCGGGCATCGCGTAGCCCGAGAGGTAGTTAAAGACCTTCACCGCATCACGGCCCAAAGCGGCATCGCAAGTGAAAAGGCTGAGGTCCGTGTAGATCTTGGCCGTAATCGGGTGGTAGTTGCCGGTGCCAAAGTGGCTGTAGGTGACCAACTGGTCCCCTTCACGGCGCACCACGGTGCTGATTTTGGCGTGGGTCTTCTGGTCCACGAATCCATATACCACATGGGCACCCGCCCGTTCCAGTCGGCGTGACTGGCGGATGTTGGCGGCCTCGTCAAAGCGGGCCTTCAACTCGACCAGAGCGGTTACGGATTTGCCGTCCTCGGCTGCCTCGCACAGTGCTTCGACGATGGGGCTGTCTTTCGAGGTCCGGTACAGTGTCTGCTTGATCGCCACCACATTCGGGTCACGCGCCGCTTGCTGAAGGAAGCGGACCACCATGTCGAAGGTCTCATAGGGGTGGTGCAGCAGCATGTCCTTCTTGCGGATCGCCTTGAACATGTCGTTGTCATGATCACTCACCCGCTCGGGCACGCGAGGGGTAAAGTTCGGCCAC
>JAYZYX010000005.1:0-41958 GCA_036139795.1 Pseudomonadota bacterium | reverse complement strand
GGCGGGGTCAGTTTGAAGAAGGTTCGATAGTCGGCCACATCCAGCACGTTCAGCGTCAGATGGTGGATCGAGACCCCTGCCGTGATGTCCAGCCCGTTTGCCTTGGCACGTTCCAGAGCGGGCAGGGCGCGGGCGGTGGTGATCTGGTCGGCGTGATATTTGGCGCCAGTCATCTCGACCAGGGCGATGTCGCGATCAAGGCCCATCCGTTCTGCCATGGGGCTGACGGACGGCAGGCCGCGCAGGGTGGCGAACTTGCCTGCGCTGATGCAGGCACCTTTCGACAGGCCCGGCTCTTGCGGGTGTGCGATCACCAGTGCGTTCAGGCTGCGCGCATAGGTCAGGGCGCGGCTGAAGACCTTGGTGTTGGTCAGCACATGATCACAGTCGGTAAAGGCCACAGCGCCTGCGTCTTGCAGAAAGCCGATCTCGGTCATTTCCTCGCCGCGGCGGCCTTTGGTCAGCGCCGCCATCGAGTGCATGCGGACAGGTGTCACCTCACGGGCGCGGCGGGTGACGAATTCCAGCGTTTCGGGCGTGTCGATCGAGGGGTTGGTGTCGGGACGGGTGACGATGGTGGTCACACCACCTGCCGCTGCCGCAAGACCCGCCGAGCGGAAGCTTTCCTTGTGCCGTTCACCGGGCTCACAGACCTTGACGCCCATGTCCACGATGCCGGGGGCAAGGCAAAGGCCGTCGCAATCAAAGGTCTGGTCCACGCGGGGCGCGGGGGTCTTGCCTTCGGTGCCGGTGGCCAGAATGGTGCCGCCGTCATAGGCAAGCCAGCCACGGGTTTCGGTGCCGGCTTCGGGGTCGATCAGGCGGGCGTTGGTGAGCAGCGTCGTCATGCCGGTCCTTTCGGGTGCGTCAGTCTTCGGGCGATCAGGTCAGGGCCCCGAGGGCCAGAGCGATCAGCACCACAATTGCGATAATAAGAAGCAGGATTTTGTAGCCCCGTCCGTGGTTCACGGGCGGGACATCTGCGGTGCCGGTGAGGGCGCCTTTGGCCATCTCGGCGGGAAGGGGTTCGAAGGTCACGGGCGGCTTGTCTTCGGCGTAAGAGCCGATAAGCGTGACGCGCGGGTCCAATTCCAGTTGTACGGCGCGGTCAGCAAAGGCGCGGCTCATGACAACCATCACGTGACCGTCCAGAGCTGCCAGACGGCTGCGGTCGGGGGCCAGCAGAGTGTCAGGGATGCCTTGGCCTTCGGTTAGATAGCCAATCAGCCCCAGCCCTTCCAGATCAGAGACCGGAAAGATCTCGACGTATTGAGGGTCGATCTGGTCGACCCCCAGAAGCTCGGTCGCGCGGGCGTTGTCCTGAACATAGGGCTTTGCGTCCGCATCGCTGAGCGACAGGGCAAAGACGCGGACCGTATCAGGCTCTAACGCTTTGATGTCGACCGTTGCGTTCACGCCATCACTCCGGTTTCACGCTTGGCGCGCAGGTTGCGGGCCAGCAGGTCCATAGCGGCCATGCGGACGGCAACGCCCATTTCCACCTGTTCCTGAATGACGCTGCGGTTGATGTCGTCGGCGATCTCGCCGTCGATTTCTACGCCGCGATTCATCGGGCCTGGGTGCATAACGATGGCATCGGGCTTGGCAACGGCCAGCTTTTCCGCGTCCAGCCCGTAGCGGTGATAGTATTCCCGCTCGGACGGGATAAAGCCGCCATCCATGCGCTCTTTCTGAAGGCGCAGCATCATGACAACGTCCACGTCCTGAAGGCCCTCTTTCATGTCCTGATAGACCTCGACCCCGAATTCGGCGAAGGCCGAAGGCAGCAGGGTGGGCGGGCCGATCAGGCGGATGCGGTTCTCCATCTTGCCCAGTAGCAGGATGTTCGAGCGCGCAACGCGGCTGTGGGCGATATCCCCGCAGATTGCGATGTTCAGACGCTGAAGCCGGCCTTTGGCGCGGCGGATCGTCAGGGCATCCAGCAGGGCCTGCGTTGGGTGTTCGTGCTTGCCATCACCGGCATTCAGCACTGCGCAGTTCACCTTTTGCGCCAGCAGGTCAACCGCGCCCGAATGGGGGTGACGGACCACCAGCAGGTCAGGGTGCATGGCGTTCAGGGTCATGGCCGTGTCGATCAGGGTCTCGCCCTTTTTGATCGAGCTGGCCTGCATCGACATGTTCATCACGTCGGCCCCAAGGCGCTTGCCTGCCAGCTCAAAGCTGGCCTGCGTGCGGGTCGAGTTCTCGAAGAACATATTGATTTGCGTCAGACCCCGCAGGGCCTCGGAATGCTTGACCGATTTCCGGTTCAGTTCGACGTAGGACTCGGCCAGATCAAGCAGAGCCGTGATGTCGAACGGGTTCAGCTGTTCGATCCCCAGCAGGTGAGTATGGGCGAAACTCATGGAACCTCCGCGATTTTGGGGACGGTATAGCAGGGCTGGCTTTCGCTACAAGCATCACAAGTGCATCTATATCCTTTGATTGGTCGCGATCCCCAGTTTTGTGAGGGTGTCAGGGGCGGTTGGCGCTTGTCCTAGGCGGGCGGGGAACTTAGCTTGCGGCCATGGAAATAGCTCATTGGGATTCTCATGCGGCATTGGCCGCGCTGACATGGCAGCTGGAAGCTGGCGTGACAGATGTTATTTGCGATGATCCCATCGACCGTTTCGCCGAATTCGCCGAGGCCGAAAAGGCCCGCGCCGAAGCGCAAGCGGCCAACCCCTTGCCGGGTGCGCCTGCACAGGCAAAGCCCACGCCTCAGCCGATCCAGCAGGTCAACCCGATGGCCGAGGCGCAGCATCTGGCCCATCTTTGCGCCGATCTGGACAGCCTGCGCACCGCGATGGAGGGCTTTGAACATTGCCCCCTGCGCATGGGGGCCAAGCAGCTGGTCTTTGCCGAAGGCGATCCCGCTGCCGATGTGATGGTTCTGGGCGATGCGCCCAACCGCGATGCGGATACCGAAGGGCGTCCCTTTGCCGGTGCCGAAGGGATGCTGCTGGACAATATGTTCAAGGCCATTGGTCTGTCGCGGGAAGGTAAGGGCAAAGAGGGGCTTTACGTGACCAACGTTCTGCCGTGGCGGGCCCCGCGCAACCGCGATCCCAACCGGCTGGAGATTGACGCGGTGCTGCCGTTCTTGCGCCGTCATATCCAGTTGGCCAAACCCCGCGTGATCGTTCTGATGGGCGAGATTGCCTGTCAGGAAGCCCTGCAAAAGCGCGGCCTGTCGCGCCTGCGTGGCCAGTGGGCCAAGGCCTTTGACACTCCGGTGCTGCCGATCTGTAGCCCCACCATCCTGATGCAGCGCCCCGCTGCCAAGCGCGAGGCATGGGCGGACCTTCTGTCCCTGCGCGCCTATCTGGACAAAGACACATGAGCCGTATCGACGAGAGCAAAGAATTCATCCCCGTACGGATCGCCGTGCTGACCGTCAGCGACACCCGTTCCCTGAGCGAGGACCGCTCGGGCGATACGCTGGTTGGGCGGATCGAAGAGGCGGGCCATGTGCTGGCCGACCGCAAGATCATTCAGGACGAGCGGGACCAGATCGCCGCCCAACTGCGCGAATGGATCGCGGATGAGGGTGTGGATGTGGTGATCTCGACCGGAGGGACAGGGCTGACGGGCCGCGATGTGACCGTTGAAGCGCACCGCGACGTCTATGAGAAAGAGATCGACGCCTTCGGAACCGTGTTCACCATCGTCTCGATGCAGAAGATCGGTACTTCGGCGGTGCAAAGCCGCGCGACGGCTGGCGTGGCCGGTGGCACCTATCTGTTTGCGCTGCCCGGCAGCCCCGGTGCGTGCAAGGATGCTTGGGACGAGATCCTGAAATGGCAGCTGGATTACCGTCATCGCCCCTGTAACTTCGTCGAGATTATGCCTCGGCTCGAAGAACACAAACGCCGGAAATGAACGGGTTTCCGCCTCTGGGCGATGTGCCGACGCAGCCCGGATGGCGTGGGGCGGTTGTCATGTCGTTTGACGCTGAAGGTCGCGTGTTCATGCAGTTGCGCGACGACCATCCGGGCCTGGTGGGCGCGGGGCTTTGGAGCCTGTTCGGCGGTGGCGTCGAAGAGGGTGAGGATTTGCACAGCGCGGCCTTGCGCGAATTCCATGAGGAAACCGGAATCGCCCTGCCTGCCGATAGCCTTTACCCCTACGCCAGCTTGCCTTCGACCGCCCGAAAAGACGCGGCGCTGTATATATTCCGGACTTCGCATATTGTCGCACCGCATCAGGTGGTGTTGTCCGAAGGGGCAGGTTTCGGGTTCCTGAACCGGCAACAAATCCGCGATTTTCCTGTACTTCCACAGTTTCGGGCGCTGCTTTTGCAACGTGTTTGGTCCGAAAACGACGGAGACACGTAGTTATCACGTAACAGTGTTGTTGCTTGTCATCTTTGATGCGCGGGTAAAACTGCCATTACGCAGACAAAAGGGAGCGGGCCATGCGCTTTTTGCGCCATGCATTCACGGGGTTATTCCTACTGGCTGTGACCGCCGCGCTATTGGTGTGGGCAGCCTCTATGGTGCGCGAGGCAGCCTCGGCCCGCATGAATGACGGCGGCAGCCGCCGCCCCGCACAAGAGCGGGTCTTTGCGGTGAATGTGGTCTCGGCTGTTGCGGGGCCGGAAACGCCGGTGCTGCGGGCCTTCGGACAGGTGCAAAGCCGCCGGACGTTGGAAATTCGCGCTTCGGCTTCGGGCAGCTTGATTGAGGTCGCGCCGAATTTCGTCGAAGGCGGTTTGGTTGCGAAGGGCGACGTGCTGGCGCGGATCGATCCGGCCCAAGCCCAAGCGGCGCTGGACCGCGCCGATGCTGACCTGCGCGATGCGGAATTCGAAGTGCGTGATGCGGATCGGGCGTTGCTGCTGGCGCAAGATGATCTGACCTCGACCGAGGGGCAGTTGCAGCTCTATGAGCGTGCCTTGCAACGCCAGCGAGACCTTCAAGCCCGTGGGATCGGCAGCGATTCAACTGTTGAGGCAGCGGAATTGTCTGCCGCGCAGGCCCGTGCCTCGATGCTGTCGTCCCGTCAGGCGCTTGCCAACGCCGAGGCCCGTGTGGATCAGGCAGCAACCGCGCTGGACCGCGCGAGCATTGCGCGAAAAGAGGCGCAGCGGGATCTGGATGACACTGTGATCCGCGCGGGGTTTGACGGAGCCTTGTCGGCGGTGAATGTGGTTGAAGGCGGCCTTGTCTCTGTGAACGAGGCGCTGGCAACCTTGCTGGACCCTGATGATCTTGAGGTGTCTTTCCGCGTCTCGACCGAACAATTCGCGCGGCTTCTGGATGAGAATGGCCGTTTGCGCATCGCCCCGGCCAAGGTGGTTCTGGATGTGGCGGGCGGTGATCTGGTTCGCGATGCCGAACTTAGCCGCGCCAGTGCTGCTGTGGCCGAAGGCCAAAGCGGGCGGCAGCTGTTCGCTCGCGTGCTGGACCCCCACGGCCTGAAGGCAGGGGATTTTGTTCAGGTCGAACTGGACGAACCCTTGCTTGCTGACGCCATTCGCCTGCCTGCCACGGCGCTTGATGCGGCACAGACTGTGCTGGTTCTGGGCGATGAGGGGCGGCTTGAGGTGGTTGAGGTCACGCTTTTGCGCCGCCAGAAAGATGACGTACTGGTGCGGGCTGACGGGCTAGCAGGGCGCATGGTTGTTGCCGAACGCTCGCCCCTACTGGGGGCAGGCATCAAGGTGCGCCCCATCGGACAAGAGGCCCCCGCCGATGAGATGGTTGAGCTGACCGAAGAACGCCGCGCTGCCTTGCTGGCCTTTGTCGAAGGCAACACCCGTATGCCTGCCGCGGCCAAGGACCGGATCAAGGCTGAGTTGCAGCAGCCCAAAGTCTCGGCCGAGACGGTGGCGCGTCTGGAAAGCCGGATGGGGAGCTAAGGCATGATCAAGGCTGGCGGCATCCTTTCCTATTTCACCCGCCACCGGACAGCGGCGAACTTGCTGCTGGTGGTTCTGCTGGCCGCAGGTTTCCTTGCGATGCCCCAGATGCGGGCGCAGTTCTTTCCTGATGTTGTGGTCGATGATCTGGATATCTCGGTCACGTGGGACGGTGCGGGTGCCGAAGATGTGGACAGCGCCATCGTCCAGTTGATCGAGCCGGTGCTGCTGGCGGTCGAAGGGGTGACGGATGCCAATTCGGTCTCTCGGGAAGGGCGGGCAGCGATTGCGCTAGAGTTCGAGCCCGGTTGGGACATTGCCCGTGCTGCCGATGACGTGCAGGCGGCGCTGGATCAGATCACCGATCTACCCGAGGACGCGGATGAGCCGCAGGTGACCCGTGGCGGGTGGCGTGACCGCGTGACCGACGTGGTGATTACGGGGCCTGTGGGCGTGGATCAGTTGGCTCGTTTTGCCGATGAATTCGTCCTGCGCCTGTTCGATGCAGGGGTGACGCGCACCACCATTCGCGGGATCGCCGCGCCGCAAACCTTGATCGAAGTGCCCTCGACCAACCTGATGGCCTATGACCTGACGATGGCGCAGATCGCCAGCGCCATCGGGGCCGAGGTCAGCGCCGATCCGGCGGGTGACGTGGCTGGGGCCAATGCCCGTGTGCGTACGGGGATCGAAAAGCGCGGTCCGGACCAGATTGCGGGGATCGTCCTGCGGTCAAATCCCGATGGGACGACTTTGACCGTTGGCGATGTGGCCACCGTAAAGGTCGAGGGTGTGGATCGCGCCCGCACCTATTTTGTCGGTGAAAATCCGGCGGTGTCTGTGCGGGTGGACCGCTCGCCCACGGGGGATGCCATCGGCATCCAGCGGCAGGTCGAAGAGGTGGCCGCCGCCATGCAGGACACCCTGCCCACAGGGACAACCATTGATCTGATCCGCACGCGGGCCGAGGCGATCACTGGCCGCCTGAACATCCTGACGGACAACGCGATTATGGGCCTTGGCTTGGTGGTCGGCCTTCTGTTCCTGTTCCTGAACGCCCGCATCGCGTTCTGGGTGGCGACGGGGATACCGGTGGCTCTGCTGGCGGGCATTGCGCTGATGTATGCGGCGGGGATCACGATTAACATGATCTCGCTTTTTGCGTTGATCATTACGTTGGGGATCGTGGTGGATGACGCCATCGTGGTGGGCGAGCATGCCGATTACCGCACCCGCCGTCTGGGCGAAGATCCCGTGACCGCCAGTGAAATGGCCGCCCGCCGTATGGCGATGCCGGTCTTTGCCGCGACCCTGACGACAGTGGTGGCGTTCTTCGGGTTGGTCTCGATCGGTGGCCGCTTTGGCGAGTTGATCGCCGATATTCCCTACACGGTGATCGTGGTGCTTTTGGCCTCATTGGTGGAATGCTTCCTGATCCTGCCCAACCACCTGTCCCATGCGCTGGCCCATACGGGGAAAGAGCATTGGTATGACTGGCCCTCGCGGCAGGTGAACAAGGGCTTTTCCAAGATGCGCGATCACCTGTTCCGTCCCTTCATGGGGCTGGTGGTGCGGCTGCGCTATCCGGTGCTGGCGGGGGCGGTGGTGCTGCTGGCCAGTCAGGCGGCGCTGTTTATTTCCGGCACCGTGACGTGGCGGTTCTTCAACGCGCCGGAACAGTCCAGTGTGACGGGCAACTTTGCCATGCTGGAAGGGGCCACCCGCGCCGACAGCATCGCCATGATGCGCGAGCTTCAGCGCGCCACGAAGGCCGTTGGTGATCGTTTTGAGGCTGAACACGGCGTGAACCCAGTAACCTATGCAGTGGCCGAGATTGGCGGCAATTCGGGCCGTGGCCTGTCTGGCGCGGATGATAAGGATGGCGATTTGCTGGGGTCCATCGCAGTGGAACTGGTGGACGCGGATGCGCGCCCCTATTCCAGCTTTGAGTTTGTGGGTGCCTTGCAAGCCGAGGTGCAGAACCATCCCATGGCCGAGGTGGTCAGCTTCCGCAGCTTCCGGTCCGGTCCGGGAGTTGATTCGCTGGATGTGCAGTTCTATGGCTCGAACGCGACGACGCTGAAGGCGGCATCCGAGGCGCTAAAGGATGCGCTGATCCAGTTCCCCGAAGTCTCGGCGGTCGAGGATGATCTGGCCTATGATAAACAGGAACTGGTGCTGGAACTGACCGCGCAGGGGCAGGCGTTGGGCTTTGATATTGGCGGGCTTGGCTCGGTGATCCGCAATCGTCTGAACGGGATCGAGGCGGCCAGCTATCCCCTTGGTCCGCGCAGCGCGACGATCCGCGTTGAGCTGCCTGAGGGCGAGACCACAGCCGATTTTCTGGACCGTATGATGCTGCCGACCGCGCAGGGCGAATTCGTGCCGCTGGCCGATATCGTGTCGGTGTCGCGCCGCGAGGGGTTCTCGACCGTGCGGCGGGAAAATGGCATCAGGTTGATCTCGGTCACGGGCGATATCTCTGAGGACGATCCCGCCCGCGCGGCTGAAATCCAGACCCTGCTAGAAACCGAAATCCTGCCCCGCATTGCCAGCGAAAATCAGGTCGAGTTCCGCATGGCGGGCCTGTCCGAGCAAGAAGATGCTTTTCTCACGGACGCCCGCACCGGTCTGATTCTTGTGCTGCTGACGATCTATCTGATTCTGGCGTGGGTCTTCTCTAGCTGGTCGCGGCCTTTGGTGGTGATGTCGGTAATTCCTTTCGGCCTCGTGGGGGCGATCTGGGGGCATTACCTGTGGGATGTGCCTTTAAGCATGTTCACGGTGGTTGGCCTTTTAGGGATGACGGGGATTATCATCAACGATTCCATCGTTCTGGTGACCACCATCGATGAAAACGCGGCAGAACGGGGGATTGTCCCGTCCATCATCGATGGCGCGGCAACGCGTCTTCGGCCTGTGTTGCTGACCACCCTGACCACGGTGCTTGGCCTTGCGCCGCTGCTGTATGAAACCTCGGCCGATGCGCAGTTTCTGAAGCCGACGGTGATTACCCTGTCCTACGGCCTTGGCTTCGGGATGTTCCTTGTGCTGCTGGTGGTGCCTGCGTTGATCGCGGTGCAGGCGGATATCGGGCAGTTGGTCCGCTCGGCCCGTCGGGGTGTGCGGGCGCGTCATAGCGGATTGCGGCGCGGGGTATTGATCACGGGCGCACTTATCGGGGCATGGGGCGTTGTCACCGCAGGCTGGATGGCTGCGACCGGCGCGGTGCTGCCGCAACTGGCGCAGATGGTGACGGCGCCTGCCTCAATTGCGGGGGCGGTCGGGCTGTTCCTGATGGGGGCGTTGGTGCTGTGTCTGGCGGGCTATCTGGTCACGCTGACATTGATCACCCGCCGAAGGGCCTGAGCCGTTATTTGCAGCCGTCGATTTCCACGGTGTATTTGCTGCCGATCACGGTGATGGTCACTTCGCTTCGGTTCACAAACACCGCGCCGCCGCCAGCGGTGGACAGGGTGGTCTGCACGTAAAGCGTATCGCCTTGGCGCTTGCTGTGGGGCACGTCCACCCAGACCTGCGGGGTTGCGACCTCGATCACAGCATCCTCATGGCCACCCGTGAAGGGCATTTTGACGGCTGCGGTCAGGGTCAGGCCACGTTCATCAGGGCGCACGTCGCATTTCACGTCACGCACGCCAGCCTCTTTCGCGGTGAAAGGGATCGCCGCCATGGCCGCTGCGATCTGCGGGTTGCGTTTGCCGTGCAGGGGCAGGGCGGCATTTAGCGGCAGGGTCACAGGCATGCAGATGTCCTGACATACGCCAATGTCCGCCTGACCACGAAGGGTAATCGGTTTGGAAGGGTCTTTCGGGGTCAGCCGCAGGGGCAGCAGCATGCCTTCCTTGTACCCGATGGACCGCAGCCCTTCGCGATCAAACACATGGGGGGCGGGCCATAGGTAATCCACATGGGCCAGATTGTCCGAGGCGCTCCAGTCGAAGATCGGGGGGATGCCCCCTTCGCCCGGCGCGCGCCAGTAGGTCTTCCAGCCGGGGGCCAGTTGCACATCAAAGGCAGCGATCACCGCGCCATCTGCCTCTTGCCAGCCGGGCAGGATACTGTGGTGGATCGTGTCGTCATACATGCCCGCTTGCGCCCCTGTGAGGGGCAGCGAAAGCAGGGCAGTCAGACATGCGGAAAGAAGATGGCGCTTTTTCATGCAAGTTTAGATGCGGTCTAAGCGAAGTTTTGCCAAGTCACGTTCCGGCGATGGAATGTAACGCAAGTCCTTGTCTGTGACGCAATTGCAGCACATCTTAGTAACTATGAGCGATAGTAAACCCACTGATCTGACCGGCAAGCTTCTGATTGCCATGCCCGAAATGGGCGATCCGCGCTTTGATCATAGCGTGGTCTATATCTGCGCCCACTCTAGCGATGGGGCGATGGGCCTGATTATCAACAAACCGGCAGACGATGTGAACCTGACGGACCTGCTAGAGCAACTCTCGATCGATGAGGGGCCTGACACCCGCAACATCCGCGTCCATTACGGCGGGCCGGTGGAACATGGTCGGGGGTTCGTGCTGCACTCGGCGGATTATATCTCGGATGTATCGACCCTGAAGGTGGACGGGCGGTTCGGGATGACTGCCACGCTGGACATTCTTGAGGATCTGGCGCGGGGCGGCGGGCCGCATCATGCGCTGATGGCTTTGGGCTATGCTGGCTGGGGGCCGAACCAGCTAGAGACCGAATTGCAGCAGAACGGTTGGCTGGTCTGCGATGCCGAGCCCGAGTTGGTCTTTGCCACCGCCAATGCGGATAAATGGGTTGGCGCGTTGGGCCTTCTGGGGATTGACCCGCTGATGCTGTCCGCCAGCGCAGGCCGCGCTTAATCGCGGGGCGCGGCGGCGCGACTCAAGCGGTCATTGATCGCCAGACCCAGACCGGTGTTCGGGATTGGCGCCACGGCGATGCCCTTGGGTTTCATGGCGTCCAACTGGTGCAGGGCGGGGAAAAGGTTCATCGCCGCTTCCCGTGTGTCGCCCTTTTCCGACAGGTTGATCGTGCAAGCCATGGGGCCGAATCCCAGCAGCACTTCGCCCGCCTCGATGCGGGTCGCGTTTAGTCGAACGCTGGCCCCCGGCGCATAGTGCGAGGTCAACTGACCCGGCGCTATGATCCCTTCGCCAGCGCCCGCAAGGCGTGCGCCCAAAGTGGCCTCGGCATCCTCGACAGCTAGGCCGCCGGGGCGAAGTAGGCGGGTTTCCTGGTCATAGACGCCGATGATGGTTGATTCGACGCCTACGGGGCAGGCACCGCCATCTAGAACGGCTGCGATCCGCCCAGAAAGGCCAGCCATCACATGGGCGGCTGTGGTGGGGCTGATCTTGCCTGAAGGGTTCGCGGAGGGCGCCGCCAAAGCGCAGCCGCTTTCCCGCATTAAGCGCCGCGCTAAGGGATGGGCGGGCAGGCGCAGGGCCACGGTGTCCAGACCTGCGGTGACCAGCGGCGACAGGCCGTGGCCCTCGCGCAGGGGTAGCACCATCGTCAACGGGCCGGGCCAGTGGGCATCAGCCAACACCTGCGCACGCTCGTTCCAGATCACCAGTTCCTTGGCGCTGTCTACATCGGGCAGGTGCACGATCAGCGGATTGAAACTGGGGCGGCCCTTGGCCTCGTAGATGCTGGCAACGGCGTCCGAATTGCGGGCGTCACCGGCAAGGCCGTAGACGGTCTCTGTCGGCAGGGCGACAAGCTGACCGGCACGCAGCAATTGGGCGGCGCGGGCGATCCCTTCGTCCGAAGGCGGCAAAAGCTGAGTATCCTGTGCGACCATTGTACCTGTGACGCGGCGTTTCAGTTGATGGCATGGACCGGTGCAGTCCATTTTGCTGTTACCCGAACCCATAGCGGGGGCGCGGCCTAAGGCCAAGCCCGCTTGAGAGGAGCAAGCCATGCCCTACCGTGCGCCAGTCAATGAATTTCAGTTTATCTTCGACCACATTGTCGGTCTGCAATCGGTCACCGCGACCGAACGTTTTGAAGACGCCACCACAGATGTCGTCGCCGCCATCCTGACCGAGGCAGGCAAGCTGTCCGATGAGGTTCTAGCCCCCGTGAACCGTGCGGGTGATCTGGAACATACCCGTTTGGAAAACGGCGTGATGCGCAGCCCCACCGGTTTCGCAGAGGCCTACAAGGGCATCGCGGAAGGTGGCTGGGTCGGCATCGCCGCGCGGCCCGAATCGGGCGGCATGGGTCTGCCGATGACCGTGGCCAGCGCGGTGAATGACATGATGGGCGCGGCCTGTCTGTCGCTGCAACTGGTGCCGCTGCTGTCTATGGGCCAGATCGAGGCGCTGGAGCATCACGCAAGCGATGCGATCAAGGACCTTTACCTGCCCAAGCTGACCAGCGGCGAATGGTCCGGCACGATGAACCTGTCCGAACCGCAGGCGGGCTCGGACGTCGGCGCACTGGCCACGAAGGCCGAGCGCAATGATGATGGCACCTACAGCATCACAGGTCAGAAGATCTGGATCAGCTGGGGCGACACGGATTTCTCGGAAAACATCTGCCATCTGGTGCTGGCGCGTCTGCCCGATGGGCCGAAGGGGACCAAGGGCATCAGCCTGTTCATGGTGCCCAAGTATATCCCCGATGAGGACGGCAACCCTGGCGAACGCAACGACCTGAAGGTCGTCAGCATCGAACACAAGATGGGTCTGCATGGCAGCCCGACCTGCGTCATGGAATATTCCGGCGCGAAGGGTTGGCTGGTGGGTCATGAGCATGGCGGTATGGCCGCGATGTTCACCATGATGAACAACGCCCGTCTAGGGGTCGGGGTGCAGGGTGTTTCGGCTGCCGAAGGGGCCTATCAGCACGCGCTGGCCTACGCGATGGAGCGCAAGCAGGGGCGCACTCCGGTTGAGGGCGCTGGCGCGATCATTGACCACGCAGACGTGCGCCGGATGCTGGCAGGGGCCAAGGCTGATATCTTTGCGGCGCGCTGTATCTCGCTGGCCTGTGCGGCGGCGATCGATATGGGCACCGCGACGGGCGATGCCGCATGGCAGGCCCGCGCGGCCTTCCTGACACCGATCTGTAAAGCATTTGGCACCGAAACCGGTATGCGCGTGTCGGAAACTGGTGTGCAGGTCTATGGCGGCATGGGCTTTGTCGAGGAAACCGGCGCGGCGCAATACTACCGCGATGTCCGTGTGACCGCGATCTATGAAGGCACCAACGGCATTCAGGCCATGGACCTTGTGGCGCGGAAACTGATGGACGGCGGTGATGCCGCCTATGCCCTGCTGGACGAGATCGAGGCGCTGGCCGAGCAAGCCCGCGCCAGCCTGCCCGATCTGGCCGAGCCTGTCTGGCAAGCCACCGAAACCCTGCGCGAAGCCACGGAATGGATGGTCGGCCAAGGGGATCTGAACGAACGCTTTGCCGGTGCGGTGCCGTTCCTGATGGGCTTTGCTCGTGTGCTGGGGGGCTATTACCACCTGCGCGCGGCAATGACCGAAGGGGGGCAGGGCCGCCGCAGCCGCCTTGCGCAGTTCTACATCCACAGGCTTTTGCCCGAGCACAAAGGCCATCTGGTTCACGCTCGCCAAGGGGCGGCAGACCTTTACGCCATCACCCATGAGGATCTGGAAACCGCATGACCCGACCTGCCCGCGTGATCTCGACGCCGTGGACCGACCCTCCTGCCGAGGGTCAGGCGATCGAGGTCGCGGAGGGGGTGCTGTGGATGCGGATGCCGCTGCCCTTGGCACTGGATCATGTGAACGTCTACGCGCTGCGGGACGGGGACGGTTGGACCGTTGTGGACACCGGTATGTCTTCGCGCCGCAGCAAGGCGATCTGGCAGGGGCTGATGGACGGCCCCTTGCAAGGCCTGCCTGTGCGGCGGGTCATTGTTACGCACCATCACCCTGATCACGTGGGGCTTGCGGGCTGGTTCCAGTCTGTCTACGGGGCGGAGTTGGTGATGACCCGCACTGCGTGGCTGCTGGCGCGGATGCTGCAAATGGATGAACAGGATCGCCCCTGCGCCGAGACCCAGCGTCACTGGCGCCGTGCGGGGATGGATGCGGGCCTGTTTGCGCAGCGTTTGACCGAACGGCCCTTCAACTTTGCTGATACGGTTGATCCGATGCCTCTGGGCTTTACGCGGATTGCGCAGGGTGACCGGATGCGGATCGGCGGGCGCGACTGGACCGTTCATACCGGCGGAGGGCATGCGCCCGAACACGCAACGCTTTGGTCCGATGATGGCACGCTGGTGCTGGCGGGCGATCAGATCATCAGTTCGATCAGTCCGAATGTGGGCGTCTATGCGACCGAACCCGATGCCGATCCATTGGCGGACTGGCTGGAAAGCTGCGAGCGGCTGGAAACCCTTTGCACCATGGAGCAGCTTTGCCTGAGCGGCCACAAACTGCCGTTCCGCGGCCTGCCGCACCGGATGCGCCAGCTGATCGAAAATCACCACAACGCCCTGCCACGCCTTGTGGCCTATCTGGAAACGCCCAAGACAGCGGCGGACTGTTTCCCGCTGCTGTTCCGTCGCAAGATCGGGCCTGCGGAATACGGTTTGGCGCTGGTCGAGGCTGTTGCGCACCTGAACCATTTGTACGCAAAAGGTCTTGTTTCGCGGGAATTGTCCAAGGATGGTGCTTGGCTTTGGCAGCAAAGCGGGTAAAAGTCTGCGGCAAATGACCCTAGCTGAGGCCCCGTGACATGCGCGGCGGAATCACCTAAACGCTGGGTAACAGACAGGAAAGGACGCCACCATGGCTGAGCACAAGCACGGTTCGATGGACATCTCGGTTCAGGAAGCTACCTTTGACGGCTTCGTCAAGTTCACCAAAAACGCGGTTATCGGGATCATCTGCGTCCTGATCCTGCTGGCTCTGACTGGCGCCTAATTTTTCCGGTTCTCCGGGGGGTTCATGTATCGTCGTGCTTTTTTGCTAGGCGCACCGGCGGCATTGGCCGCGTGCGCTGCCGAACCTATTTGGGCTCCGGATGAGGATATCAATCGCTGGCGGTACCGTCACAATGGGCCGCCCGCGATCACGCTATATACTATGATCAGCAATGATACGGATGCCGGTGCGCATTCGGGTCTGTTGATCAACGCCCCTGCCGAGCGCGTCATGTTCGACCCCGCAGGGACCTTCAAGTTCAGCGAAGCACCCGAACGCAATGATGTGTTCTTCGGCGTGACTGAACGCATCCGCGATTACTATGAGCGTTACCACAGCCGTGTGACTTTCCGCGTGCTGGCGCAGCGAGTTGAAGTGACCCCTGAGGTCGCGCAGACGGTCTATGAACGTGTGCTGGCCTTTGGCGCTGTGCCGAAGGCGAACTGTAGCCGCGCTGTCAGCACTGTGTTGCAGGATCTGACGCCGTTTGAAGGCGTAGGTGTAACCTACTTCCCCAAAAACCTGAGCCGTGACTTCGAGAAGATCCCCGGCGTGGAAGAACGTCTGATCTTTGAGACCGATGAGGATAACAAAGCTCTGGCTTTGAAAGCCTTTGAGGCCGAGGCTGAATTCAAAGCCAAGAAGGCGGGGCAATAAGCACCGTTATCCCACCAGATACAGCAGCAGATACAGCGTCGCCGCACCGGTTCCGATGGCGGCGATGACGTTCTTGGTAAAACACCCCACCGCCAAAGTGACCGCCGCCGCTGCCGTGCGCGGCAGGTCCGGAGTGCCGCCTGTGGCCGCAGGAAATGCGATCAGCGGTGCGACAATGGCGGGTAGGACTGCGACCGAGGTGTAGCGCAGATGGCGCTGGACCCACTCGGGCAGGGCGCGGTCTCCGATCAGTCCCAGAAACACAAAGCGCAGGCCGAAACTGCCAAGGCCAAGGCCGATCATGGTCAGCCAAAGGGCGGTGTGGTCAATCTGGCTCATGCGGCGGCCTCCGCGCGTGTGAGGCGCTGCTCGACCGCTGCGCCGACGATCATGGCGCAGAGGGCAGCGATGGGCAGGCCAAGGTTATAGGGCAGGCCGCTGAGGGCGAGGGCCAGCACAACACTGGTGAAGGCCGCAGCCACGTGGGCCAGCGAACGCAGGGCAGGCGCGATCATCGCTAGGAAGGTGATCGGCACCGCGAAATCCAGAGCAAAGCTTTCAGGGATCGCGTTCCCCACCATCGCGCCGACAATGGTAAAGACGTACCATGCGGGGCAAATGGCGATGGCTGCGCCCATGAAGAAGGCGAACTTCTCCTCCGCCGTGCGGCCTGGGCGCTTTTCATAATCAAGCGCGGCGGTGGCGAAGGTCTGGTCCACGGTGAAATAGGCGGCGACGGCCTTTTTCCAAAGGGGCAGGGGGCCAAGGTGCTGGGTCAACGCCGCCGAATACATCGCCATCCGCAGGTTCACGCATAGGGCCGACAGCAACACAATGGCCACGGGCAGTTGGTCTTGTAGCAGTTGCAACGCGGTGAACTGTGCCGCGCCTGCGATGACCACCACCGAGAAGCTGAGCGCCTCAAGAACATTCAGACCGGCTTCGGTCGCGACCACGCCGAAGAGCAAGCCGAAGGGGATGATCACAAGCACAAACGGCGCGCCGCCGCGCAGGCCTTTTGCGAATTCGGAACGGAGGGATGTTGTCATGGAACGGGCCGATTGTTTGGACCTGACGGGGCTAACGCGGTTGCAAAGGTGGTGCAACCATGTCGGGGCACTTTCCCGTGATGCGGACGGTGCCGGTGAGTATTTTTGCAATAAAGAAGTTTAGTCGAAGGTGCCGAGGACGCGGCCCACCAGCATGAAGGCGCGGGCGGTGCGGGTCTCGGTGAAGACGGTGATCTCTTCGTCGGTCGAGTTTTCGATAAAGCGCGAGATGACCTGATCGAAGCGGCGCAGGAAATGAAGGCACGCGTCGCGGAAGATCAGGTCTTGCTTCATGCGGCCTGCGGTCAGGGCCAGACTGGAGCGGTCATGGATGCCGCCCAGATCGGCGATGGTGCGGCCCCGCTCGCCGGTGGCAAAGCGGCGCCAGATCTCGGGTCGGGCGCGGTCGGGGCGCAGATCGTCCATGTAGATGCCGTCCTGACTGAGCAGGGTCAGAACATCCTGAGCGGCTTGCACCAGTTGCGCGGTGGGCCGGTCTTTCAGGGCTTTGCGCAAAGAGGCGAAGCCCTCGGCATCATCGGCGGTTTCGGGGAAGTTGAGAGCGCGGATGAAGTCCGATTTGGCCAGCGGCGCACGCATAGCCTCGGCGGGTGTACCAAGGGCCAGCGAGGGCTGATCGGTGTTCTGGGGCGGGTTTTCGGCGTCATCTTCGCCGCGCAGGGCCTCGATCCGGCGCGAGGAACTGAAGATGGCGATGGCGCTGTCCGATTTCTGCTGTTGCGCAACGATAGCGTCCAGCTTGCGGTTGATCGCCTCTTCCAGTGAACTGCTGCGGTTCTTTTGCTGGCCGAGGTAGTCTTTGCGCAGGGCGTCGATGGCCAGATGCAGGCGACGGGATTCGTCGCGCATGATCCGCGCCGAGCGGGCGGCGGTGGCCGCCACCCAGACCATGCCGATGGGCATGAACACCGCCAGAACAATGAGGATAACCCGCAGGCTGTCAAAGCTGCCGGACCGGTCCAGCACGAAAAAGAACACCGCGCACACGGCAAGCCAGACGATTGTCAGAGCGACTGCAATCGTCTCGCCCGGGGTGGGGCTGTCTGTCTCGATAGTGCTTTGGTCCAACAGGCGTTGGGCCGTCAGCCGGCCTTTGGGATCCTCTGCCATGAGGGCTCCGTCAGATGTAGTCGATTGTCAGAACTTCGTAGGATTTCTGGCCGCCAGGGGTGCGAACCTCGACGCTGTCGCCTTCTTCCTTGCCGATCAGGGCGCGGGCGATGGGCGATTTGACGTTCAACAGACCTTTTTCGATGTCGGCTTCGTATTCGCCAACGATCTGCCATTTCTTTTCTTCATCGGTGTCTTCGTCCACCACGGTCACGGTGGCGCCGAACTTGATCGCGCCCGACAGTTTGGTCGGGTCGATGATGTCGGCCAGACTGATGACGCTTTCCAGTTCCTTGATGCGGCCTTCGATAAACGACTGCTTTTCGCGGGCCGAGTGGTATTCGGCGTTCTCGGACAGGTCGCCATGTTCCCGTGCCTCGGCGATCGCCTTGATGATTTCAGGGCGTTCGACGGACTTGAGATGTTTCAATTCGGCTTCGAGCGCGTTCGCGCCCGCGCGGGTCATAGGTATCTTTTCCATGGCCTCTGGATTCCGTTCTTGGCGCACGGTTTGTCCGTGCCGCCGGTTTTTCAAGCGTTATGCTACCTGAACTGAGGCAGGGGGGAATTTCAAGGGCTTTCGCAGGCAGGTGGGGAAAACCTGCCGGATCAAAGCGATAGTCTGTAAGCACAGGTGCGAGTCGCCCGCGTGATCTGTCTTTGCGGTGAATTCCGGTGCATTTGCGGAAAACGGCCCTCAATCGGTAGAATTTTGTTCTCGACCACGGGAAAGTCAAAGCCGATTGTGCTGCATTGCCGCATTCGACCAATATATCGTCGCGTCGCAATTGACCTGAGGGCCTTTCAAGCCCTAACACTGCCGTCAATTTTGAAATATTGTTGCGCGGACAACCAAAGAGGAGCCAGCTGCATGACCGAGATTGTGCGCGAAGCCATGGAATATGATGTCGTGATCGTTGGGGCGGGGCCTGCGGGCCTGTCTGCTGCGATCCGTCTGAAGCAACTGGATGCGGACCTGAGCGTCGTCGTTCTGGAAAAAGGGTCCGAGGTCGGTGCGCATATTCTGTCCGGCGCGGTGCTGGACCCCTGCGGTCTGGATGCCCTGATCCCTGACTGGAAAGAAAAGGGCGCGCCCCTGAATGTTCCGGTCAAGGAAGACAACTTTTACGTTCTGGGCGAGGCAGGCAAGCTGCGCGTGCCGAACTTCCCCATGCCCAAGCTGATGAACAATCACGGCAACTACATCGTCTCGATGGCGAATGTCTGCCGCTGGATGGCCGAACAGGCCGAAGAGCTGGGTGTCGAGATTTTCCCCGGTATGGCGTGCTCGGAACTGGTCTACGGTGACAACGGCGAAGTCAAAGGCGTTGTCGCGGGCGAATTCGGCAAGAACCCCGACGGCACCCCCGGCGCGGGCTACGAGCCCGGCATGGAATTGCACGGTAAATATGTCTTCCTGTCGGAAGGTGTGCGCGGCTCGCTGTCGAAAGAAGTGATCGCCAAGTACGATCTTTCCAAAGGCCATTGCCCGCAGAAGTTCGGGATCGGCATGAAGGAAATCTGGGAGATCGATCCCGCCAAGCATCGCGAAGGCACCGTCACCCACACCATGGGCTGGCCGCTGGGGTCGAACGCGGGCGGCGGCTCGTTCATCTATCACCTGGACAACAACCAAGTGTACGTGGGTTTCGTGGTTCACCTGAACTATGAGAACCCGCACCTCTATCCTTACATGGAATTCCAGCGCTTCAAGCATCACCCGATGGTGGCCGAGCTGCTGAAAGGCGGCAAGCGTGTGGCCTATGGCGCCCGTGCCATCAGCGAGGGCGGTTACCAGTCGATCCCCAAGGTCACCTTCCCCGGTGGCGCGCTGCTGGGATGCTCGGCCGGTCTGGTGAACGTGCCCCGCATCAAGGGCAACCACAACGCCATGCTCTCGGGTAAAGCGGCGGCAGAAGCAGCCTATGAGGCGATCCAAGCGGGCCGCCAGTCGGACGAATTGACCGGCTATGAGGCAGAACTGCGCGAAGGCCCCATCGGCAAGGACCTGAAAAAGGTGCGCAACGTAAAGCCCATGTGGTCCAAGTGGGGTCTTGCCGCCAGCCTTGCGCTGGGTGGCGTGGATATGCACTTGCAGGAAAAGCTGGGTCTGTCGATCTTTGGCACCCTGCGTCATGGCAAGTCGGACGCGGCGGCCACCGGCAAGGCAGCCGATTTCAAAAAGATCGATTATCCCAAGCCCGATGGCACCCTGTCGTTCGACCGTCTGACCAACGTCAGCTTCAGCTTCACCAACCATGAAGAAGAGCAGCCCTGCCATCTGCAACTGAAGGACGCGTCGGTTCCGATTAGCGTGAATCTGCCCCTTTATGACGAACCGGCGCAGCGCTACTGCCCCGCAGGCGTCTATGAGGTGCTAGAAGGTGAAGACGGTCCGCGGTTCCAGATCAACTTCCAGAACTGCGTCCATTGCAAAACCTGCGATATCAAAGACCCCAGCCAGAACATCAACTGGACTACGCCTCAAGGCGGAGAAGGCCCGAACTACCCCAATATGTAAGCGGTATCCCGCAGATGTGAGGTGAAAAGGGCGGCATTTTTGCCGCCCTTTGTTGTCTTGTCTTGGTATCGGCACTAGGCTTTGGGCAAATCGAATTACGGAGGCCGCTTTGACGCCGCTTGGAACCCTTCGCTCTGCACTGGTCGCACTTTTACTGGCAGGGACCGCCATACCGGCTTCGGCGCAAGGGGTCTCTGGGCCGTATCTTTCTGCGAAAGTTGCCGAAGCTGACCGCGAATTCAGCCAAGCCGCCGCCCGCTTTGCCGAAGCACTGGTGATGGACCCGGGTAATCCTGCCATCCAGCAGGGGCTCGTGGCCGCCAATCTGGCCTTGGGCGAGGTTGATCTGGTCAAAAGCACCGCGCAAGACATGGTGGATGCAGGCACCTACAGCCAGCTGGCTTTCATGACCCTGATCAGCACCGCCGCCAAGTCCGGCGATTGGGCCACCGTCCAGAAGATGATTGATGATGGCCAAGGTGTTGGCCCGCTGGTCGATGGTCTGGGCCTTGCTTGGGCGCTGGTTGGTCAAGGCAAGATGTCCGAGGCGCTGTCGGCCTTTGACACGGTGGCTGCGCAGGATGGTCTGAACAGCTTTGGCCTTTATCACAAGGCGCTGGCGTTGGCGCTGGTGGGCGATCTGGAAGGGGCAGAGAAAATCTTTGCCGAACAGGGCTCGGCCCGTGTGCAATCCACCCGTCGCGGCGCTATGGCCTACGCTGAGGTGCTCAGCCAACTGGATCGAAACGGTGACGCGGTCGAGATGCTGGATGCCACTTTCGGCACCGATCTGGACCCCGCTCTGCGCAAGATGCGCGCTGATCTCTCGGACGGTGAGCGTCTGCCGATCACCCATATCCGCACAGCCGAAGATGGCTTGGCCGAGGTCTTCTTCGCCGTAGCTGGCGCCTTGGAGGGCGAGGCCAGCGACGATTACACGTTGATCTACTCGCGTCTGGCCGAATACCTGCGCCCCGATCACGTCGACGCAACCCTGCTGTCTGCCGATTTGCTGGAACGGATGGGCCGCTACGGTTTGGCCACAGAAACCTACCGTAAGGTGCCTGCCGATGATCCGGCCTTCCACGCCGCCGAAATGGGCCGCGCCGAGGCGCTGCGCCGTCAGGGCAAGATCGACACCGCGATCGAGGTTCTGCAAGGCCTGTCCAAAAGCCATTCGGAACTGCCCATCGTGCATCTGACGCTGGGTGATTTCTATCGGGGTGAGGGCCGCTACGCCGAGGCTGTAAAAGCCTATGACAAAGCGCTGTCGCTTTATGCCGATCCCAATGACGCCCGCTGGTTTGCCTTCTACACCCGTGGCATTGCCCATGAGCGCCTAGGAGAATGGGACGCCGCCGAGAAGGATTTCCGCACTGCGCTGGACATGAACCCCGGCCAGCCGCAGGTGCTGAACTACCTAGGCTATTCGCTGGTCGAGATGGGCATCAAACTGGATGAGGCTTTGTCGATGATCGAACAGGCCGTCGCCGTCTCGCCGGACAGTGGCCATATCGTGGATAGCCTTGGCTGGGTGCTGTACCGCCTTGGCCGCTATGAAGAAGCCGTGGCCCACATGGAACGCGCGGCTGAACTGATGCCGGTCGATCCGGTGGTGACCGACCATCTGGGCGATGTCTACTGGGCCGTGGGCCGCAATCTGGAAGCGCGCTTCCAGTGGCAACGGGCCCTTTCTTTTGAGCCCGAAGAGAAAGACGCAACCCGCATCCGTCTCAAGCTGGAAAAAGGCTTGGATCAGGTCCTGCTGGATGAAGGGGCCGAGCCTCTCAAGGTGGCCGATGGCAAATAGGGCCTTTGCTCCGGCCAAGGTCAATCTGGCACTTCACGTCACAGGACAACGGCAAGACGGCTATCACCAGCTGGATTCCCTTGTGGTCTTTGTCGGCATAGGCGACCGTATCACGGTGTCCAAAGCAGACGATCTGTCACTGACCGTCACCGGCCCCCGCGCTGCGGGTGTGCCCACAGGCCCTGAAAATCTGGTCCTGAAGGCGGCGGCGTTGCTGCGTGGGGATCGCCCCCTTGGCGCTCAGATCAGCCTTGAGAAAAACCTACCGGCGGCAGCGGGCATCGGTGGCGGCTCGTCCGATGCGGCAGCAACCCTGCGCGCGCTGGCGGGACTTTGGCAGTGTGATCTACCCGATGACGCAGGGCTCAGCCTCGGGGCCGATGTGCCTGTCTGTCTGACTGCGCAATCGTGCCGGATGGAAGGGATCGGCGAGCAGATCACGCCCCTGCCCAATCTGCCAACCTTGCATATGGTGCTGGTAAATCCGGGCGTAGAGGTGCCAACCCCCGTGGTTTTCAAAGGCCTTGCCTCCAAGAACAACCCAGCCATGGAGGCGCTGCCGCAAGAGCCGTCCCCTCTGGGTTTCATTGCTTGGCTTGGCCGCCAGCGCAACGATCTGGAGCCGCCCGCGCGTGCACGTGCCCCTGAAATCACGACGGTGCTAGAGGCGATGGCGGATACCGATCAAGTGCTGCTACACCGGATGTCCGGCTCTGGTGCCACCTGCTTTGCGCTCTATCCGTCGATGGAGGCCGCCGCGGCCGCCGCAATCGCGCTAAAACAGACCAACGCTGATTGGTGGGTGGCCAGCGGGCAGACCGGCACATTTGCCTGACCTGCGCTTCTTCATGATATAAATACTCAAAAAATAGGGCGCCAGAAGTGGCGCCCTTTGATCTTTAGCGGATGCGATCCACAACGTAATCGGCCAGATCCATCAGCATCTGGCGGACGGGATGTTCGGGCAGAGTGCCAAGGGCCTCTTTTGCCTTCGCGACCCAACCCAGCGCATCCTGACGGGTCGCGTCCATCGCGCCGTGTTTGGCCAGCAGCGACAGGGCGTGTTCCAGATCGCCGTCCTTCTGGTCGCCTTTTTCGATGGTGCGCTTCCAGAAGGCGCGCTCTTTCTCATCGGCCTGAGCAACCGCCTTGATCACGGGCAGGGTCAGTTTCCTTTCGCGGAAATCGTCACCGATGTTCTTGCCGGTGGCGTCACTGTTCCCGCCGTAGTCCAGCAGGTCATCCACGATCTGGAATGCGATGCCCAAGGCGTCACCGTAATCGAAGAGGGCCTGAATATGCTCTTCAGGGGCATCGGCGATCACGCCGCCGACCTGCGTTGCAGCTGCGAACAACGCAGCAGTCTTGCCGCGGACAACCTTCAGGTAGATGCCTTCGTCTGTGCGCAGATCCTGCGCTGCGGTCAGCTGCAAAACCTCGCCTTCCGAGATCGTCGCCGAGGCATTCGCAAGGATGTCCAGAACCCGCAGGCGGCCTGTTTCGACCATCAACTGGAAGCTGCGGGCAAACAGGTAATCGCCCACCAGAACGCTGGATTTGTTGTCCCACAGCAGGTTCGCCGTCGGGCGGCCACGGCGTTGTGCGCTCTCATCAACCACATCGTCGTGCAGCAGGGTGGCGGTGTGGATGAATTCAACCGTCGCGGCCAGATGCACCGCATAGGGGCCCGTGTAGCCGCACAGATCAGCGGCAGCTAGGGTCATCAGGGGGCGCAGGCGCTTTCCGCCAGCCTCGACCAGATGGGCCGTGACCTCGGGAATGCGGGGCGCATGCTCGGATGCCATACGTTCGCGGATCAGCACGTTCACGGCGTCCATGCCAGCGGCCAAATGGCGCGAGAGGGCATCGTGCGGTTTTTCGGTTGTATGGTCCAAGCTCATCACATCCCCGTCGCTTAGGCTCGACAAATCGGTTGAGGACATCTTAAGTCCTTTGTCATGAAAGAGCTTCTTCGCAGTAACGATCCCACCGTCATCGCCTTTGCCAAAGCCCTTTTGTCTGGCGAGGATATAGACTGCTATGAGTTAGACGTAAATATGAGCGTACTCGAAGGCGGGCTGGGAATCCTGCCAAGACGCCTGATGGTGCGCGATAGCGACTATTTTCTGGCGGCTGCAACCTTGAAGGACAACGGCATTGAGCTTGGCTGAAGGCATAACGCGGAATGCCTTTCTGGGCGGGCGTGTCTCGGCATTGCAGCCGGAAAAAGGCTTTCGCTCTGGTATAGATGCAGTGTTGTTGGCGGCTTCGGTGCCTGCGATCGCAGGGGATCGGGTGCTGGAGTTGGGCTGCGGCGTGGGCGTTGCAAGCCTGTGTCTGGCCGCGCGAGTGGATGGGGTTCACCTGACCGGTGTAGAGGTTCAGCCTGAATACGCAGATCTGGCGCGGCAGAATGCCGCTGAAGCGAAGGCGGATTTTGCAGTCCACACAGGCGATCTGACCGCGCTACCCGAACCGGTGCGCCTTGAGCAGTTCAACTACGTCATGGCCAATCCGCCCTATTACGCGCCCGGCTCGCGCCATCAGGCGCAGGACGCGGGCCGTGAGACTGCCTTGGGCGAGGAGGCCACGGCGCTGGCCGACTGGGTGCGTGTGGCGGCCAAACGCCTGCGTCCCAAGGGCGAGGCGATCTTTATCCAGCGCACCGACCGGCTGGGGGACATGGTGGCTGCGATGCAGTCTCACCTTGGGTCAATTCGCATCCAGCCGCTGGTGGCGCGTGAGGGGCGCGATTCACATTTATTTTTAATCCGAGGCAAAAAAAACGGCCGGTCTCCGCTGCGCCTGCACAGTCCATTGGTGATGCATGATGGACCGACTCACATACGGGACGGGATTGACTATCAATCGTGGGCAATTGGCGTCCTAAAGGACGGGCTTCCGCTGCCTTGGATCGCTTCTTGAGCAGTAATATTTCGCAATTTCGCAATTGCCGGCCATTTTTGGCCGATTTTTGCGGTGCGGCGTGACATAAACGCGAATCTGTGGTGCAATAAAACTGTTACAACAGCAGAGAGGAGTTTCTTTCCATGAACTTGAATTCCCGTGTTCAAGAGCTGCGTCGTAAACATCAAGCACTGTCACAACAGGTCGAGGTGGAAAGCCGTTCACCGGCTGCGGACCCTCTTCAAATTAACAAACTGAAAAAGCAAAAGCTGGCCCTGAAGGAAGAAATCCAGCGCCTCACTCACTAGGTCCAAGTATTTGCGGGCTATTTTGCACCCGCTAAGGTTTTGAAATCACTGCGCCTTCTGTCCTGTCACATCCCGTGACAGGGTAAGTCCCGAGCGGGACATCTCCAGAGGAGCGGGTGTGCGGTCACTAAGTCAGCCACGACCCTTGAGGACGCCTGAGCGCCTCCTTTCCAAACATTTCGTGCGGCTATCCTGACCCACATCCGTCCCGCCGAGAGCTAGAGCGTTTGCGCCAACCGGTGCCCCGAAGAGGGACATCGCACGACTACGTGCCGAGGTCCCCATGCCAATCCTTTGGTGGTGTTCGGGACGCTGCCGCTCCCGCGGCGAAACGGCGTTCACCAATGGAAAGGGCCGGTCTGGATGACCGGCCCTAATTTGTTTTCTGCCCCCGAAAACGGGGTATGCAGCACGTCTGGCGAACGTATGGCAAACGTCATGACGTTTGCCACACTTCGGTCGATTAGACGAAGAACTGCGCGCCGTTGGCCGAGATGGTCGAACCGTTGATGAACGACGCATCGTCGGACGCCAGGAAGACCACGCAACGCGCGATTTCTTCGGGCTCGCCCAGACGACCGGCGGGAATGCCGGAGATGATCTTTTCGCGGACCTTCTCAGGCACAGCCATAACCATTTCGGTTGCGATGTAGCCGGGGCAGATCGCGTTGGCGGTGATGCCTTTTGCTGCGCCTTCCTGAGCCAGCGACTTGACGATACCCAGATCGCCCGCCTTGGTCGCGGCGTAGTTCACCTGACCGAACTGACCCTTCTGACCGTTGATCGAGCTGATCACGACCACGCGGCCAAAGCCACGGTCACGCATGCCGTTCCACAGGGGGTGAACGGTGTTGAAAACGCCGGTCAGGTTGGTGTCGATGACTTCCTGCCACTGCTGGGGGGTCATCTTGTGGAAAGGCGCGTCACGGGTGATGCCCGCATTCGCAACAACCACATCGACGGGGCCCAGATCTGCTTCGACTTTCGCGATGCCGGCGGCCGACTCTTCGTAGCTGCCAACGTTCCACTTATAGGTCTTGATGCCGGTTTCTTCGGTGAAGGCGGCGGCCTTCTCGTCGTTCCCCGCGTAGGTGGCTGCAACAGTGTAGCCAGCGTCTTTCAGTGCTTTCGAAATCGCCGCGCCAATGCCGCGCGAGCCTCCGGTAACCAGTGCAACGCGTCCCATGTTATCTCCGTGCGTTAGTAATTTTTTTGCCTAAAGTAATTAGGGCGCGCAATTTTCTTGCGCGCCCGATCTTCTTATGCCCGTTCGAGGCACATGGCAACACCCATGCCGCCACCGATGCACAGGGTGGCGAGACCTTTCTTGGCCTCACGACGCTTCATCTCGAAGAGCAGGGTGTTCAGGATGCGGCAGCCCGACGCGCCGATGGGGTGACCGATGGCGATCGCGCCGCCATTCACGTTCACAACGTCCGGGTTCCAGCCCATGTCTTTGTTCACGGCGCAAGCCTGCGCAGCAAAGGCTTCGTTCGCTTCGACCAGATCCAGATCTTCGGCTTTCCAGCCTGCCTTTTCCAGCGCCTTGCGGCTGGCGTGGATCGGGCCAACGCCCATGATCGAGGGGTCCAGACCGGCGGTCGCGTAGGACGCGATGCGTGCCAGAGGCTCTAGCCCGCGACGCTCTGCCTCATCTGCGGTCATCAGCAGAACAGCCGCCGCGCCGTCGTTCAGGCCCGATGCGTTCGCCGCGGTGACGCTGCCGTCTTTGGTGAAGGCGGGGCGCAGTTTCTGCATCGCTTCGATGGTGGCGCCGTGACGGATGTATTCGTCCGCATCCACGATGATGTCGCCCTTGCGGGTCGAGATGGTGAAGGGCACGATCTCATCCGCGAACTTGCCAGCCTTTTGGGCGGCTTCGGCTTTGTTCTGCGACGCAACAGCGAATGCGTCCTGCATGTCGCGGCTGATCTGCCACTGGTTCGCGACGTTTTCCGCGGTCTGACCCATGTGGTAGCCGTTGAACGCATCCCAAAGACCGTCTTTGATCATGGTGTCGATGTACTGCATGTCGCCCATTTTCTGGCCCTGACGCAGCGCCGCGCAATGGGGCGACATCGACATGTTTTCCTGACCGCCCGCTGCCACGATGGCCGCGTCGCCCAGTTGGATGTGCTGGGCACCCAGCGCAACAGCGCGCAGACCCGAACCACAAACCTGGTTGATGCCCCAAGCCGCCGATTCAATCGGCAGGCCGGCGTTGATGTGTGCCTGACGTGCAGGGTTCTGGCCCTGACCGGCAGTCAGTACCTGACCCAGAATAGTTTCGGACACTTCGCCCTTTTCGATGCCAGCACGCGCGACGATGGCTTCCAGAACTGCTGCGCCCATGGCGTGAGCCGGCGTATTTGCAAAAGATCCAAGAAAGCTGCCGACAGCCGTACGGCCAGCCGAAACAATAACTACGTTCGTCATATTGGTGTCCTCTACCAGAATTACGGGGCAGAGGGTGCCCGGGGCCTTTACGTCGGCCCTGTCTCCCCCCACCGACGTTTTTATTCGTAACAGGTTTCTGCACTGCGACAACAGTTCGTTGGTCGCTGTTAGCGCTATGCCCGCTTTTTGCCGCAGGGGGCGCTGTGCCATGGGGGGGAAATGGTCGGAGCGCCAAAAAAGTAGCCTTGAAGGCAGTCAACGCCGATTTTTGCAAGGGTTTTTGCCTCTTGTTGCGATTCTACATGTTCCGCCACAGTGAACATATCGAAATGTTTGCCGATGGAGGTCAAAGCACTGGCAATCGCCTGTTTGTCAGCCGATGAGTCTATCCCCCGAACGAATCGCCCGTCGATTTTCAGGATATCGAAGTCGAAATCAGTGAAATAGCGCAGGGCGGTTTGACCGGCGCCAAAGTCATCCAACGCGAAGGAGATTCCTCGCATCTGCAGCGCGTCCATAGCGGGTAAGACCTGTTCCGGGTCCGCCATCACCGTGGCTTCGGTGATTTCGAGAATCAGTCGTTCGGCAATTGTGTCCAGCCGCGCCAGCCCGTGTTCCAGCGTTTTCAGCCACCGCCTGTCATGTAAGGCCGGCGCCGAAAGGTTGATCGAGAGGCGCAGATCCGGATAGCGGGCCAGTTCGCGCAGCCCCAGCTCTAGCGCCAGACAATCCACCTGCCGCCCCAGTTCGGTCCCTTCAATCGCACTGATAAAGTCCTTTGCCGGAATGATCCGGCCGGTGTCATCCAGCACGCGGATCAGTCCTTCGTGAAAGGCCAGCCGCCGGTGATTGCCCGCCAGCACCACCGGCTGGAAGGCCAACATCACCTCTTTATATTTCAGCGCCCGCGCTACCATCGCCAGCACATCCGAATCGCGCCCGTTCACAGCGGTTTTCAAAGGATTGAGACGGGCCCGTTTCTTTTCTTCCTTATGTCTTTCCAGCATTTCAAATCTCCCACACCACGGGCAGGTTGGCGTTCGAGGGGCTAACAATTTGTAAATGTTAGAATTTTTAGGAATTGAGAAATTGCGTCGAGTCGCGCAGATTGCCCGCACGTGTTCACGTTTTGTTTTTATTTTAGGGCTAGCGTGTAGAGGAGAGTTGTTTTGAAGCGATGCGGTTGGGTGACGGAAGATGCGCTGTATCAGGCCTATCACGATCAAGAATGGGGCGTGCCCGAGCGGGACGGCCGGAAGTTGTTCGAATGCCTATGTCTTGAAGGGTTCCAGTCCGGATTGAACTGGCTGACGATCTTGAAAAAGCGCGAAGGATTTCGCGCGGCCTTTCAGGGGTTTGATCCCTATGTGCTGCAAAGCTGGGGTGAGGCCGAGATTGCCGAACTGGTGCAAGACGTGCGGGTTGTTCGGCATCGGGGTAAAATCGCGGCGACTATCGGCAATGCGCGGGCTTGGATCGCAATCGAAGAGAAGGAGGGATTTTCTGATTACATTTGGAGCTATGTGAGCCACACGCCGCAAATCAATCCGGTCGAATCGCTGTCAGATGTCCCCGCGAAAACCCCGATTGCCGAGCAGCTGTCCAAAGACTTGAAGAAGCGTGGCTTCAAGTTTGTCGGGCCGACAACTGTTTATGCGTTCATGCAGGCAGTCGGTATGGTGAACGATCACGTGATGGATTGCGTGTGTCGGGGCGGGCCGAAGGGTTAATCCCCGATCATCGCCTTCAGGATGCTGACGGCGCTGTCGCTGGACCAGTCAGCATCGCCCATCAGGCGCCCGATCTCGTTCCCATCGCGGTCGATCAGAACGGTAACGGGCAGGCCCAGAATGCCCATCTCGCGGGCAATGGCCTGACGTTCATCCATGAACTGCGGAAGGTTGGAGACACCGATTTCGTTGAAGAATTTCGCGATCCCGTCGGCAGAGTTCCGTCCGGTGGCCAGCGTGACCACCTCAAAATCATCACCGCCCAAGGTGGTCTGCAATTCAGACAGCATGGGCATTTCTTTTCGGCAGGGTGCGCACCACGTCGCCCAGAAATTCAGGAGGACAACCTTGCCTTTATAGTCTTGCAGCGTGGCTGTTCCGCCAGTTTCGGTAAGAAATGGCAGGGCCGAGATTGCTTGTGGCGCACTGTGGAGTGACAGCTTTTTCATGTCGCCCGTTCGCAGGGCATCCAAATCAGTAGCGCCTGCCGCCAGGGCCGGGCCATTTGCAACCAGACACAGCGCAGTATAGAGCAGCAGAGACTTTACAAGACGCATCAATTCCTCCCGGGGGCACGACATGTCAGACACTTCCTCGAACGCAATGTGGGGCGGCCGGTTCGCCGCAGGGCCGGACGCGATCATGGAGGCGATCAACGCCTCGATCGGCTACGACAAGCGGCTGGCCGCGCAGGACATCGCGGGCTCGCGGGCCCATGCAGCGATGCTAGCTGCAACAGGCATTCTGAGGGATAGCGATGCCGAGGCAATTCGGGAAGGGTTGCTCACGGTTTTGTCAGAGATTGAAAGCGGATCTTTCGCGTTCTCGACCGCACTTGAGGATATCCACATGAACGTGGAGGCCCGCCTGAAAGAGATCGTGGGTGAACCTGCGGGACGTCTGCACACCGCACGGTCGCGGAACGATCAGGTTGCGACCGATTTCCGTCTGTGGGTGCGTGACCAGATTGACGCGGCGATCACCGGGATCGAGGCGCTGATCCGTGCGCTGCTGGCACAGGCCGAAGCTGGCGCAGGTTGGGTTATGCCGGGCTTTACCCATCTGCAAACGGCGCAGCCGGTGACTTGGGGCCATCACATGATGGCTTATGTGGAAATGTTCAGCCGTGACCTGAGCCGTTTCAAAGACGCGCGCGTGCGGATGAATGAAAGCCCGCTGGGTGCAGCGGCGCTGGCGGGGACTTCGTTCCCGATTGACCGCCACATGACTGCCGAGGCGTTGGGCTTTGATCGCCCGATGGCGAACTCGCTGGATGCAGTATCGGCCCGTGATTTCGCGCTGGAATTCCTTGGCGCGGCCAGCATCTGCGCCATGCACCTAAGTCGCTTCGCCGAGGAGCTGGTGATCTGGTCGTCGGCCCAGTTCCGCTTTGTGACCCTGTCTGATCGCTTCTCCACCGGTAGCTCGATCATGCCGCAGAAGAAGAATCCTGACGCTGCCGAATTGATCCGCGCCAAGATTGGCCGGATTTTCGGGGCCAATGTGGCGCTGATGATGGTGATGAAGGGGCTGCCGCTGGCCTATTCGAAGGACATGCAGGAAGATAAAGAGCAGGTCTTTGATGCGGCTGATAACCTGATGCTGGCGCTTGCCGCGATGGAGGGCATGGTTAAGGACATGTCCGCCAACCGCGACAAACTGGCGGCGGCGGCGGGCAGCGGGTTCTCGACCGCGACTGATCTTGCGGATTGGCTGGTGCGGGTGCTGGATATGCCCTTCCGCGAAGCGCATCACGTCACTGGCGCGTTGGTGGCGCTGGCCGAAAGCAAGAATTGTGACCTGCCTGATCTGACCTTGGATGACATGAAGTCGGTGCACGCAGCGATCACAAATGAGGTGTTTGGTGTGCTTGGGGTGGACAACTCGGTTGCATCGCGCATGTCTTATGGTGGGACTGCGCCCGAACAGGTTCGCGCGCAGGTTGCCCGCTGGAAAAAGGTTCTGGGATGAGATTGACCCTGATCGGTTCCCTTTTGGCGCTTGCAGCATGCGGCGCGGATGGTCCACCCACCACGCCTGGCCCGAAAGAGGCGCCGGCGGTGGTCGTTGCTGAAGGCGCTGCATCGTGAGCTTGCTTCGGATGGTCTACTTGGGGCTTGCAGTCTGGGGTGCGATCCATCCGATGAGCTGGTTCGTGCGCTGGTTTCTGGAGAACGGCATCGACTTGGCGGCCTTGATCGACGCTTGGCATGTGAATGCGGCAACCAGCGGTCTGGTCTGGGATCTGACCATTTCGGCGATTGCGCTGACGGTCTGGATATTGGCCGAGGTTTCCGTGCGGCGGAATTGGGCGGCGCTTTGGGCGATTCCCGCCACGTTCTGCATCGGGGTGAGTTGTGGCTTGCCACTGTATCTTTGGTTCCGAAGCCGGCCGATCGACTGAAGCCTTCCGACGTTGAGTATTTTAGCGATAAAGAAGCGGGCCGCGGGTCCGCTTTTTTGTTTTCTCTCTGTAAGTGTTCATCAAGAAGAAACCTCTGCCGGATATGTTTGTCGAGGCAGGGTGATTGCGGAAGGGCGGCGCTTTTTCTACAAGGCCGCAACAGTTTTGCCGCCAAGGAGGCCGGGGCTATGGATCACTTTCTATACAAAGACGGGACGCTATTTGCAGAAGATGTGCCCGTGGCCGAGATCGCGGCAGAGGTTGGCACGCCGTTCTATTGCTACTCGACCGCGACGCTGGAGCGGCATTTCCGGCTGTTTGATGAAGCGCTTGAGGGGATGCCTCATCTGGTGTGCTATGCCATGAAAGCGGCAAGCAATCAGGCGATCCTGAAGACGCTGGCCGCCCTGGGCGCAGGTATGGACGTGGTGTCGGGTGGGGAATATGCCCGCGCGAAGGCTGCAGGTGTCCCCGGGGATCGCATCGTTTTTTCGGGTGTGGGTAAGACAGAAGAAGAGATTCGCGCGGCGCTGACGGGGGGTATTCGCCAGTTCAACGTCGAGAGCGAGCCGGAGATGCGCGAGATTGATCGCGTGGCCCGTAGTCTGGGCGTCGTCGCGCCTATCACAGTCCGTGTGAATCCTGATGTGGATGCCAAGACCCACGAGAAGATTGCCACGGGTAAATCTGAGAACAAGTTCGGTATTCCGATAGCCAAGGCGCGTCAGGTTTATGCCGAAGCGGCTGCGCTGCCTGGCTTGAAGGTCGTCGGTATCGATGTGCATATCGGCAGCCAATTGACAGAGCTTGAGCCGTTTGAACTGGCCTACAAGAAGGTGGCCGAGCTGACCGAAGCCCTACGCGCCGATGGTCATGAGATCACCCGTCTGGATCTGGGGGGCGGTCTGGGTATTCCTTATGAGCGTGGCAACACCGCGCCGCCGCTTCCGATCGAATATGGCGCGCTGATCAAGCGCACGCTTGGTCATTTGGGGTGCGAGATCGAGATTGAACCGGGTCGCCTTGTAGCAGGAAATGCGGGCATTCTGGTGAGCCGTGTGATCTACATGAAAGAAGGCGAGGGCCGCGATTTCATGATCCTTGATGCAGCGATGAACGATCTGGTCCGCCCCGCTATGTACAGCGCCCATCACGATATTATTCCGGTGGTCGAGGCCGAGGCGGGCGCCGAGCAAAAGCCTTATGACATTGTGGGACCTGTCTGCGAATCGGGCGATACCTTTGCCAAGCAGCGTAATATGCCGCTGACGGCAGCAGGGGATCTGGTGGCGTTCCGTAGCGCCGGTGCATACGGCGCGGTCATGTCGAGCGAATATAACACGCGGCCTCTGATCCCCGAAGTTTTGGTGAAGGATGATCAATATGCTGTCATTCGCAAGCGGCCGACCTTTGACGAAATCATAAATCGGGATACGATTCCCGAATGGCTCTGAGGCGTTTTGCCGAGAGTAAGGTTTTCGGGCGAGGTGCATGGCAGAACTCAGCAAGCTACCGCAAAACATCAGAACGCCACTGTTCCTGACGTGGCTCGGCCTTTGGGCCGAGCGGGGCGTGCGGGCGTTCTGGCCATTGTGGTCGGTGCTGTTTGTCCTTACCGCAGCCGTTCTTTTTAACGGATTTACTCTGTTTGATGGGCTGGCTCAGTGGTTGATGGTTGGCTTCTTCACGGGTGCGATTGTCGTGACTGCGTGGCAGGGAAAGCGGCAGTTTACGGCGCCTAGCCGATCTGATGCTCTGCGCCGCCTTGATGCAACTTTGCCGGGGCGCCCTTTGGCAGCGTTGCTGGATACACCTGCGGTCGGGCGCGGGGACACCTCGGCCGAAGCGATGTGGCGCACCCATTTGCAGATGATGGCGCAGCGCGCGCGACTGGCGCGGGCTGTTCCGCCAGAGCTAAGTCAACGAAAACGTGACCCATATGCTTTGCGTTATGTTGCGACAGTTGCGTTGGGAATGGCGCTGCTGTTCGGCTCATTCGGGATGGGGCGCGGGCCTGAAGGGACGCCGGACGGCGCTGCCTTGGCATCCGGCCCTGCTTGGGAAGGTTGGTTAGAGCCGCCGCGGCACACGCGATTGCCAGCCCTTTACTTAAACGACATTCCGGAAGGTGCGCTGGATGTGGTGCAGGGCAGCCGCTTGACGTTGCGGGTCTATGGCGCCGAGGGCGTGGACGTCCGCGAGACGGTTAGCGGCACGCCCGTCGATGAAACGCAGATAGCGGCCATGCGCAAGGATTTCACCGTTCGCCAGGCAGGCGAGGTTGAAGTGACGGGACGCGATGGGCGCATCTGGCAGATCGCTTTGCGGCCCGATCAGGTTCCGACGATCAGTCAGGACGGAGAGATCGAAACCACACCCGAAGGCGAGATGGCGCTGCCCTTCTGGGCCGAGGATGACTATGGCATCGTCTCGGGTGCGGCGGAAATTGCGCTGGATTTGCCGCATGTGAATCGCCGTTATGGTCTGACGCCCGATCCTGAGCCACGGGACATTGTGCGGGTGGATTTGCCGATGAGCTTTTCCGGTAACAGGCAGGCGTTTGGCGAGATTTTGCGTGAGGATTTCAGTCAGCATCCTTGGGCAGGGCTGCCGGTTACGATCTCGCTTTCGGTGACGGACGCGCAGGGGCAAGTGGGGCGATCTGCGCCGATTGCGGTGCCGCTGCCGGGGCGCAGTTTCTTTGATCCGATGGCCAAAGCGGTGATTGAGGCGCGGCGGGATTTGCTGTGGAATCGGACAAATGGCGCGCGCGTCGATCAGGTGCTGCGGGCGGTGACTTGGCTTCCTGAAGAAGTCTTCCGCGATATGGATAATTTTACCGAACTACAGGCGATCCAAGTCCGATTGCAGGAAGGCATTGCCACAGGTGGTTTGACGCCCGAGGTTCGGGATGAGTTGGCCGAGGCGCTTTGGGCGCTGGCGCTGGCCTTGGAAGACGGTGATTTGGAGAATGCGCTTGAGCGGTTGCGGCAGGCGCAAGAACGTCTGAGCGAGGCTATGCGCAACGGGGCAAGCCCTGATGAAATCGCGCGCTTGATGGGGGAATTACGACAGGCGACGCAGGATTATATGCGCGAACTTGCCGAACGGAACGGGGATGAGAACGACCCCGATGCGCAGCGCTCTGGCGAGGCGACCGAACTGACACAGGACGATCTGCAGGCGATGATGGATCGCATCCAGCGGCTGATGAACGAAGGCCGGATGGCCGAGGCACAACAGCTGTTGGATGAGCTGATGCAGATGATGGAGAATATGCAGGTCACGAAAGGTCAAGGCGGTCAGGGCCAGCAGGCGCTGGATCAACTGGGCGATACGCTGCGGGAACAGCAGGACCTCTCGGACGACAGTTTCAATGAGCTGAACCAGCGTCAGAACGGGCAAAATGGTCAGACTCAAGAAGGGCAAGGTCAGGGTGATCTGGCTGATCAATTGGCGCAGCGGCAGCAAGCATTGCGTGATGAGTTGCAGCGGCAAGAGGGTGATTTGCCCGGCGCTGGTACCGATGAAGGCGAGGCCGCGCGTCAATCTCTGCGCGATGCTGGCCGTGCGATGGATGAGGCCGCCGAGGCGCTGCGCGGGGACAATTTGGGCCGCGCAATCGACCGTCAGGCGGAAGCGATTGAGCGCCTGCGCGAGGGCATGCGCAGTCTGAATGAAGCGCTAAACCAACAGGATGGTCAGCAGCAGGCGGGTGGTCAGCAAGGGCAGGGGCGTCCCGCGGAAGACGGGCGTCAGGACCCGCTGGGACGGCGTGAAGGCAATGGGGCTCCGTTGGGATCGGACAACGATATGCTGCAGGGTGAAGATGCCTACCGCCGCGCCGAAGAGCTGACGGATGAAATTCGCCGTCGTTCGTCCGAGGCAGAACGACCGGAGGAAGAGCGCGATTACCTGAACCGGTTGTTGGACCGGTTCTGAGAAGTACATACGTTTTAATGCGGAACGGGCGCGGATTTTCCGCGCCCGTTTACCGTTCCCTAAGAGGTTCCGGCTTATTCCTTGGTCTCAGCGGCTTCAGAGCTGAAGCTGTCCAGCCATGTCACAACCCCGCGGGCGCGGGTGTCCAGCCAACCACGCGCCTGATCCACGTTCTCTACGTAGTTTTGCAGGGTGGGCGCTGCAGCGGGCATAGCTTTCGAAAGCGGGGTGGATTGGAGGTAAACAGCGCCAAGAACCAAGGCGAAAAGAACTGTTAGAAAGAACCCCGACCGAAAGCCCGAGCGGGTTTCTTCGGGGTCTTCCATAAGCTCGCCCACAGTGGTTGGGCCTTGCAGGCGATCGCGGCCGCGCAGGGTTGAGTTGATGTCTTCGATATCGGGCAACAAATCACGGCGAGAATTTGAGGGCTTCTCTGGCGTGCTTTCCTCATCGACCGCTTCGGGCTGTGCCTCCGGCGCGTCTTGGTCGTCGATCTTGTGACGTTCGACCCGAATCACGCGGCGGCGCGGAGGATCGGTCAAACCCAGATCGGGCTGGGTTTCGATGGGATCAGCCTGCTTGTCCTTGGCGCGCATTTGCGATTCGTATTCGGCCTCTTCCCGCAGTAGGTCGCGAATCGCGGGGTCCAACTCGCGCCGGGTCGGTGTGGCAGCAGCAGCGGCAACGGGTGGCATTGATGGTGCCTCTTCCGCAGGGGCCTCGGCTGCAGCGGCTTCGGCAGCTTCTAGCCGCGCTAGCAACTCTTCCGGTTCCAGATCTTCGGGGCCGGCAGCGTCATCAGCCTCGGGCGCCGCAGTTTCGCTGGGGTCTTCTTGGGGGGTATCGGCAGGCACAGGGTCTTCGGGAAGCGGCGCCTCATCGGGCGCATCTTGCGGCAGAGGATCCTGTTGGGCAGGCACAGGTTCTGGCTCTTCCGCAGGGCTTGGGTCCTGCGGAAGGGGTTCAGGTTCAGTTCCAGTGGCTTGGACGGTTTCTTCGGGCGTGTCCGAGGCCGCCTCGTCAGCGGGCAGATCGTCTTCGGGTTCTTCCCATCCGGCAGGATGCTGGAACCAAGTTACGGCGCAGTTCGAACATTGGACATCGCGCCCGTCTTCTGGGATCACGTTGTCTGGCACTTCGTAGATCGCGCCGCAGTTCGGACAGGTTAAACGCATATTGCCCCCGCGTTTTGCGCCAATTGGCGCATCGGAATGTTCAAATTATCCAGTCCCTTGTAATCCTTGCTGAAAGAACTGCAAAGTCAATGCTCACAGGACGGATTGCAACCCATAGACTGGTGCGGCAAAAGCATAGGAACTTTCGGCAGAGGTTCACAGCGTGATCGAACTGGAAAATATGGCCTACTCCTATGGTGGCGGGGAATTGCTGAGCGGCATCTCTCTCAAGCTGGCTCCGGGGTCTTTTCACTTTCTGACGGGCCCATCCGGCGCAGGGAAAACCACATTCTTGCGCCTGTGCTATGGCGACCTGACGGCGACCTCTGGGACGGTGCGTCTGTTCGGACGGGATGTGCGCGATCTGACTCGTGACCAGATTGCCCTGCTGCGGCGGAAGATCGGCACGGTGCATCAAGATTGTCAGTTTCTTGATCACTTGCCGCTCTATGAAAATATCGCACTGCCGCTTACGGTTGCGGGCCATTCCGAGTGGACCGATGAGGCGAATCTGAAAGAGCTGATGCAGTGGGTGGGTCTTGGCAATCGTGCCCGCGCTTTGCCGCCGGAATTGTCGGGGGGCGAACGGCAGCGCGCCGCGCTGGCCCGCGCGATTATCATGTCGCCGGACGTGATTTTGGCGGATGAGCCGACGGGCAACGTGGATTGGGAGATGTCCCAACGTCTGCTGACGCTGCTGGTTGAACTCAATCGGCTGGGAAAGACCGTCGTGATTGCGACCCACGATCTGGCGCTGATCCGCGCTGCGAAAAGTCAGGTTCAGGCCCGCGTGCTGCGGATCGCCAACCGCAAGCTGCAACTGGCGGGGGCGGATCTATGAAGGCGTTGAAAACGGCTTTGGCCTTGTTGGTCGGGGATGCGCAGTCCGATCGCGTGGTGCCGCCCACCGGTCACACGGTGCGGCTGACCCTGTTCAGCGCCGGCGCGATGGCGTTTCTGGCGGTCTTTGCTTTGGCGCTTTCGATGGCGACGGGGCGTTTGGCCAGCCTTTGGGGGGATGAGTTGGCGCGCAGCTCGACCATCCGGATTTCCGCGCCCGAGGCGCAGGTGGCCGATCAGACCGATGCTGCCCTCAAGGTGCTAGAGACCACGCCCGGAGTGGCCAGCGCCCGCGCCCTGACGACGGAAGAGCAGCAGCAACTGCTTGAGCCGTGGTTCGGGAACGGCCTGAGCCTTGAGGGACTGCCGGTGCCGCAACTGATCGAAGTGGTTGAAAAAGGTGATGGTTTTGACGCCGAGGGCCTGCGCTTGCGGCTTCAGGCCGAGGTGCCCGGCGCGACGCTGGATGATCACACTCGTTGGCGGCGGCCGCTGGTGAAGGCGGCGCGTAGCTTGCGTCTGCTTGGGGCGTTGTCGCTGATCCTGATTGGCGGGACGATGGCGGCGCTGATCACGCTGGCGGCGACGGCGGCATTGGCGGCGAATTCACAGGTAATCCGTGTGTTGCGGCTGGTGGGCGCGCAAGACAGCTATATCGCGGGCGCCTTTGTACGACGCTTTACCCTGCGGGCGCTGATTGGCGGCGCGGCGGGTACGGCTGTTGGTATGATAGCCGTGGCACTGTTGCCGTCGGCGCAGCCCGAAGGGGGCTTTTTAACAGGATTGGGATTTGAGGGGTGGCATTGGTTGTGGCCCTTGTTGATCCCGCCGCTAGGGGCGGTGGTGGCCTTTGTCGCCACCCGAGAGGCGGCGATGCGAACACTGAGGGGACTTCGCTGATGAAACATGCAATCCAGTGGGTGCGCTCGTTTATCTTCTTTTTACAGATGTACTTCATGCTGCCGGTGATCGGGCTGGTCTGGGCACCGTGGGCGTACTTCAGCTCTCGCGGGGCATATTCGGCGATTCACGCCTATTGCAACTGGGTGCGCTGGACCGCCGGTTGGATGGTGGGTCTGAAAACTGAAATCCGTGGCCCTGTGCCGACGGGGGAGATTTTGGTGTGTTCAAAGCATCAGAGCTTTCTGGACATCCTGATGATCGCCAGCGTCGTGCCCGAGCCGAAGTTCATCATGAAGCACAGCCTGCGCTATGCGCCGGTGATCGGCTTTTACGGCAAGATGATCGGGTGCATTCCAGTGCAGCGCGGGCGCCGGTCCGAGGCAATGCGCAAGATGGTGCTTGAGGCGCGTCGGACCGACACGCCGAAGGGCCAGTTGATCATCTACCCGCAGGGGACCCGCGTGGCCCCCGGTGTGGATGCGCCCTACAAGATCGGGGCGGGCGTTCTTTACCGCGAGATGAAGCAGCGCGTGTATCCGGCAGGTACAAATGTGGGCGTGTTCTGGCCGCGTCTGGGGATTTTCCGCAAGCCCGGCGTGGCGGTTGTAGAATTCCTTGATCCGATCGAAGCGGGCCTGCCGGTGTCGGAGTTCATGGCCAAGGTGGAAGAAGTGATCGAGGAAAGCTCGGACAAGCTGATGCGCGAGGCGGGGTTCAAGCTGCCGAAGGATGCGGCCAGCCCTGCGGCTGAGTGATCCTCTGACGCATTTAAAAATCTTTTGAAAAAGCTATGGCACCCGCGACGGAAGTTCGCGGGTGCTGCGTTTTTACAGATGTGATCGGGGTTTTCCCAATAGGCCTTGGTTGCATGCTCACGTTTCTACGGCTTTCGTAGAGTGACTGGGGCCGGATGGGACTGATCCTCTTTCATCCGGCCCTTTTTTCATTCCAGATGCTTTTCGAAGAAATGATCCGGATAGGGGTCATCGTTAAAGCGCGGGATTTCGGTCCAGCCGGTGGTTTGGTAGAGGCGCAGGGCCTCGGGCAAGGCGCTGTTGGTATCAAGGCGTAGTGTCTTGATGTTCAGGGCGCGGGCGGCGTCTTCGGCCTGTTGCATCAGGCGCTTGGCAAGGCCTAGGCCGCGTGCTGACGGGGCGATCCAGAGGCGTTTGACCTCGGCCACGGGGCCACCATTGCCTTTGATCCCGACGCAGCCGATGGGCATATCGTCCGAGAGCGCCACCAGAAAGGTGCCGCGCGGGGCCATCATGTCGGTGGCTTGTGGATCGCAGCTGAGGTTCACGTCAAAGCCGGTTTTAAAACGCCGGCCTAGTTCGGCGTAGTATTCTTGCAGGCAGAACAGGGCTTGGGGGGCGCGGGGGTCTTGGACCTCGGTCCGGATGCGGTCGCGGCCAAGGGCGCTGGCGATCAGGTCCATCGCATCCAGCAGGGCTTGTGGATGGGGATGGCGGTCAAAGAGGTCGCGGGCGCGGCTGTCCGAGATATCCTCATAGGCGGCGAACTCCGCAGCGCCTGTGTCCGTGAGGGCGGCGATACGGGCGCGGGCGTCCGTGGGGTGGGGCGTGACGGTGATCAGGCCTTCCCCTTCGAGTTGGCGCAGAAGGCGGCTGAGCAGGCCGCTATCAAGGTTCAGATACTGGCGCACCTCTGCCACGTCGGTGCGGCCATGGCCGATGGCGTTCAGCACCCGAGCCGCCCCGAGCGAGCGGCCCCGGCCAAGGAAGGAATCGTCCAGCGCGCCGACTTCGGTGGTGACCGAGCGGGCAAAGCGGCGGAATCGTTTGATGGGGTCATGGGCCATTTAGCTGACTTAAGTCAGGTAAATTCGTGGGGCAAGAGGATTTCGGCGGTGGGCCTGATCCAAATGAAAAACCCCTGCACAGAAGCAGGGGTTTTGCAGGTTCTTTAGATTGGCGCGTCTTAGGCGTGGATCGCACCGTCGCCGCAGGCCAGAGCTGCTTCGCGGACTGCTTCTGAGTAGGTCGGGTGCGCGTGGCAGGTCAGGGCGATGTCTTCGGCGGAGGCGCCGAATTCCATGGCAACGCAGATCTCGTGGATCAGGTCGCCCGCCATCGGGCCGATGATGTGGCAGCCAAGGATGCGGTCGGTTTCTTTGTCCGCCAGCAGTTTGACAAAGCCGTCAGCGGCAAAGTTTGCCTTGGCGCGACCGTTGCCCATGAAGCTGAATTTGCCGACCTTATAGGCACGGCCTTCGGCTTTCAGTTGCTCTTCGGTGGCGCCGACGCTGCCCACTTCGGGGTGGGTGTAGATCACGCCGGGGATGACACCATAGTTCACGTGGCCATGCTTGCCCGCGATGACTTCGGCGGCGGCCATGCCTTCGTCTTCGGCTTTGTGCGCCAGCATCGGGCCAGTGATCACGTCGCCGATGGCGTAGATGCCGGGCACGTTGGTCTGCCAGTGCGCGTTGGTCTTGATCTGGCCGCGGTCGGTCATCTCAACGCCCAGAGCGGCAAGGCCGAGACCGTCGGTGAAGGGCTTGCGGCCAGTGGCCACCAGCACGACATCGGCGTCGAGGGTGTGCTCGCTGTCGTCTTTCTTCAGCTTGTAGGTGACCTTGGCTTTTGACTTGGTGGTCTCGACGCCCTGAACGGCGGCACCCAGAACGAAGTTCAGGCCCTGCTTTTGCAGCAGTTTCTGGAAGGCGCGGGCGACTTCGGCGTCCTGACCGGGGGTGATGGCGTCCATGTATTCGACCACGGTCACCTCGGCGCCGAGGCGCTTGTAGACCGAGCCCAGTTCCAGACCGATGACGCCTGCGCCGATCACAACCATTTTCTTGGGGATCTTGGGCAGCGACAGGGCGCCGGTCGAGGAAACAACGATCTCTTCGTCGATGGTCACGCCGGGCAGGGTCGCCACTTCGGAGCCGGACGCGATGATGATGTTCTTGGCTTCATGGACTTCGTCGCCGACTTTGACCTTGCCCGCTTCGGGGATGGAGGCCCAGCCTTTGATCCAGTCGACCTTGTTCTTTTTGAACAGGAACTCGATGCCTTTGGTGTTCTGGCCGATAACGTCGCCCTTGTAGGCCTGCATCTGGTTCCAGTCGACGCTGGGGGATTTGCCCTTGAGGCCCATGGCGGCGAAGTTGTGTTCCGCTTCGTGCAGCTGGTGGGTGGCGTGCAGCAGGGCTTTCGAGGGGATACAACCCACGTTCAGGCAGGTGCCGCCCAGAGTTTCACGGCCTTCGACACAGGCGGTTTTCAGGCCCAGTTGTGCAGCGCGGATGGCCGAAACGTAGCCGCCAGGACCAGCGCCGATCACGATCACGTCGTAGGATGCCATTTTGAAGTTCCTTTCTGGTGGTGAGAGGGGGGGGGGGGGGGGGGCGGCGCGGCCCCCCCCCGCGGCGCCCCCCGAGAACGCGGGG
>JAYZYX010000004.1:0-9588 GCA_036139795.1 Pseudomonadota bacterium | reverse complement strand
ATACATCCCCGCCATCACCGCAAGCAGCGCCTGTGCCGTACAGACGTTCGAGGTCGCCTTTTCGCGGCGGATATGCTGTTCGCGGGTTTGCAGCGACAGACGATAGGCAGGCGTTCCGTGGCTATCCACCGACACGCCCACAATCCGTCCGGGCATCGAGCGTTTGTACGCATCGCGGCACGCCATATAGGCCGCGTGGGGACCGCCACCGCCCAGAGGCACGCCAAAGCGCTGGGTGTTGCCGACAGCGATGTCGGCGCCCATCGCGGCAGGCTCTTTCAGAAGGGTCAGCGCCATCGGGTCCGCGACCACAATGCCAAGGGCGTTCGCCCCGTGCAGCGCGTCGATCTGATCGGTGAAATCGGTCAGGCCACCATAGGTGCCCGGATACTGGAAGATCGCGGCAAAGACCTGATCCGGCACCAGATCGGTAGCGGGATCACCAACGATCACCTCATACCCCAGCGGCTCGGCGCGGGTTTTCATGACCGCGATGTTCTGGGGATGGCAGTTCTGATCGATAAAGAAGCCCTTGGCTTTGGACTTGGCCACACGCTCGGCCATAGCCATCGCCTCGGCGCAGGCAGTGCCTTCATCCAGAAGCGAGGCATTGGCGATCTCAAGCCCCGTCAGATCACAGACCATAGTCTGGAAGTTCAGAAGCGCCTCAAGACGGCCCTGCGAAATTTCGGGCTGGTAAGGGGTGTAGGCCGTGTACCACGCGGGGTTTTCCAGAATGTTGCGCTGGATCGCGGGCGGGGTCACGGTGCCGTAGAACCCCTGCCCGATCATCGAGGAGTTCACAGTGTTTTTCTTGGCGATCTGGCGCAGGAACCACGTCAGTTCGCGCTCGGACTTGGGCGCGCCAAAGTCCAGCGGATCGGTAGTGCGGATGCTGGCGGGCACCGTCTCATCGATCAGGGCATCAAGGCTGTCTGCCCCCACCGCTTCCAGCATCAGCGCCATCTCCTCGGGCGACGGCCCGATGTGGCGACGGTTGGCGAAATCGTAGGGATCGTAGTCAGTGGGGGTAAACGGCATGATGATCCTCAGCCCGTAAAGTCGTTATATGCGTCCGCGTCCATGAAGCCGTCGATGACCGACAGGTCCGCGACCTTCATCTTGAAGAACCAGCCTGCCCCAAGCGGGTCTTCGTTCACCAATGCGGGGTTGTCGGCGATGGCCTCGTTGACCTCGACGATCTCGCCATCCAGCGGCGCCAGAATGTCCGAGGCCGCCTTGACGCTTTCGATCACCACGATCTCTTCGCCCTTTTCCACTTCGCGGCCCACATCGGGCAGCTCGACGAAAACAACGTCACCCAGTTGGGTGCTTGCGTGTTCCGTGATGCCAACGACCAGAATGTCGCCTTCGACCTTCAGCCACTCGTGTTCTTCGGTGAATTTCATGGGGGTCTCTCCCTGTGTTTATCGTTTGAAGGTGTTGGGGACGAAGGGCAGGTCCACGACCTGCACGGGCATACGCTTGCCGCGCACTTCGCCGAAAAGGGTGGTTCCGGTGGCCGCCAGATCGCGAGCCACATAGCCCATCGACATCGGCCCTTCGAGGGTCGGGCCAAAGGCACCGCTGGTCACTTCGCCGATGGGATCGGTGGCATCCTCAGAGGCAAAGATCATCGTGTGGGCGCGCATAGGCGCACGGCCTTCGGGGCGCAGGCCCACGCGCGTACGCGGTGCGCCATTGGTGATCTGGTCCAGAATGATGTCCGCACCGGGAAAGCCGCCTGCCCGTTCACCGCCCGCGCGGCGGGTTTTCTGAATGCCCCAGACCAGCGCGGCCTCAACCGGCGTGGTGGTGGGGTCAATGTCATTGCCATGTAGGCACAGACCCGCCTCAAGGCGCAGGCTGTCACGGGCGCCAAGGCCGATCGCCTCAACCGCCTCATGCGCCAGCAGGGCTTTGGCGAAGGCAACAGACTGGTCCGCCGCGACCGAGATTTCAAAGCCGTCCTCGCCGGTGTATCCAGAGCGGGACACCCACAGATCACCGAAATCACTGGCAACCGTGGCCACATCCATGAACACCATGTCGGGCAACGCAGGCGCGATGGTCTTCAATGCCGCCTCAGCCGCAGGGCCTTGCAAGGCCAGCAAAGCGCGATCGGTGATTTCCTCGACCCCGTCGATATGGGCGCGCAGGTGGGCCAGATCGGCCTCTTTGTTGGCGGCGTTCACGACCAGAAACAGATGGTCACCACGGTTGGCAAACATCAGGTCATCCAGAATACCGCCCTGATCATTGGTAAAGAACCCGTAGCGCTGGCGACCCTCTTTGAGACCCAGCACGTTCTGGGGGATCAAACCTTCTAGCGCCGCGCCCGCATCTGCCCCGCGCAGGATCACCTGCCCCATGTGGCTGACGTCAAACAGACCTGCCTGCGCGCGGCAATGCAGATGCTCTTTCATCACGCCAAGGGGGTACTGCACGGGCATCTCGTAGCCCGCGAAAGGCACCATCTTGGCGCCAAGCTCCAGATGCAGGTCGTATAGCGGTGTGCGATGCAGATCGCTCATTCGTCTCTCCGGTTCTCCGGAGGCGCACTCCGGCATCGTAACATGACGGCAAATCCCGTCACCCGATGCCCCCTCTGTCCGTTGCGCCTGAGATCGCTATCCCTTCGGCGGGCGCTCTTCGCGCCTCTCTCCAGAGTTTTAAGTAGGAAGGTTCTTTTGCCTGAGAGTTTACCGGGGCGGTTGCTCCTTCGGCCCTGAGAGTACTCAGTGTCTCCCGTTCCTGTCGTTTTCCCTAAAAGAAGAGTCGCAATGGCGCAATAGGGATTCGTTATCGATTTGAAACTGCGGCACCTTTAGAGGCCGCGACGGCGTCAAAACGCACAAAGGCGACCCGACGGGCCGCCTTTGCAGATGTCCGATGGACGGTCTTCAGTGATCGTCGGGATGCTCTTCGGCCAGCCGCGCATCCTCGCGCAGCTCTAGCCACATGGCGTTCAGAACTGCCAGCAAAGCGGCCAGAGGCAGACCCAGCATCCATGCAAAATACCACATAAGATTGGCTCCTTTTCCTTAGTACAGCGTCTCGCCGCTGGTTTTGATTTGCTCTTCGGTGACCTTGCCCCACAGCACTTTGTAGACCCATGCGGTGTAGGCCAGAATGATCGGCATAAAGAACACCGCCGCCACCAGCATGATGAAAAGCGTCATGTGTGAGGACGACGAATCCCACACCGTAAGCGAGCTATCGGGATCGACCGCGCTTGGCAGAATGAAGGGGAACATGGTCAGACCCACGGACGAGATCACCCCAAGGATGCCCATCTTGGACCACAGCAGGGTTGCCCCCTCGCCCCCTGACTGCAAGCCGCGCAGGGCCATGCCCATGCCGACGAAGCCCATGATGGGGGCGGCGATGATCCACGGGCGATCTGCGTAAGCCACCAGCCAGCTGCCCCCGTGGGCCACACCGTTGAACAGCGGGTTCGACGGGCCATCCACTGCTACAGCGTGGGTAAAATGGTAGCCCGGCATCATGGTTAGCCACAGACCGGCCAGCGCGTAACCTGCCATCGCCACGACACCCGCGCGGGTGCCAAAGCGGCGGGCACGGGACTGGATCAGCCCTTCAGTCTTCAGGTTGATCCAAGCCGCGCCATGCATGGTCAGCATCGCCAGCGACGTCAGCCCCACCAGCAGCGAAAAGGGGTTCAGAAGACCAAAGAACGAACCCTCATAGGTCGGCATCAGGAAATCGTTCAGGCGGAACGGTACACCGCGCAGCACATTACCCACGGCCACGCCAAAGATCAGCGCCGGAACCGCGCCGCCCGCGAACAACGCCCAATCCCAAACGCTGCGCCACGTGCTGCTTTGCCGTTTGCTGCGGTATTTGAACGCCACAGGCCGCACGATAAACGCCGCCAGAACGATGAACATTGCCATGTAAAAGCCGGAAAAGCTGATCGCATAGAGCGGCGGCCAAGCAGCAAAAATCGCGCCGCCCCCAAGGATGAACCACACTTGGTTGCCTTCCCACACGGGACCAACAGTGTTGATCACCACGCGGCGTTCGGTGTCGTTGCGGGCGACGAAAGGCAGCAAAGCCCCCGTCCCCATGTCAAAACCATCGGTCATCGCGAACCCGATCAGCAGCACCCCCAGCAGGGCCCACCAGATCACGCGCAGCGTGCCGAAATCGATCAATTCATGCAGGATCATCTTCGTTTACTCCGCAGGGGTTGCGCCGGGGACGTTGCCGTCATGAGTGCGCAAACGGTGGTTGTGCTTTTCCATCCACTTGTCGGTGATTTCCACGTCCTGAACGGGGCCTTTGCGGATGTATTTTAGCATCAAGCCCATCTCGATGACGAAAAGGACCGAGTAGAACAGGCTGAAGCCCGCGATGGTCAGCAACAGCTGCCCCGCGCTTAGATTACTGACGGACATGGCGGTTGGCAGAATGCCGTCCACCGTCCACGGCTGGCGACCAAACTCGGCCACGATCCAGCCCATCTCGGCGGCGATCCAAGGGGCGGGAATGACCACGACGGCCAGACGCAACGCCCAACGGGGGAACTGCATGCCTTTGAACGATGCGCGGTAGAAAAAGTACCCCAGCACCGCGATAAAGCTGAAACCAAGGCCCACCATAATTCGGAAACCCCAGAACAGCGGCCAGACAGTGGGCACAGTATCCTCAGCGGCCTGCGCGATCTGCGCGTCGGTCGCCTGACGGGGATCGTCCAGATACCGCAGCAACAAGAAGGCATAGCCCAGATCGTCGCTGTGCTCCTCAAAGGTCGCTTTCACTGAGTCGGGCGTATTTTCACGTTCGGTCTGAATGGTCATCAGCGCGTCATAGGCGATCAGCCCCGAGCGCACCTTTTCCTCGGCCTCTTCCACCAGTTGCTCGATCCCCGGAATTTCCGTGTCCAGCGAACGGGTACCGATCAGGCCCATCACATAAGGCACGTGGATCGCATAGTGCGTCTCGCGTGCCTCTTGATTCGGAATACCAACCAGCGTGAAAGAGGCTGGCGCGGGCTCGGTCTCCCACATGGCCTCAATCGCGGCCAACTTCATTTTCTGGTTCATGCCCGCGTCATAGCCGCTTTCATCCCCCAGAACGACGACCGACAGGGCCGAGGCCAAACCGAAGGACGCCGCAATCGTGATAGAGCGGCGCGCCAGTTCCACATGGCGTCCCTTCAGCAGATACCAACTGGATACACCAAGCACAAAGATCGCCGCGGTCACATAACCCGCCGATACGGTGTGAACGAACTTGGCCTGCGCCACTTCGTTGAAGATCACCTCAAAGAAGTTTGTCATCTCCATCCGCATGGTCATCGGATTGAATTCCGCGCCCACGGGGTTCTGCATCCAGCCGTTGGCGATCAAAATCCACAGGGCCGAGAAGTTCGAGCCGATCGCCACCAACCACGCCACCACAAGGTGCTGCACGCGGCTCAGCTTGTCCCAGCCAAAAAAGAACAGCCCGACAAAGGTCGCCTCAAGAAAGAAGGCCATCATGCCTTCCAACGCCAACGGTGCGCCAAAGACGTCGCCCACATAGTGGCTGTAATAGGCCCAGTTCATGCCGAACTGGAACTCCATCGTGACGCCGGTTGCGACACCCAGTACAAAGTTGATCCCGAAGAGGGACCCCCAGAATTTCGTCATCTGCCGCCAGATCGGGCGGCCTGTCATCACGTAAACCGTCTCCATGATCGCGACGATGATCGACAGACCCAGCGTCAGCGGCACGAAGAGAAAGTGATACAAGGCGGTCAGCGCAAATTGCAGGCGCGACAGCTCTACCACATCGAATTCCATTTCCTTCTCCTTCGCAGGAAAGCTGAAACATAGATTCAGCTTTACAGGTGCATTCATGCCTCATGAGGCAACCGGCGCACCTTGATCCATGTCAAAAGATGAATCAGAGATTTGGAATTTATGAGAGCGCAAATCAGCGCAGGGTGATCACCCGATCCGCAAAACGGCGGTCAGACTGGCGATGGCTGGCGATCACAATCGCGGCCTCTGGAAGGGCGTTTCGCACCCCTTCCAACACCACTTTTGCGGTCGCCTTATCCATACCCTCTGTCGGCTCATCCATGAGCAAAATCATGGGCTTACGAGATATAGCTCGTGCAATTGCCACGCGTCGGCGCTGCCCGCCAGACAGAGTATCGCCCGCAACACCTACGGGCGCATCCAACCCGCCCCGCGCAACCAATAACTGCGACAGATCGACCGAGCCATAGAGCGACTGCATAGCGGCATTGTCCATCTCTCCGCCCGCCAGAGTCAGCGTCTCTGCGAACGTCCCGCTTAGCAGGACAGTGCGCTGTGGCACGTAACCCAGCATGTCCCGCAGGGCAGCTTCAGGCATCTTGTCCGGCGCAGCGCCATAGATTCGCACCGCCCCGTGGTTTGGCGACGCAAGCCCTGCCAACTGCCCCAACAGCGTGGTCTTACCGCCTCCGGATGCGGCCGAGAGGATCACCGTTTCCCCTGCCCCGACCGTAAAGCTGATCGGCGCATCATCGCCGCGCAAGCGCCAGTTGCGCACTTCGATCATAGGAGCAGACAGATCGGCCTGCGCTGCGCCCGCATCAGGTGCTATGGCTATGACATCCCGCTGCACGCGGCGGGCCGCATCGGCCATCCGCCCCAGTTCGGAAACCGCGCGGGCCAGCGGCATCAGGCTTTCACCCAACGCCAAAGCCACCAGCACCGCCATCATCGCGAGTGGCGCGTTCAGCCCCCCCTTAGTGACAGCGGTAAAACCCACATAGACCGACAGCGCCAATGAGGTCTGCACCCCAAGACTGGTCAACAAACGCGCGCCGCGCTCAATGCGATCTTGTTTATCCTGAGCCTGATCCAGACGACGGGCCGCCGACATCACATGCTCGCGCTGCCGCCCCATTGCGCCATAAACGGTCAGGTCGGCACGGGCGGCGAACAGGTCATAGGCCCGCTTGCGCACCGCTTGGAGGGCGCGTTCGGCGCGAGTGGCAGGCCGCAGCCCTGCCCGACCGAACAAGGCCACCACCAGCAGCACCGCTGCGATCTGGGGCGCAACCACTGCCTGTGCAATGGGCCACGATGTCAGCCAGACCAGCACCCACAGCGCCGCCAGTTGCGTCAGCACACCGGCCCCAAGGGGCAAGGCCAGACGCAGGAGCACCCCGTCCAGCGCATCCACATCCGCCACCATCCGGTTCAGGGCGCTGCCGGCCCGCAAACGCTCGATCCCGCGCAGGGGGCGGGTCATGAGACCGGCCAGCAAGTCCACGCGCAAAGCGGCCAGCGCCCGCAACGTCGCCTCATGGGTGACAAGTCGTTCGCCATAGCGGGCCGCCGTGCGTCCGATCGCCAGAAAGCGTACGCCAGCGCTGGGGCGGAACACGTCAAAGAGCACGCCGCTGCCCGCAAGGCCCGCGATCCCGGCCGCCGTAATGAACCAGCCCGACACCCCCAGCAGCGCCACGCCCATCAGCAGGACCGCCGCCGTCAGCAAAGCTCCCGCAAAGATCGACTTGGGGGCCGAGGCAACCGTCCGGCGCAAGATAAACCACATCGCCCTCATGCTGCGGCCTCCGTGACATCGGGCGCAATTTCCAGATCACACGCAGCGATCAGCGCGGGGTCATGGCTGGCGATGACCAGCAGCACACCTGATGCGCGCAGCCCCAACAGATGTTGACGCACAGCCTGCGCGGTCTCTTCATCCAGATCGGCTGTGGGTTCATCCACCAACAAGATTCTCCCGCCAGCCAGCAAAGCACGGGCCAAGGTGATCCGCCGCGCCTCTCCCCCCGACAGCCCCGCACCTGAAGTGCCAAGCGCAGTCCCAAGACCCTTGGGCAGCGCGGTCACTTGGGCAGCAACGCCTGCATCTTCCAATGCCCGCATCGCAGCAGCGCGTTCAGCATCCGGCGCACCAAGACGCAGGTTCGCCAGAACCGACCCTTCCAGGAAATGCGGTGACTGAGGCATCCAGCCCAAACCGGCCCGCCATGTATCGGCGGTCTCATCGGTCAATGGGGTGCCATTTACCACGATCTGACCGCCTGCCACGGGAAGCAGCCCCGCGATGGCTGCCAGCAAAGTAGATTTCCCCGCGCCGCTGGCACCGCTCACGGCCAAAGCCTGACCGGCTGCAACCGTGACATCGGGATAGCTGATGATCTGATCGCCGCGCCGGATCTGCACCCCTTGCAGGAACAGTTCCGGAGCAGCATCGGCAGACTTCGCGACATCTGCATTACCCAGAATGGTGTCCGCTTGCGCCTCACGCCATTTGGCGAGTTCTGCCAGCACCGCATTGGCGGCGGCGCGGTCATGCCATGCGGCCGACATCTCGCGCAGGGGGGCGAAGAAATCAGGGGCGATCAGCAGCAGGAAGACGCCGGACCAGATGCTCAGCGGAGCGCCCCATGTGCCGAACCCGATCTCACCCAGCAGGGAAAAGCCCACATAGACCGCCATCATCGCCACCCCAAGGGACGAGAACAGCTCTAGAACGGTCGAGGTCAGAAACGCGATGCGCAGCACCTCCATCGTGCGCTTGCGCAGGGTGTCGGCACTGCTGCGAAACTGATCCAGAACGCGGGTCTGCGCACCAAGAACACGCAGGTCCAAAAGCGCACTGACCCGCTCTGACAGCATGGTGCCAAGGCTTGCCATCTGGTCCAACTGCCGTGCGCTGGCCTGCTGCGCCGCCATCCCCACAAGGGCCGAGAATACAGGGATCAGCGGCCCCGCCACCAGCAGGATCAGCCCCGCCGCCCATGACTGCCAGAAAGCAACCACCAGCAGAACCAAAGGCACCGTCCGTACCCGCAGGCCCGCAGGCCCATAACGCAGGATCGCAGGGCGCAGCATCTCTAGCTTTTCCGCCAGCAGCCCTGCCAGAACGGCAGGAGACTGGCTTTGATGGCGGCGGCTTTCGGTGGTCAGAACCTCGGTCCGGTAGGCGGTGACAGTCCGTCGGGCCAGCGCCGACAGCCTGCCGCTGGCAAAATAGTCCAGACCGGCCCGCATGGCCCCCAGCGCCAACAACCCAGCACCCAAGGGCAGCAGCCCCGCCAGATCGCCCGCAATCGCCCCGGCGACGCAGCTTGCGATCAGTGCCGCCTGCCCCAGCCATAGCAAGGACGACAGCACCAGCGCCGCTTCGGCAGCAGGGTCCCGTGGCAATTTGGCTGCGGTGGTCTTTGTCTTGCGCGTCATGGTTTCGGGGCTACCCGCGTGCTGTCACAAGAACAAGAGCGATAGATGCGACAAATTCTGCTGTTTTCACATTCACACGTGCCGCCACGCCGATGACCGCTTTTCCCACGGCTGGACCAGCAGATATTCGATCAGCAGCATCAGGGCCGTAAAGCTGAAGGCATAGGCCAGCACCGAGGCCGTATTGAACAGCTGGAAATACAGATGGATCTGGAACCCCACCCCGTTCGAGCGGCCAAGAAATTCGACCACCAAAACGATTTTCCATATAACAGCCAATCCGTTACGGGTCGCAGTTGCCACAAAAGGACCAAGCTGCGGCCAGACCACATGGCGCAGCCGCGCCCATGGGCTCATCCGGTAGACATGT
>JAYZYX010000003.1:0-12024 GCA_036139795.1 Pseudomonadota bacterium | reverse complement strand
CACCACCGAAGACGGTGCCTGAAGCGAGGAGCGGGGCATAATGCGGGGCCTTCTTGTGAACAGCGTTTCCCAAGAATACCCCGCGCGGGTTGACAGATTGCATGACCATGGCGATAGGTTTGCACATCTAAACTGACCAATTTGCTAACCCTGAGCGTAAATATTGCCATGCACCTCTACGATGACCTTGATCGCCAACTGATCGCTTTGCTGCGCACGGACGGACGCGCGCCGGTGTCAAAGCTGGCGACGATCCTTGGGGTGTCGCGGGCCACGGTGCAGGCGCGGATTGACCGGCTACTTAGCAGCGGCGCCGTCTTGGGGTTCACCATCCGCGCCCGCGAAGACAGCGGCCCCCACGGCGTTCAAGCCATCATGATGATCGAGGTGTCGGGCCAGTCAACAACCCAAGTAATCCGCAGCCTACGGGGCATTCCAGCGCTGCATCAGTTGCATTCGACCAACGGAAACTGGGACCTTGTCGCGCAACTTAGCGCGGAAAGCCTTGCCGATTTTGACCGTGTCCTGCGCGAAGTCCGCAGCATTCCGGGGATCACCAACAGCGAAACCTCGATCCTGCTGAGTTCGGTGTAGGGGCCGCGACCGTTTCGACCCTCAAGGCAAAGCGCCCCTCAGGTCCGGATGACAAAGCCCCGCGCGATGTAATTGCGGACAAACCAGATCATCGCGACGCCTGGGATCAAGGACACCACAGTCAGCGCCATGACCAAGCCAATGTCGGTGCGGAAGCCGTAAAGCGCGTTGATCGCCATGGTAATCGGCTTGCCGGCCGTGACGGTCAGGATGCGGGCCAAGACGACCTCGACCCACGAAAAGATAAAGCAAAAGAACACCGTGACCCCGATCCCCGGCGCGATAGCGGGGATCAACCTGCGAAAGAAGAAGTCGGGCAGGGAGTGGCCGTCGATAAAACAGGTCTCGTCATATTCGCGGGGCACGGCCGAGATAAAGCTCTCAAGAATCCAGATCGCGATGGGCAGGTTGAACGCGCAGTGAACCAGCGCGATCCCGACAGGGCTGTTCACCAGCCCCACCTGCGCGAACAGGAAGAAGATTGGCAGGGACAGCACCACGGGCGGGGTCAGGCGGAAGGCCAGCAGCGCAAACAGCACATGCCGGTCCCCGACAAAGCGGTAGCGGGCAAAGGCATAGGCGGCAGGCAAGCCCGCGATCAGACAAAGCGCCACGTTCAGCGTCACATAGGTCAGCGAGTTCACGATGGCGGCGCGCAATTCAGGGCGCTTGTAGACCTCAGCGTAGTTCAGCCATGTAAAGGCACCCACCTCATGACCTTCGCGGGGCAGGGTGAGCGTAAAGCTCAAGGCCACCGTTTGGGCAAAGGGCAGCAGGATGAATAGCCCCAGCAGCCCGAAGGCGACCAGCCGCAGGATGATGCCACGCATCGTCATTGGCGGGCCTCCGAGGATCGGATCCGTACGAAGGCCCACGCCACGGTCAACACAATCAGCACATCAAGCATCGCCCGCGCGGCGGCGCGGCCGTAGGTGTAGCTGCCGATGTCTGCGGCCAGTTCCAGAGACAGAAAGGTCGTGGCGTTGTTCGGCCCACCTGCGTTGATCGAAAACGCCTCGGTGTAGATCATGAAGCTGTCGATAAAACGCAGGAGCAGCACAATCGACAAGGCGCCCGTGATGCGCGGAAGCTCGATATAGCGGAAGACCGCCATGCGGCTGGCCCCGTCAATCGCGGCGGCTTGGTGATAGGCGTGCGGGATCGCCGACAGACCCGCATAGGCCAGAATGACCACAAGGCCGATCCAGTGCCACGTGTCCGCTAGAACGATCAGAACCCACGTGTGCAGGGCTGTGAATTTGTAGTCAAAGGCGATGCCAAGGGCAGTCATCACCTGTCCCGCAACACCGGTGTCGGGATGGACCAACTGGATCCACATGCCCGCGATCATGTTCCAAGGCACCACCAGCGGCAGCGCGACCAGCATCAACACTGGCACCGCAAACCGGTCCATCTTCAGCAGCAGCAATGCCAGCCAGATCCCCAACGGCACCTGTATCCCCAACGCAATCGCTGAGAACAACGCGCTGCGGCCCAAGCTGGCCCAGAAGGTGGGGTTTCGGGTGATCTCGGCGTACCATTCAAGGCCGATCCAGTAGGCCTCTTTCACGGTAAAGATGTCGTGGAACGAGTAGTTGAACACCGCCAGCAGCGGGATCACGGCAACAAAGCCCATGAGCGTCAGCGCAGGCGTTAACAGCCACCACGCACGGTTCGATACCGGATTAACCATTCACCCCCCTAACCGGAGGCAAGTGCGTCCGGTTCTTTCACCAAGCCAAGCGAGGTGCTGTCTGTCAATGGTTGCGGCAAACCTGCGCCGGCATCGCAAACATTTCCGGCCTTAAGTTCTTGAGTGAGTCGGCGCGATGATGCGTGAGAGGGTTCACGTTAGCTGGTCTGCGGTCAGCACAGGATGCCTTCGACATGTATCCACAATGTACAATACAGAACAAAAAAGAGGATTGTTTTCTAAATTATTAAATTCGAGCCCGAAATATGGCTAAAATTTGTTTTTAAATAGTGAATATTGTGACTGCAAAAATGAGATTGTGTAATTGCAACTTAATAGTTATCCTCAATGAGGTCGGCCACGCCTGAAAGTTCAATCCACTTTCAATCCCAACCAATCAGGATTAAATTTTGTAAAACTGGATAGAGGTGGCTACCCAGAAGTATCGGCTTATTTTGACCCCTTATCCGCCTGAATTTTACTGAAGTCGGAGTGGGTAGAGGCTGCGACACTTCTGCGCCGAGGAAAGCATGTGTGGAGGGCACCCAGTGACGTTTTTATGAGAGCGACTTCGAAGGAAACCAGATGTTGTGCTTCGGTGAAATCTGAATCGATCTTATTGAATATTTGGCAAATCCAGCTCATTCAGAGCGGGCGCGGTCTTTGCATATCTGCCCCAATGACCATGGGATAACTTCAGTGTTGTAAAGCGCCTTCAAGCTTGGCTCATCCAACCAGCGGGGAGGCAAACAGTTTCTGCCTGAAGCTTCAAATATTGTAAGATTTTCAGTTGCTTACCTAGCCTCAGGGAACCTCATCACCAGATGTGTCTGATTTCGGTCGCGTAGGCGATACATGACTATGCATTCCGAATGGTTTGGTCACTAGCAAGAACCATTACTTCGGCAACATCAAATACCTATGCGGAATTATAATCTTGCGATTAGTCAAATCGCAGGACCTGAACTTATGCCGATTAATAATTTGCTTGTACGAGCGGATTTTAAAAAATTTTCTGGAAAATGTCTTTCAAGGCAGGTGCTTCCAGAAACTCCAGATCAACTAGAAAAACCTGACGCCGCAGTGCATTGGCAAGGGCAAATCAACGATCTGATTTTAAAATCCTCAAGTGTTGTTTAGCGCTGAGTAACCTTCCTAGAAGAACCGGCGCGAGAGGAGTGTGTTTATGGCGTCGACATTGGATGTCACAGGAAATCTGTATTCCTATAATGGGACTCTGGCGCAGCTGTTTTCACTTACAGTTATGCCGTCCCTTACCTCGGTGTCAGGCTCGATCTCCATTACCGAAGACAATGGTGTCCTGACATCAGGCGAAACCGGCAGTTTGACAATCAATGGCACGTCCCAATCCGTCGATTATGAGGGCGTTGCGAGCTTTAACTCATACAGCTTGATTGGCACCTTGCTTGGGACTCTGCTGGGTTCAACAGATGCCGCAGTTTTCACGACTGCCGAGGGTCAGGTCTATCTTTATGCCCCTGACGGTTTCCCTGCGCTTTCAGGTATCGCGACGACGATTACCCTAAACACTACAGCCTCTTACGACTTGGCGCCGGATACCGCAGGCGTTGACGGAACCAGCGGTGATGACACCATGCTTGTCGGCTACACAGACTCAGGCGGCGACAAGATCACCAACTATGACCCCGGCTTTCTGGGGATCGGCTACCAGTCGGGTAATGACTCGATCTACGGCTATGCGGGCAATGACAGTATCAACGCAGGCAGCGGCAACGACCTCGTTTCGGGCGGTACTGGCGACGATACGCTTTTGGGCGCCGATGGAAACGACACGCTTTACGGCAACGAGGGAAATGACAGCATCGATGGCGGTGCAGGCAATGACCTGATCTACGGTGGCGCGGATAACGACACCATTTCTGGTGGTCTTGGAAAAGATACGGTCTACGCAGGTGACGGGGATGACACCTGGCTCGCGGGGGGCACCGACAGTGGCACTGACCAAGTCTACCTAGAAGGCGGCGATGACGTTGCTGAGGTTGGCTATTACACGTCCGGCGACGGAACAGAGGTTCTAGATGGCGGCGCTGGCAACGATACGATTGCGTTTGATGGCGCGGCCGTTGATGGCTTTAACCTTGGCATCACCCTGAATGACGACGGCACCGCGACGAATAGCGGCTTTGGCACCACAGTTCTCAACTTCGAGAACGTGCGCGGTAACTCTGGCGCAAACCAGATCACCGGCAACTCATATGACAACGAGCTGATCGGCGCGGGTGGCCAAGATACTCTGTCTGGCGGCGGCGGGAATGACACGCTGGATGGCGGCACTGCCAATGACACCCTAATAGGTGGTGACGGCGACGATGTTCTGATCGGTGGCGCTGGCGCAGATAGCCAAACCGGCGGCGCGGGCAATGATACCTTTATCATCGGATCAGCGGCGGACGCGAATGGGGATGTCATCACCGGGGGCACGGGCCCTGACAACACGGCGGACCAAGATAAGATCGATCTTAGCGCGCTGGACCCGTCGACCTACACCATCAATGCGGTTGAGGATCCGAATGACAGCGGCGCCAAGATGGGCACCGTTACCTTCACAACTGGCGAAGTTCTAACATTCAGCGGGATCGAGATCATTTGCTTCTGCGACGGGACAGAGATCCTCACAATCGACGGCCCGACGACGGTTGAAGACCTAGAAGAGGGCGATCTGGTACTGACCATGGACAATGGCTATCAACCCGTCCGCTGGATCGGCTGCAAAGCACTGTCCTCAGCAGATTTGGAGGCTTCGTCAAAGCTACGACCGATCCGAATTGCAGCGGGTGCGTTAGGGCACGACACCCCCGCAAAAGACCTTATGGTGTCGCGACAGCATCGCGTCCTTCTTCGATCGTCCATTGCCGCCCGAATGTTCTGGGTCGAAGAAGTTCTGGTTGCCGCAGTCAAACTGGTCGGCCTACCGGGGATCGAAATCGCCAATGATGTGGAAAGCGTCAAATACTTCCACATCCTCTTTGACCGTCACGAGATCATCTTTTCCAACGGCGCGGCCACCGAGAGTTTGTTCACCGGTCCAGAAGCGTTGAAAGCCGTGACCGAAGATGCCCGCGCCGAGTTGCTTGAGCTGTTCCCGGACCTTGCAGAGACGACCGCCCGCGTGTCCGCCCGTCTTATTCCGACCAAAGGCAAATCCTTGAAACGCTTGGTCGCACGTCATGCCAAGAACCAAAAGGCGCTGGTCGAAAAATCGCTTCATTCCGTTCAATAGACGGACTTCAACTCTCGGCTTGCCGCACTCCAGCGGCAGAAAATTTGCTTTCGGCTTTTCAAGTCCTGACTGTTCTCGCGACGACCAAAGAAGTGAGGCGCAAACTTAAGCCGCCGATCCCTTATTCGAGATTCTTGACAAATATCACGAGTAAGGGATAACTTACACAAATCACGTAAACATGATAATATGAAATGCCTACAGAAACCGAGAGCATTCGTAGTCTAAGGCAGGCTGGGGCCGCATTGAAGGCGCGTCGCCAAGCAGCAGGCTTGTCTCAGAAAGAGCTGGCCGCACTCGCTGGGACGGGACAGTCGCGGATCTCTGACGTTGAGAATGCCTACGTCTCGGTATCCCTAGACCTTTACCTAAGGCTACTGGAACACTTGGATGGTGAGCTGGCGGTCAGAGATCGCATTGCATCCGAGGGTGATGGCTAACATGGCGCGCAGCGTGTCACGCAGGCCACCGCCACGGCGATCAAAAACCGTGGTCTGGCATGGTCGAGACCGTGTCGGCACACTCACCAAGGCTCCTGACGGTGCGATTTCTTTTGCCTACGACGATCACTGGCTGACCCATTCGGGGCGCTTCCCCATCGCAACCAGCCTATCCCTGTTCCAGCAGAAATGGCAGGGCGACATTGTCGTGGCCGTTTTCGACAACTTACTCCCAGATGCCGAGGGCGAGTTGCGTGCCAAGATCGCTGAAAGGATCGGCGCGCCGGGTAGGGACGTATTTTCGTTGCTGTCAGAGCTGGGTCGCGACTGTGTCGGCGCGTTCCAGTTTCTGCCGCCCGGGGAAACGCCAGGAGCAGAAGACATGGACTACCGCCTCATAGATGAGGCTGAGATGGCGCACGACCTGCAAGGGCTTGCTGCGGCTCCATTAGCGATGGGAGACGACGAGGACTTCCGCATCTCAATCGCCGGAGCGCAGGAGAAAACCGCATATCTCAAGATTGAAGATGGCTGGGGAAAGCCCCGCGGCATCACACCAACGAGCCATATTTTCAAAACTCCCATGGGCGTTCTGCCGGGACCTGAACAGATCGATCTGAGCGATAGCGTCGAGAACGAATTGTTTTGCATGACGCTCGCCCGAGAACTTGGCCTCCCTGTCGCTGAGATCGAAAAGTTGATCGTCGGCGGGCGCCCCGTGCTCGCGGTTGAGCGATTTGATCGGATCTGGGAGGATGGAGCCCTTCGACGTTTGCCACAGGAGGATTGTTGCCAATCTCTCGGCATTCCATCTTCGCAAAAATACCAGAGAGATGGCGGCCCAGGCATTGCAGATATCATGGAGCTGTTGCGCGAATCCGATCGTCCTACCGAGGATCGCGAAACCTTCTTCGCCGCACAGATATTCTTCTACCTGATCGGTGCCAGCGACGGCCACGCGAAAAATTTTAGCCTGCGGCTCAGGCCCGGTGGAGGGTTCCGGCTCGCACCTCTTTACGACATCTTAAGCTTGGCACCAGTCATTGCCGCAGGCCGCCTTCAGCGCACACGCTGTCGGATGGCCATGTCGATTAATGGGCACTACGGTATTGACGAAATCACACCAAGACATTTCGAAGCGGAAGGCCGTGCGAACCGAATGCAATCAGGCAGGGCAACAGAGTTGTTGCGAAATTTCGCAACGCGCCTCCCCGCAGCACTAGATCGCACAGTCGAAATACTCGGGCATCTTGTTCCCGAACGTGTGTCAAAACCGATCTGTCTGGAAGCTGGCCAGCGGGCGGCGACGATCAAAGAACTATTTAGGCAATAGGGCGCTTCTTTTGCGGGCCATCTCTCGGACGGGGATCTTTGCAAGCCTCCAGCGCTCGATCTGCGCTCGCTCATAATCACCCATCCCATGCCTCAAAACCTCCACTAATTCATGGAAGCAGAGTGACATTCCTGATTTGCTTATGGGTGACATTTTAACTTTGGCGTGTGGGCTCACGGCGAAGTGCAGTTCTAGATATCTCGTTTTATTCCAATCGGTTCTGAATTTCCATCAGCTTGGTTTCGAAGATCTCTGCAGGGGTGTGGTAGCCCAAGCATTTGCGCGGCGTTGTGTTGAGGCGGTGGCAAATCGACTTCAAATATCGATTTGTCAGCGCCGTCGGTTGGGTCGAGCGGGGCAGGTACTTCCGCAGCCTGTTGTTCGTGTTTTCCACGGTGCCTTTTTGATACGGCGCTTGCGGGTCACAAAACCAAGCATCCGCACCGATCCCGTCCTTGAGGCGCTGCCAGGCCGAGAACTCGGTGCCGCGATCAAAGGTGATGGACCGGCGCGCATCGGCGGGCAGGGGCGCGAGCCCCTGGATCAGCGCCTCCATGATTGGTTTTGATTGACGATCTTCATTGCGCATCACGACGGTGAACCGGCTGACACGTTCGACCAGGGATGTCACATTGACCTTTCCATGTTCCTTGCGAAACATCATCAAATCGCATTCCCAGTGACCAAATTCCAATCGCTCTGAAATACGTTCAGGCCTTTGGGACAGGCTTTGAACGTCGAATATTTGGGTCCGGTTCTGCCTGCGGTAGCCACGAGGTCTCCGGCACCGACGATGTTCAGGCAGGTGGCGGTAAAACTGTTCCTCGCGACCATCTTTGGAGTAGGCAAACCGATAGATCGTCTCGTGGCTCACACGGATCGGATGGCGTTCAAGCTGCATACGGCCTGCGATCTGCTCTGGCGACCAACCGGCCTTAAGACGGTCCTCAATAGCGTCCTTCAACTCGGGATGAACGATCATCTTGCGATGAATGGCCCGGCGCTTCTCGTACATGTCCTGGGCGTTTTGGACGTGTAACGGTTGCGTTCCGGTTTTCTGCGAGCACTACTCGCCATAAAGGAGACCGAATATGGCGCCTAAGCACAGTGAAGACTTCAAACGAGAAGCTGTTCGGATATTGGCATTTTGGCTTCAAGCCACTTTGCTAGTTTGCGGCGTTCTTCCAGTTTCAGGTGACAATAGTGGCTCCCCATTCTTCATCCTCCGTGCAACTCTCTGTTTTGATACAGAATTTGCACTTCGTTTGTGAATCCACCGCAAGCAGGCATTTTTTGACATAAGAAGTCTTATGCGTTTTTTGGCCAATCCCAAATTTCCCTGTAGAATTCGTCCTCTACAACCTCCCTGTGGACGACCGACTGGCGGCACCGGTTTTGCCGGTGCCGCCCTTTTCCGAAAGAACGATTGAACGGCCCATAATGTTAGCGAGACGGATCATCCCGTGACCTGCGTATCGGCAGGCATCCCGTTACGGCGATCTCGCGCCGTTCCAAGATTTCTTCTTAGCACCTCCGAATGTAACATATATCGCGTGGCGATATTTCGCGCACCGTGTCCGTTTCGCGGGCATGAACGTGCGGGACCGTGTAGCACTGAACATCCAGGAATTGAGACGCGCCCGCGGCCTCAGCTAGGAGGAGCTTGCTCATCGGGCCGATGTGAGCCGCGGCCATATAGGCAAGGTCGAGAACGCCAAGTTCGCGGCCTCCCTCGACCTTCTCGAACGGAGTTGTCACGTTAATAGGGTAGCGATTGCCTCCTCGCTGTTTGCTACGTAGGTCACGGCGATGCAGACACCTTCCATCAGCTACAAGCGGCATCGGTTCCCGCCTTCGATCATTGTCCACGCGGTCTGGCTGTTCGGCCGGTTCAATCTGAGCCTGCGGGAGGTCGAGGAGATGCTGCTCGAAGGTGGTATCGACGTCTCCTATGAAACGGTTCGGCGCTGGACGGCCAAATTCGGGCCTCAGATCGCGAGGAACCTGCGGCGATGCCAGCGCCGACCCGGCGACATCTGGCATCTTGACGAAGTCGTGGTGAAGATTTCCGGCAAGACGTTCTGGCTCTGGCGCGCCGTTGATCAACGCGGCGTTGTTCTGGACGAGATCCTCCAGTCCCGGCGGGACAAACGGGCCGCCAAACGGCTTTTGCGCACGTTGATGAAACGCGCGGGGTCTGTTCCCAAGCGGATTATCACGGACAAGCTCCTCTCATATGGCGCTGCCAAGCGCGAACTCCTACCCGATCTGGATCGCTGGTCGCATAAGGGGCTCAACAATCATGCCGAGAACAGCCATTTGCCGTTCCGAAAACGAGAGCGCGTGATACAGGGTCATCGCTCGCTAGGCGGCCTGCAACGCTTCGTGTCTATCCATTCAGCCGTCCGCAATTGTTTCTCCGTTCCAGCTCGCCGCCGCGCCGCCCTAACCATTCGCTACCACCGGATGGAAGCACTCCGTACGTGGAGAGTAGCAGCCAGCATCGCCTAAGACCGTCATCTACGGCCTTGCCAGCCAACCCTACGGTTAACGTGACAACACCCTGCCAACATATAGGCTGGCAGCTTGGCTCTTCAGGACTTCAACCGCGGTCAACCGTCTGTCCGAGCCCGGCCAGCTCGGTGAGCCCCGCGTCCTTCGTCTGCATGGCTTACTCTTCAGCGATGAGCGTTCGAACAACGCTGACTGGCAAGAACATCCTCAGCGGGTTCGATGCGAGCGGCAGAAAGCCGTAGCTTTCGTATAGCGCCTTGCGGCGGGTCACGCGGTCGGGATCGCCACAGTCAAGAACATCGAGCATGACTACTGCGACGCCGATGGCATCTGCGGCAACCGCAATCCGGCGGAGCGCATCGACAAGCAAATCGCCGCCATACCCGCCCCCACTAAACTTCTGATCACGCCCGATCATCGAGATGTATGCGGCCGGGATGTTGCCGTGCGACGGACGTGTCCGCGCGAACTTTGCAGGTAAATCCTGAAAATGAACAGCGTGCGCATTGAGGGCATAGAAACCGATAACCGTGCCGGCTGGATCGACCATCACATAGAGCCGGACGTTGTCCGCCATGGCCAGCTTGTTAGCCGTCTTCTGAAAGTAGTTATCGACCTGTTCAACGCCGCAAGAAAAAGCCGCCCGATCATGTCTCTCTGGATCGAACGGCTCAATGATATAAGAGGCCGGTTGTGATGCAGCCATCTACTGTGACACAACCGTTTTGCCATGCCGACGAAAGGCTGCACGCAGGGCCTCGGTCGGCGCCGCCGGTGTATCAAGTGCCGAGAAAAACGCGTCATGATCGACCGGCTGCAGCACCGTCCGTTCATGCGCTGCAATCGTTACCAGCGCTGCCTGGTAGGCGGCATTCATTGTGAAGACGGAATCGTCGACACCAGAAAGCGCCGCCGCCTGCTGGATCGCTGTCTTGATGCGCGGCTTCGTCCGGAAATTCATCCGGGCCTCGTTGCGCTCATCGATCGCGCGCGTGGTGTCGTGGAAACCAAGCATGGTCGCCTCCTGTTTTTCCACCCACCATGTACGCCACATTGACGTACAAATCAAGAGTTCGGTCGAGAAAGTACTTCGAAAGTAGCGCGCTCACCCGAACCGCCGCCCTCCTTCCGTGGGCTTTGTCAGGTTGCCGGGCCCTGAGTGCTACGATCCGCATCACGGTTTTGAGGCGGCCAGGTCTGCGGCATAGTCGGCCCAAAGGCTGAACGCGTCAGCCCTCGCATGACGGTATGATCGGGCGGCGAGGCGATGGCGTTTTGGGCGGAACAAGGTGGTGATCTGATCGTGGGCTGAGAGGAACCGTTGTGCCTGCCCCGGGGACTTGAAGCGCCCCATGATTTTCTCTCGTCGACGGGTGTGCCGGTGTGAGGCTTCGGCTCGGTTGTTCAACCCTTTGTGTTGGCGATGTTCGATCCCGGGGGCGATCTCGGCTTTGGCCGCGGCGTAGGAACCGAGCTTGTCCGTGACCAGCACGCGCGGCTGGCCCCAACACCGGAACAGCTTTCGAAAGAAGCGTTTGGCTGCGCTCGTGTTCCGCCGCGATTGGACCAGGATATCCAGCACGTCGCCATTGGCGTCGACCGCCCGCCAGAGCCAGTGCTTCTTGCACTTGATCGAGATCACGACCTCGTCGAGATGCCATTTATCCGCCGGGCCGGGGCGCGCGCGACGGATCCGGGCGGCGAACTGCCGGCCAAAGCGTGCGACCCAGTCCCGCACAGTCTCGTAGGAAACTCGGACCCCGCGTGAGGCGAGCAGATCTTCGACGTCTCGGAGGCTGAGAGCAAACCGATGATATGCCCAGACGGCGTAGCCGATCACGGCGCGCGGAAATCGGAAGCCCTTGATACGGGACAGGTCGGATAGATTCAGCATGGCCTTTTGCTATCCGGCGATCGGGCGGCCTGCAACTTGACAAAGCCCTTCATCCTCCGTGCAACTCTCTGTTTTGATACAGAATTTGCACTTCGTTTGTGAATCCACCGCCCTCAAAGATCATGCGATTGCCGATCTGCTCGGGTGTCCAGCCTTGCTTGATCCGTGCGATCACGGTCTTGCACAGGTCTGGATGCCGGATCAGCTTGCGTTGTACGGACCTACGCTTGTCCGTCTGCAATTGTGCTGCGTGACCGAAGTAGCCCGCGTACTTCTTCGGGAATGCATCATCGG
>JAYZYX010000002.1:0-17826 GCA_036139795.1 Pseudomonadota bacterium | reverse complement strand
TCTTGGTAAAAATACCTCGGGGGAGGCCGCAAGGCCGGGGGCAGAGCCCCCTTAGTTCCGCTGATCCAGTAGACGACGGGCAATCACTTGCGCCTGAATCTCGCCAGCACCTTCAAAGATGTTCAGGATGCGGGCGTCACACAGGATGCGGCTGATGGTGTATTCCAGCGCAAAGCCGTTGCCACCGTGGATTTGCAACCCGTTGTCCGCTGCCGCCCAGGCCACACGGGCCCCCAGAAGCTTGGCCATACCGGCTTCCAGATCGCAGCGACGATCGTTGTCCTTCTCGCGGGCCGAGAAATAGGTCAGCTGACGGGCAATCATCAACTCCACCGCCATCATTGCCAGCTTGTTGGCCACGCGGGGGAACTCGATCAGGGATTTGCCGAACTGCTTGCGATCTTCTGCATACTGGATCGAGACATCCAGCGCCGACTGACCAACACCAATGGCGCGGGCCGCGGTCTGGATACGGGCCGATTCAAAGGTCTGCATCAGCTGCTTAAAGCCGTGACCTTCCTCGCCACCCAGCAGGTTCTCGCCCTTCACGTGGAACTTGTCGAAGCCAAGCTCGTATTCCTTCATGCCGCGATAACCCAGAACCTCGATCTCGCCGCCGGTCATGCCGGGGGTGGGGAAAGGCTCTTCATCGGTGCCGGGGGTCTTCTCGGCAAGGAACATCGACAGACCCTTGTAGTTGTCCGTCGACGGATCGGTCCGTGCCAGCAGGGTCATCACATGGGTCCGCGCCGCATGGGTGATCCAGGTCTTGTTGCCGGTCACCTCATAATCGCCGTCAGCATTCTTGACGGCACGGGTGCGCAGGCTGCCCAGATCCGAACCGGTGTTCGGCTCGGTGAAAACAGCGGTCGGCAGCTTTTCGGCCGAGGCCAGCGCCGGCAACCACTGCTGCTTTTGCTCTTCTGTGCCACCGGCCAAGATCAGCTCTGCCGCGATCTCCGAACGGGTCCCAAGCGAGCCAACACCGATATACCCGCGCGACAGCTCTTCCGAGACCACACACATGGCAGTCTTCGACATGCCGAACCCGCCGTATTCCTCGGGGATGGTCAGACCGAACACGCCCATCTCGGCAAGCTCGTTGATGATCTCTAGCGGGATCAGCTCGTCCTTCAGGTGCCACTCATGGGCATGAGGCTCGACACGGTCCACCGAGTAGCGGCGGAACTGCTCGCGGATCATCTCCATCTCGTCGTCCAGACCGCTCTGACCAGTGGTCAGGTTGGCGCGGCTGTCACGCATGATGGCCACCAGACGGCCACGGGCCGTTTGGGTGTTGCCGCCAGCGATCAGTGCCTTGACTGCATCGGTCATCAGGGCCGCCGCTGCGTCAGCAGGCAGACCCAGATCCGACAGGCGCACCAATTCGCCCTGGTTCATGGGAATGCCGCCAGCGATCTGGTTCAGGTATTCGCCAAAGGCAATCTGCAGGATCAGCGCTTCGGTCTCGCCGAACTTGCCCTCTGCTTTCAACTCGGCCGCCCAACGGTGCATCTCGCGCAGGGCTTCCACATAGGTCGCCAGCCACGCAAGGCCGTGGGTCGCGGTCTGGTTCTCTTCCACCAGCGCGTTCGAGACCCGATCTCCGTCAATCACCATGGCCCGCACGGTCTGGCGGGCACGCTCCAGCGTCGCTTCGGCGGGCGCAATCGCTGCCTCGGTCAGAGCCAGCAAATCAGGCAGCAGCGTCGCGGTCTGCGCTGCGATGTCCTGTCCGTCATGTGCCATCTGTCATCTCCTGTTATGCTAGTGCAGAGAACTAGAGCCTTTGCAGTCGCAGCGCAACAAAAATACAAATAATGCGACAAAAGGATGCCTAATGTTGCGCATTGAAAAATGTCAGCGCAGCCCTAAAGGCCGTGATAAAGCGTAATTCATGGAAATGATTACCTCACTCATGGACCCTTGGGCCTTTGCGCTGGCCCTCAGTGTCGCGTTCATCGCGGGAATCGTCAAAGGGATGGTGGGATTCGCCATGCCGATGATTCTTATTTCCGGCCTTTCCACTGTTATTTCGCCCGAATTGGCCCTCGCAGGGCTGATTCTGCCCACTCTGGCCACCAACGGGCTACAGGCCCTGCGCCAAGGCTGGCGGGCAGCGTTGGAATCACTTCTGCGGTTCAAAGGCTATCTGGGCACCCTGCTTGTGGTGCTGCTGATCAGCGCCCAACTTGTCAGGGTCATTCCGGCTGAGGTGCTGCTGCTGATCATCGGCGTTCCGATCGTGCTTTTCGCTGCAACGCAGCTTGCGGGCATCCCCCTGCGTATCGCCTCTCCCCCAAGCCGCGCAGTCGAGATCTCGATAGGCGCCTTCGCGGGCTTCATCGGTGGCCTTTCCGGCGTCTGGGGCCCGCCTACGGTTGCCTATCTCACCGCTCTGGACACCCCGAAAGCCGATCACATCCGTGTCCAAGGGGTGATCTACGGCCTCGGCGCCTTTGTGCTTCTCTTTGCCCATATCGGTTCAGGCGTCGTGCGCGCTGAAACCATTCCCTTTTCCCTCGCCCTGCTGGTTCCCGCCTTCGCGGGCATGTGGCTCGGGCTCAAGGTGAATGACCGGATTGACCAGAAGGTCTTCCGCAAGGCGACGCTCTTTGTGCTCTTCTTCGTCGGCCTCAACCTTATCCGCCGCGGCCTGACCTAAGCCCCGACACCCGCACAAAAGAAAACCGCCACGAACCATCGCGGCGGTCTCTCATTCATCTTGGTGAAAATACCTCGGGGGTGTGGGGGCAGCGCCCCCACGTGTCCAAGGCTTAGCCGATGGCGGCTGCTTTCACGTCTTTGTCGATGTGCGGTACATACTGCTCGAAGTTGTCCGAGAACATCTTAACCAGCTTTTCTGCCTGCGCATCGTAAGCCGCTGGGTCACCCCAGGTGCGGCGGGGGTCCAGCAGAACTTCCGGCACGCCGGGCACGTCTACAGGCACGTCAAAGCCGAAGTTCGGGTCCTTGCGGAACTCGACGTTGCTCAGGCTGCCGTCCAGCGCGGCGGTCAGCAGGGCGCGGGTTGCCTTGATGGGCATGCGCTTGCCGGTGCCATAGGCGCCGCCGGTCCAGCCGGTGTTCACCAGCCAGCAGGTTGCACCGTGCTTGGCGATCTTGTCGCGCAGCAGGTTGCCATAGACCTCGGGGCGACGGGGCATGAAGGGTGCGCCGAAGCAGGTCGAGAAGGTGGGCTCGGGCTCGGTTACGCCGCGCTCGGTCCCGGCAACCTTCGAGGTGAAGCCCGACAGGAAGTGGTACATCGCCTGCGCAGGGGTCAGACGCGCGATGGGAGGCAGAACACCGAACGCATCACAGGTCAGCATGATGATGTTCTTGGGGTGGCCACCCTGAGCCGAGTAGCTGGCGTTCGAGATGTAGTGCAGCGGGTACGCGCAACGCATGTTGGCGGTCAGGCTGTCATCGTTGAAGTCCAGCTCAAGGGTTTCGTCGTCGAAAACCATGTTCTCTATCACGGTGCCGAACTTCGAAGTCGTCGCGTAGATTTCCGGCTCGGCTTCGGCGTTCAGGTTGATGGTCTTGGCATAGCAGCCGCCTTCAAAGTTGAAGGTGCCCTTGTCCGACCAGCCATGCTCGTCATCGCCGATCAGCGTACGCGAGGGGTCAGCCGACAGGGTGGTCTTGCCAGTGCCCGACAGGCCAAAGAACACAGCTGCGTCGACGGGGTTGCCGATGGCGTGGTTGGCCGAGCAGTGCATCGGCATGATGCCTTTTTCGGGCAGCAGGTAGTTCAGCAGGGTGAAGACCGATTTCTTGTTCTCGCCTGCGTATTCGGTGCCGCCGATCAGGATCAGCTTGGCGTCCATGTTCAGGGCGATCACGGTCTCGCTGCGGCAGCCGTGCTTTTCTGCGTCGGCCTTGAAGGTCGGGCAGTTGATGATGGTGAACTCGGGAACAAAGCTGTCCAGCTCTTCACGATCGGGGCGGCGCAGCAGGTGACGGATGAACAGGCCGTGCCATGCCAGTTCGGTCACAACGCGCACGTCCAGACGGTTCGCGGGGTCCGCGCCACCGAACAGATCCTGCACGTAGTAATCTTTGCCTTTCATGTGCTCCAGCATGTCGGCGTACAGAACGTCGAACTTTGCGGGCTCCATGGGTGCGTTGTTTTCCCACCAGATGGTGTCTTCGACGCTGGGGGTGCGGACCACAAATTTGTCCTTGGGCGAACGACCGGTGTGCTTGCCGGTGGACACCAGAATTGCGCCCCCTTTACCAAGACGGCCTTCACCGTTTTTAACCGCGGCTTCAACAAGCGCGGGTTCCATCAGGTTGTAATAGACATTGCCGAGCCCTTGGATCCCTTGATCTTCAAGCTGGTGCTGGGGGTTTACCCGTCCAAATGCCATTGTTTTCACTCCTGTCCGCGCGTGCGGTAGATTTCATTCGCAATCCCGCATCCGAACGTTTGAATGCGGGAACCACATACTAGCAGTAAGTGGGTCCATAACATGCAGAAATTAGAAATGAACAGCAGACTAAGTGACTGTTAGCGCAACCAAATTCGCTTTAGCGCAATCATCTTACGGGGCCTGCGATATGTTGCCGCTCTGTTAACGTTAACCGCGTTAGGAACCTCAAAGCGACACGTTAAGAGCCGAAAACGGTCACGTCACTTTACCGAATCACAAAAAGGATTGCGGACCCACGCTAAAGAGCGACATAAATGTAAGAAAAAATAATCGTGCAGTACAAGGAAACGTTTATGTCCAAGATCGCCCTAGTCGATGACGATCGAAACATCCTGACTTCCGTCGCTATGACCCTTGAGGCCGAGGGCTTCGAAGTCGAAACTTATAATGACGGTCAGGCGGCGCTGGACGCCTTCGAAAAGAAGCTGCCCGACATGGCGGTTCTGGACATCAAGATGCCCCGCATGGACGGCATGGACCTGCTGCAGCGCCTGCGCAAAAAGACCTCGATGCCCGTTATTTTCCTGACCTCAAAGGATGACGAGATCGATGAGGTTCTGGGTCTGCGCATGGGCGCCGACGACTATGTGAAAAAGCCCTTCTCCCAGCGTCTGCTGGTCGAGCGTATCCGCGCTTTGCTGCGCCGGCAGGATGCTTTGAACTCGGACGCGACCGGCGAGGTCGAGGAAAGCAAGGTGCTGGTTCGCGGCCAGCTGACCATGGACCCCCTGCGCCACGCGGTGACCTGGAAGGGTCAGGATGTGTCGCTTACAGTTACAGAATTCCTTTTGTTGCAAGCACTTGCACAGCGACCGGGCTTTGTAAAAAGCCGTGACCAATTGATGGATGTAGCGTATGACGATCAGGTCTACGTGGACGACCGGACCATCGACAGCCACATCAAGCGCTTGCGCAAGAAGATGCGGATGGTCGATCAGGAGTTCTCGGCCATCGAGACGCTTTATGGTGTGGGCTACCGGTATAACGAGGAGTAATGAACCAGATCGACAAGGCTGCGACAGCTGAACGGCGCATGGCGCAATCGGCTGATGTTATGCTCGGGGATGACTATGTCTCTCCGGACGCTTTGCGTGATTTGGTTGAACGCAAGGCCGCCACAAAGCGTGGCTGGTTCGCGATCAACACCTCGCCTCTGGCCCGCAAAATCATCACCTTCAATCTGCTTGGTCTGATTGTTCTGCTTGCAGGTATTTTGTACCTGAACCCCAGCCGCGACAGTCTGGCGCTACAGCGTGCTGGCAACCTCGTGGCCGAGGCAGAGCTGGTCGCCGACATCATCGAAATGCAGATGGGCAACACGGGTGATTCGCGTGTGGGTGGTGCGAACGGGCTGGATGTGGCGCAGATTTTGCGTCAGCTGGACCTCTATGAAGGCACCGAGGTTTACGTTTTTGACGGGCAGGGCAACCTGATCACCGTCGAAAAGGGTCTGCGCCCCCATAGCGATGCGCAGGTGCGTGCCGAGGGGAAGACCTACGTCACCGACGGGCTTGAGGCGATCTGGGGCTGGATGGTGCAGCTGTTCTCGCCCACGGACGAGATGGCCAGCGCCTTACGATCCGAAGACATCGTGCGCGACATGATCGGCGGTGCCCGCATCGCGCAGACCCGCATGGCCTCGGGCGTGGGTGCAAACGGCGAGACGATCTTTACCGTTGCCACCCCGATCGAGGCGGCAGGGGTTCAGGTCGGCGCTGTGGCCATCGCCAGCGCCACCGGCGAGATCGACCGTCTGGTCAGCATCGAGCGTGAGCGCGTGCTGCGCATGTTCATCGTGGCGCTGATCGTGTCCATCGGTCTTAGCCTTGTTCTGGCCTCGACCATCGCTAACCCGCTGTCCGATCTGGCCGCCGCGGCGGAGATTGGCCGCGATCGCAACCGCACCCGCTATAGCCCGGGCCGTGTCCGCATTCCTGACCTGTCAGCCCGCCCCGATGAGATTGGCCGCCTGTCCGAGGCACTGCGCGGCATGGTGGCGGCGCTCTATGAGCGGATCGACAGCAACGAACAGTTTGCCGCCGATGTGGCCCATGAGATCAAGAACCCGCTGGCGTCCTTGCGCTCCGCAGTCGGCACGTTGCGCGTCGCCCGCCGCCCTGAACAGCAGGAACAGCTGCTGGATGTGATCGAACATGACGTGCGTCGTCTTGACCGTCTGGTCAGCGACATTTCGAACGCGTCGCGTCTGGACAGTGAACTGGTCCGCGAAGATGAGGAACAGTTCAATCTGCTTCAGATGCTGGGGAACCTGATCCAGTATCTGGGTGAGGATGCGCGCGGCAAGGGCATCGACTTTATCTCGGACCTGCCTGAAGGCCCCGTGATCATTCAGGGTCTTGAGGCCCGTCTGGCGCAGGTCTTTGTGAACCTGATCACCAACGCGATTTCTTTCTGCGAAGAGGGCGACGCGATCCGCGTTTGGGCCCGTCAGCGGGACAACCGCGTTCTTGTGGTGGTCGAGGATACCGGCCCCGGTATTCCCGAACAGTCCCTGACCAAGATCTTCAAACGGTTCTATTCGCACCGTCCTGTGGGCCAGTTCGGCAACAACTCGGGTCTGGGTCTGGCGATCTCCAAGCAGATCGTTGAGGCGCACGGCGGCGTGATTTGGGCCGAGAACATCCGCCAGCCCCAAGGCGATCTGGACGATGAGCCGCTGGGTGCCCGCTTTGTCGTCGGTCTGCCCCTGTAAGCGCGGTGAAAAGCCTGTCCCTTGATCAGCTCTGTGACCGTGACGGCCCTGTCATGGTTCACGGGTCTGCTGTGGAGGTGGATGGACGCGCGCTGCTGATCACCGGCCCCTCTGGCGCGGGGAAATCCGCGCTGGCCTTGCAAATGATGGCTTTGGGCGCTGGCCTTATCGCTGATGACCGCACCATTCTGCACCGCGAAGGCGAGCGTATCGTCGCCTCATGCCCCGACACCATCCGCGGCATGATCGAGGCGCGGGGCATCGGCATTCTGCCTGTCCCCGCCGCATTGCCCGCCCCCCTATGCGCGATCATGGACCTAAGCCAGACCGAAACGGAACGGCTGCCTGAGGCGCAGTCAATTTGCATTCTTGGAAACCCTATTCGGCACCTGAAACGGATCGAAGGGGCTTATGTCCCCGCAGCGCTTGTGCAATACCTTAGATCAGAGGGCACAATCGACTAAGGGTGGACAATGACACAGGAAACGCCGCGCATTTTGCTGGTCACAGGCCCCTCTGGCGCTGGTCGACTGACGGCCATCCACGCGCTGGAAGACCTTGGTTACGAGATCATCGACAACCTGCCTCTGCGCCTTGTTCCCCATCTGATGAACGAGGCACAGGCCGCCCGTCCGCTGGCCTTGGGTATCGACGTGCGCAACCGCGATTTCAGCCTTGGTGCCCTGATCGAGGCGCTGGATACCCTGAGTGCCGATCCCCGATGGAACGTCAGTCTGGTCTATCTGGATGCCCGCGCCGACGTGCTGGTACGCCGCTATTCGGAAACCCGCCGCCGCCACCCTTTGTCCCCCGAGGAAACCGCCGAGGCAGGCATCGCCCGCGAGTTGGAAATCCTGCAACCGGTCCGCAGCCGCGCTGACGTGTTGATCGACACATCGGAACTGACCCCCCATGATTTGCGGGCCGAAATCTCGCGCTGGTTCGATCCGGACACCCACGGCGGGCTGTCGGTTTCGGTAGAATCGTTCAGCTTTAAACGGGGGACACCCCGAGGGCTGGACATGGTTTTTGACGGCCGTTTCCTGAACAACCCCTACTGGGAGCCCGCTTTGCGTAAGATGAACGGCCGTGACCCCGAGGTGCAGGCTTACGTAGGGGCAGACCCGAATTACGGGGAATTCTTTTCAAAAGTACACGATTTGGTTGAATTTTTGTTGCCGCAATACTCCCGTGAGGGTAAATCCTACCTCTCAATCGGCTTTGGCTGTACCGGGGGGCAACACCGCTCTGTTGCACTTGCAGAAAACCTCTTCAAAGCCCTTGCAACCGCCGGATGGCAGGTGTCAATTAGACATCGGGAACTGGAGAGGCACGCATCTGTGCACTCGTAATAGGTAAAGTGGAACAGACGTGATCGGTATCGTGATCGTCGCGCATGGCGGGTTGGCCAAAGAGTATCTGGCTGCTGTCGAACATGTGGTGGGGCACCAAGAAGGGATCCGCGCCATTTCGATTGAACCGGATCATGACCGCGGACAAAAACAAAAAGAAATCTGCCTTGCAGCAGATTCTGTAGATGGTGGCGATGGGGTGATCGTTGTCACTGATATGTTCGGGGGCTCGCCTTCGAACCTTAGCCTGATGGCCTGTGCGGCTAAGAACCGACGCATCCTCTACGGCGCCAATCTTCCAATGCTGATTAAACTGGCCAAAAGCCGTCACCGCACGGTTCCAGAGGCTGCCCAATGCGCATTGACCGCCGGCCGTAAATATATCGACAGCTGCGACGTCAGCGCCGACTAGAGAACACCGATGTCAGAAACCATTTCCCGCCAGTTCGAAATTGTGAATGTCAAAGGCCTGCACGCCCGTGCTTCGGCCAAATTCGTCGAAGTCGTAGAAGAGTTCGACGCTGACGCCGAAGTCTCGCACGGGGGGAATTACACCTCTGGCGACAGCATCATGGGACTTTTGATGCTGGCTGCGTCGAAAGGCACGTTTATTGATGTTGAAACCCGTGGCCCGCAGGCGCAAGAACTGGCAGATGCGCTTCAGGCGCTGGTAGCCGACCGGTTCGGCGAAGACATGTAGGCCGCGGAGAACTTCATTTGCACGACACTCTGGATCAGAAGGGCTCTGCGCCCACCCAGCTTAAAGGGCAGGGGGATGGGGGCAATCTGGCAGATCAGGCCTATGACGGGCGCCGGCTGTCCTATGCGACCACCTTCGACAATCCCTTCCAGCGGACCACGATCCAGACGATGGAGTTTCTGACCGGCAAACTCCGCCTGCTGCGCCTGATCCGCAAATTCGAGGCGATGGGCGTGCCCCATGGCCAGCCGTTCTGGAAACAAGCGCTGGATGTCATGGGTATTCCCCTGACCACCCCGCAAGAACAGATCAACCGCATTCCGGAAACCGGTCCGCTGATCATCGTCGCCAACCATCCTCATGGGTTGGTAGATGGCATGGTCCTGGCTGAACTCATCGGCCGCCGCCGGACCGATTACAAGATCCTGACCCGCTCGCTTCTGACCGGCGTGGGCGAGATCGACGAATTCATGATCCCCGTCCCCTTCGCCCACGAAGAGGACGCTCTGCAGCAGAACCTTGATATGCGCAAGAAAGCCATGTCGCATCTGGCAGACGGCGGCGTGATCGTGCTGTTCCCCTCGGGGGTCGTCGCCTCATCGGACACGCTGATGGGCGATCCGGTCGAGCGCGAATGGAACCCATTCACCGCCAAGATGATCCAGCGCTCGAATGCGCAGGTGCTGCCGATCTACTTCCCCGGCGCAAACTCGCGCTGGTACCAGATGGCGAACCGGATCTCGGCGACGATGCGGCAGGGCCTATTGCTTTACGAAGTGTGCCACGCCCTGAACAAGCCGCAGGCCCCTGTGGTTGGTGAAATGATCGATCGCGATACCATCAAAGAATGGTCCAGCAACCCGCGCGGGTTTATGGCCTGGCTGCGCGAGCAGACACTCGCTCTGGGCCAGACGCGCTAAGCACCTGCATCTTCTTTATTGCATAAATACTCATTTCCGGTCCCTGCGGTGAGCGCGAGCTGTGAGTATTTTCACAATAAAGAAGCATATTTGGCTGGGCTTCTCCTGATCTAAATACTCAAAAGGCGCAGGGTTCAGGTTCCATGCGCCTTTTGTTTTGGGGATCAGCTTGCGTGGGCGAAGGCGGCTGCCAGAAGGGCCTGTGCGTATTCGGTTTTGGGGGCGTTGAAGACGTCTTCGGCGGTGCCGGTCTCGACCACATCGCCGTTTCGCATCACCATCACCTTGTGAGACAGAGCGCGGACAACGCGGAGGTCGTGGCTGATAAAGAGGTAGGCCAGCCCGTATTTTTGCTGAAGATCGCGCAGGATGTCGACGATCTGAACCTGTACGGTCATGTCCAGCGCCGAGGTGGGCTCGTCCAGAACCAGCAGTTTGGGCCGCAGGATCATGGCGCGGGCGATCGCGATGCGCTGGCGTTGGCCGCCGGAAAACTCATGCGGGTACCGGTGCATGGTTGCGGGATCGAGGCCGACTTCGGTCATGATCTCGGCCACCAGTTCGTCTTTGCTGCGGTGGCTGTCGATTTTGTGGACGCCAAGGCCCTCGGCGATGACCTGAGCGCAGGTCATACGGGGGCTGAGGCTGCCGAATGGGTCTTGGAAGACGATCTGCATGTCCCGCCGCAGGTGGCGCAGTTCTTTGGTGCTGAAGCGGCGCACATCTTGTCCGCTGACGTAGATGCCGCCGGTGCTGTCGATCAGGCGCATGGCGGCAAGGGCGGCGGTGGTCTTGCCCGAGCCGGATTCGCCGACAATGCCAAGGGTCTCGCCCGCCCGCAGGGTCAGGCTAAGGTCGTTGACCGCCTTTACATGGCCCACAGTGCGTTTCAGAAGGCCCGCTTGAATTGGGAACCAGACCCGCAGGTTTTCGGTCTTGAGGACCTCGGGAGCGTCCTCAGGGGCGGGTAGGGCCACGCCTTTGGGTTCGGCAGCCAGCAGCATCTGGGTATAGGGGTGCTGGGGGCTGGTGAAAATCTCGGAGGTGGGGCCGGCCTCGACAATTTCGCCGTTCTTCATGACGCAGACGCGATCGGCGATCTTGCGCACGATCCCGAGGTCATGGGTGATGAACAGCAGGCTCAGGCCTTCGGCCTTTTTCAACTCGGCCAGCAGGTCCAGAATTTGTGCCTGAATGGTCACGTCCAGGGCGGTTGTTGGCTCGTCCGCGATCAAGAGGTCCGGTTTGTTGGCCAAGGCCATAGCGATCATCACACGCTGGCGCTGACCACCGGACAGCTGGTGCGGATAGCTGCCAAGGCGGGTTTCGGGGTCGCGAATGCCAACCCGTGTCAAAAGCTCAATGATCCGGTCGCGGGCCTGCGCCCCGATGATCCCTTGGTGCAGGGCCAGCGTTTCCCCTAGCTGTTTTTCTAGCGTGTGCAGCGGGTTCAGCGAGGTCATCGGCTCTTGGAAGATAAAGCTGATGCCGTTGCCGCGCACCTGCCGCAGGGTCTTTTCCGAGGCGGTGACCATGTCCTGCCCCTGATAGCGCACCGCGCCGCTGACCTCGGCAGAATCGCCTAGCAGTTGGACGGTAGACAGGGCCGTCACGGATTTGCCCGAGCCGGATTCGCCTACCAGCGCGACGGTCTCGCCTTTTTCAACGGTGAAGGACACGCCCTTGACCGCCTTGAACGTCTGGCCGTCCTGCCGGAAGGCCACTTGCAGGTTATCGACCTCCAATACATGCGTCATTTGAAGGTCTTTCTTGGGTCGAAGGCATCGCGCACGCCTTCAAAGATGAAGACCAGCAGCGAGAGCATGATGGCAAAGGTAAAGAAGGCGGTGAAGCCAAGCCACGGGGCGTGAAGGTTCTGTTTGGCTTGCAAGGTCAGCTCGCCCAAAGACGGCGCCGAGGAGGGCAGGCCAAAGCCCAGAAAGTCCAGACCCGCCAGCGTGCTGATGGTGCCGGTGATGATGAAGGGCATCATGGTCAGGGTGGCGACCATAGCGTTGGGCAGCATATGGCGGAACATGATGGTCCAGTTGCCGACCCCCAATGCCTTGGCAGCGCGGACGTATTCCAGATTGCGCGCGCGCAGGAATTCTGCGCGGACAACGCCCACCAGAGAGGTCCAGCTGAACAGCACGGTCAGGAACACCAACAGCCAGAAGCTGCGCCCCAAAATCGCGAACATGATGATGATGATGTAGAGCGAGGGCGTGGCGCCCCAGATCTCGATCACCCGTTGGAAGATCAGGTCCAGCCAGCCGCCAAAGAACCCCTGCACAGCGCCTGCAATGATCCCGATGATCGAGGCCATAGCGGTCACGATCAGGGTAAAGATGATCGACAGGCGGAAGCCGTAGATCACCCGTGCCAGCACATCCCGTGTGGTGTCATCGGTGCCAAGCCAGTGGTCGCCATCGGGCGGACTGGGGGCGGCGCGGCCAATGTCGTTGGGGGTGTCATAGCTGTAGGGGATGGGCGGCCAGATCATCCAGCCGGCTTGCACCGGCTCGCCCTCGACCGTGCCGTTCTCCTGCGCCTCTTGCATGAAGCCTTCGGGATCGTCCCAGCAGGCCTCAGAGCCGCCGGTGGTGATCAAACACTGGACTTCAACGTCGCGGTAGATGGCCTCGGTCCGGAAATCGCCGCCGAAGGTGGTTTCGGGGTAGAACTTCAGCACCGGCACATAGAGTTCGCCCTGATAGCGGACGAGGATCGGTTTGTCGTTGGCCAAAAACTCGGCAAAGAGGGATAGGCCGAACATCAGGATAAAGATGATCAGTGACCAGAACGCCCGCCCGTTGGCGCGGAAGTTCCGCCAGCGGCGCTGGTTCAGCGGAGACAGAGCCATCAGCCTTCCCTCCGTTCAAAGTCGATGCGCGGATCAACCGCCACATACATCAGGTCCGACAGGATGCCGACCACAAGGCCGATCAGGCCAAAAACAAACAGCGTGCCAAAGATGACAGGGTAGTCGCGGGCCACGGCGGCCTCGAAACCCAGACGGCCAAGGCCATCCAGCGAGAAAAGGGTCTCGATGATCAGGCTGCCACCGAAGAAGACGCCGATGAAGACGGAGGGAAAGCCCGCAATCACGATCAGCATCGCGTTGCGGAAGATGTGGCCGTAAAGCACGGACTTTTCCGACAGACCCTTGGCGCGGGCGGTCATGACGTATTGCTTTTTGATCTCGTCCAGAAAGCTGTTCTTGGTCAGCAGGGTTAGCGTGGCAAAGGCGCTGATGGTGCCCGCCAGAACCGGCAGGGTGATGTGCCAGAAATAGTCTGCGATTTTGGCACCAAGGGACAGGCTGTCCCAGTTGTCGCTGGTCAGGCCCCTTAGCGGGAAGATCTGCCAGTAGCTGCCCCCTGCGAACAGAACGATTAGCAGGATCGCGAACAGAAATCCCGGGATGGCGTAGCCGACGATGATGGCGCTACTGGTCCAGACGTCAAAGCTGCTGCCATCACGGACGGCCTTTTTGATGCCAAGAGGGATCGAGACCACATAGGCGATGATGGTGGACCACAGGCCAAGGGTGATCGAGACCGGCATCTTCTCCATTACGATGGCAAAGACCGGCGCGTCGCGGAAAAAGCTCTCGCCAAAGTCCAGATGCAGGTAGTTCCAGATCATGATGCCAAAGCGTTCCAGCAGCGGGATCATTTCCTTTTTGCACTCGGGGTGCTTGAGGTCGGGGGTGCCTTCGAACCCGTCCGCGCAGACGATGCGAGCGAAACCGTATTCGATTTCCAGTCGGGCGATCATTTCAGGGGGCAGGCCGCGGGCGCCAAGGTAGGCGCTTTCGCTTTCACCCGATCCGATGTTCACGTCGTTGCTGCCACCTGCGATGCCTTCAAAGACATCGCCTTCGCCCTGAAAGCGGGCGATGGCCTGTTCGATCGGTCCACCGGGGACAAACTGGGTGAGGGCAAAGTTAACCAGCATGATCCCGAACAAAGTCGGGATCACGAACAGCAATCGCCTGAGGATATAGGCACCCATCTAGCCTGCTCTCTTTCTTTTATCGTTCAGGGCCTTAGCGCAGAACGCCCGCGTCTTTCAGGGCCTGACCCTTTTCGGCGTTGTACCACCACCAGTCCATGGAACCCATATCGAAACGGGGCAGTTCTGCGGGATGTTCGTACATATCGTAGTAGGCCACCCAGTAGCTGTCGTTGAACCACGTGGGGATCATAAAGCGCTTTTGACGCAGAACGCGGTCCAGCGCGCTGACAGCGGGCTTGATCTGTTCGTCACTGGTGCTGGCTACGATCTCGTCGATCAGCTTGTCCACGCCCTTATCTGCCAGCCCTGCGGGGTTGAACAGGCTATAGGCCGCATCGGCCGATCCGAATTGCTGTGCCAGACCGGTCGAGGGACGCTCGTACATAGTGTAGCCCGCGAAGATCATGTCGTAGTCACGATCGCGGCGGCGATTGGTATATTGCGCAGGGTCCACGCGATTGTAGACAGCATCCACGCCCAACGCCTTCAGGTTCTCGATATAGGGCAGGATGATCCGGTCGAAGGTCGGGGTATCCTCAAGGATTTCCAGCTTCAGGGTCTGGCCATCCTTGCGGCGGATGCCGTCGTCGCCAGCAATCCAGCCTGCCTCTTCCAGCAGCTTTGACGCCTTGCGCAGATTGCGGCGGTCTAGCTGGCTGTCGCCAGAGGTATGGGCCATCACAGGCTCGGCGGTCTGGATGCCTTCGGGCAGGAGGTCCTTGTATTTCTCCAGCAGGGCCAGCTCTGCGCCTTCCGGCACGCCTTTGGCCGCAACGGGACTGTTTTCAAAGAACGAGTTGCGCTGGCGGAACAGGCCATACTGTACCTGCGCGTTGGTCCATTCAAAGTTATAGGCCAGCCCGATTGCCTCGCGCACACGGATGTCCTGGAACTTCGGCTTGTCCAGATTGAACACAAAGCCCGACGCCGAAGGCACGTTGCCGTTGGGCAATTCGGTTTTCACGATGTGACCATCACGCATGTTCGGGAAATCATAGGACGTCGCCCAAGAGCGAGAGCTGTTTTCCTGACGGAAGGTGTAGGCACCGGCCTTGAACCCCTCCATCGCGGCGTTGCTGTCTGCGAAGTATTCGTAGCGGATGCGGTCAAAGTTATGGCGGCCTTTGTTGATCGGCAGATCATAGCCCCAGTAATCCTCGCGGCGCTTGTAGGTCACGCGGCGGTTGATGTCGTAGCCTTCCAGAATGTAGGGGCCCGAACCGATGCCCATCTCCATCCGGCTTTCGTCCAGTCGGGCACCCGATTCTTCGAACCATTTCTTCGAGAACACGGGCGCGCCACCAACCTGATCGATCAGGGCGCGGCGGGGAATGTCAGGGGCGAAGGTGAACTTGACGCTCAGATCATCCAGCTTTTCCACGCCGATGACGCGCTTGCTGACTGCCTCGCGGTAGCTTTGCAGGGACTGTTCCATCATCAGGTTGTGGCTGAAGACCACATCGTCCGCCGTCACGGGTGATCCGTCCGAGAACCGTGCCTCAGGGCGGATGTGGAACGTCACCCACGACATGTCCTCGGGGTATTCAAGGCTTTCCGCCAGCAGGCCGTAGGATTCCTCCATGGTGTCCGCGGTGTCTTCCAGCAGGGATTCGTACTGGATGCCCGCCCCAGCCGCCGCGCGGCCCTTGCGGGAATAGGGGTTCATGCTGTCGAAGGTGCCTTCGGCGGAAACCGAAATCTCGCCGCCTCTGGGGGCATCGGGGTTCACGTAGTCCAGATGATCAAAGTCGGCGGGGTACTTTGGCGCGCTCCAGAAGGAATAGGCGTGGGTCTTGATGATCTTTTGTTCGGCCTCTTGGGCGCGGGCATAGCTGGCAACGGACAAAACCCCCAGTCCTAGCAGACCTGCCATCAGAACGCGGCGCATCGGATTGCGCGGTTCGGGGCGGGCCATTGTTCGGGCGATTGCGGTACGCGCGCCGTGGCGGGGGTGGATCATCCTGTTCCTCCTAAGACATGTCGCTGTCACGACAATATAGAACAAGACGCTAACGGGGGAAGGCAGGGGGTTTCAAGTCGAGGATGTGTGAGTTCCCGTGAACCCGCCCTTTGCATGCGAAAAAATGCATAAAAAAAGGGGCGGTCCGAAAACCACCCCTTTTCAATTCTCTGCGATCTGGCGATCGGCTTAGTTTGCAGTGCTCTGCAGGTAAGCCACCAGATTGGCGCGGTCTTCGACGCTTTTCAGACCAGCAAAGCCCATTGCGGTGCCGGGAGCGGCGCTTTTGGGGTTGGTCAGGAAGTGGTCAAGGTGCTCAGGGGTCCAGGTCTCGCCGACTTGCAGCAGGGCACCCGAGTAGGCAAAGCCTGCAACGCTGTCGATTGCGCGACCGACGACACCGTGAAGGTGCGGACCGGTTTTGTTTTCGCCGTCTGCGACCGAGTGACATGCTGCGCACTTCTTGAAGACTTTTTCGCCCTTGCCCGCGTCTGCGCTGGCCAGAAGGGTTGCGAAGTCAGGGCCTTCTTCGGCCTCGCCAGCGCCACCGGCGTCAGCAACTTCGATCATATAGCCCTGTGCGTGCTCGTCGCCGTGACCACCACCCACGTGGTAGATCTCCTCGGCGACCCACTTGCCCAGAAGGAAAATCAGAAAGGCGCCGCAAAATCCGCCCAGTACCTTGGTGAAGGTCATCGTATCAAGCATGGCTCGCGTCTCGTATCGTTAGCTGTTGCGGCTTCATATGCGCTTCCCCCCTAGGGACGCAAGGTGTAGTTACCGCGACCAAACGACCGAAACCGCAGAAATGGACCGAAAACATGACAAAATGCATCGCTTTCCAGGGTGAACTGGGGGCCTATTCCCATCAGGCATGCCGCGAAGCATGCCCTGATTTCGACGTTTTGCCCTGTGCAACCTTCGAAGATGCCATCGAAGCGGTCCGTTCAGGGCAGGCTGACCTTGCCATGCTGCCGGTAGAGAACTCGACCTATGGCCGAGTGTCGGACATTCACCACATGCTGCCCGAATCCGGCCTGCACATCGTCGGCGAGGCCTTCGTCCGCGTCCGAATCACTTTGCTGGCCGTCAAGGGGACCAAGCTGGAAGAGGTGAAGACCGCCACTTCGCACCCGATGCTGCTGGGGCAGTGCCGCAGCTTCCTGACCGAGCATGGCATTAAGCGGATCACCGGCGCGGATACCGCAGGCTCCGCCCGCGTGATCGCCGAGCGCAATAAGCCCAGTGACGCCGCCCTCGCCAGCGAATTGGCGGGCGAGATCTACGGTCTGGATGTGCTGGCCAAGGACATTGAGGACGAAGGCACCAATACCACCCGCTTCCTGATCATGGCCCGCGAGCCCGACCTGAGCCGCCGCGGCGAAGGCAAGATGATGACCACCTTTGTATTCCGCGTCCGCAACATTCCCGCGGCGCTTTACAAAGCGATGGGCGGTTTCGCCACCAACGGCGTCAACATGACCAAGCTGGAAAGCTACATGGTTGGCGGCCAGTTCACCGCGACCCAGTTCTACGCGGATATTGAGGGTCATCCCGAGGATGAGAACGTCAAGCTGGCGATGGAAGAGCTGAACTACTTCACTGATTACATCCGCGTGCTTGGGGTGTATCCGTCAGACCGTCCGCGCGGGTAGAAACCTGTTGTCGGGGGCTCTGCCCCCGGCCTGCGGCCTCCCCCGAGGTATTTGGTCCAAGATGAAA
>JAYZYX010000001.1:0-3462 GCA_036139795.1 Pseudomonadota bacterium | reverse complement strand
GTGCGGCGTAAAGAGTAGGCGCATCTACGTTTGAACCAAGCGCCACGCCGACTTCCGCAAGACGCTCGCGCACATCGGTGAAGCCGGCTCGAACATCGTGCGCCTCATCGACAGTCATCGTACCCTGCGCAACCGCAATATCCAGACCATCTGCGACCCGACGAACGTCACTCATAACAAGCCCTAAGGTGCTGCCTTCGGGGATCGCTGATTGAGGAATTTCAGCCGAAACAATGCTGTTGACGACAATGGGCTGAACAATCAACCAGATCGCCAAAAGAAGCATGGCCGGTACTGCGGCAAAGATGGCGACATTCGATCCGTAATAAACAGGTAGGGAATGCAGGTGACGGGTATTACCGCCAGCGCTGGACATAGCACGCTGTCGGCCAAGAACGTATCCGGCACCAGCCAGTGCGAGAACGATCAAAACTAACCAAGGAAGGGGCATGGTGGCTCCGTTAGGTCCAGAACGGACAAAAAGCGCCGTCCGGACGGCGGCGCTTTTTGCAAATGGGTGGAGCGGCCCGAAAGCCGCTCCGAAACCTGATATTACATGGCTTCTTCGTTCGCAACCACTGCCTGGGTCGCCGACAGCTCGGGATCCGACACCAGACCGTAGGCCGACAGCGGGCCATCGGGGCCAGCGATCTCGTCCGATACGAAGAATTCTGCGTACTCTTTCAGGCCGGGGATAACGCCGATGTGCGCTTTCTTCACGTAGAAGTACAGCGGACGCGATACGGGGTAGTCACCGGCTGCGATGGTCTCGGTCGAAGGTGCAACGCCCGACATGGTCGCTACTTTCAGCTTGTCGGTGTTGTTTTCGTAGAAGGCCAGACCGAAGACGCCAACACCGTTGGTGTTGCTGTCGATACGTGCCAGAGTTTCGGTGTAGTCGCCGTCGATGTCGACCGACTTGCCGTCGGTGCGAACAGCCATACAGGTCTTCTCGGCTGCTTTTTCGTCGCCGCCGTTGATTTCCAGGATCGCGGCCAGCGCACCGGTGTCTTCACAACCTTGCAGCAGGACTTTTTCTTCGAAGACTTCACGGGTGCCGTGCTTGGTGCCGGGGATGAAGGCAGCGATTTCTACTGCGGGCAGCTCTGCGTTTGCATCGGCCCAGGTTGCTGCGGTGTTGGCAACCATTGCGCCGTCAACGGGCTTTTCAGCGGCCAGAGCGTTGTACCAGTCTGCGGGCTCGAACGCGTTGAACGCGGGGCCGTTGATCTGCGATGCGAACACGATGCCATCGTAGCCGATACGGACTTCGATGATGTCAGTCACGCCAGCTTCGGCACAAGCTGCGATCTCTTTGTCTTTGATTTTGCGCGATGCGTTTGCAACGTCGATGGTGTTTTCGCCAACGCCTTCGCAGAAGCGCTTCAGACCTGCCGACGAGCCGCCCGATTCAACAACGGGGGTCGGGAAGTCAAAGTTTTCACCAAACGCTTCGGCAACGATCGATGCGTAGGGCAGAACAGTCGACGAACCGGCAACCTGCACGTTGTCACGAGCAGCAGCGGCGGTAGCAGTTACAGCAGCGATCGCCAGGGTCGAGGCGGTCAGTTTAACAAAGGACATCATTTAGCTCCTAATTACATTCCGAGACTTCATCGCTCGAAGCCTTGAGGCGCTAACTACGGCGCTTGGATTTAGGTTTTGCGACAGATTTGTAACGGTTTCATGACAGCCGCCAAATTATGCAGATTTTATGCATTATCTTTGGAATGCTACGCAAAAAGCGCCCCGCATGGAGGCGCTTATACTTTTAAAATCAGATACTTATAGAAAAACTCAGACCGACGGCAAAATAATTGAAAAAGTGCTCCCCTGCCCCGGCACGCTTTCAATCCGCAGGCGGCCTCTGTGACGGTTAACAATATGTTTTACAATCGCAAGTCCCAGCCCCGTGCCGCCCATCTCGCGTGAGCGGTGGGAATCGATGCGGTAGAAACGTTCGGTCAGGCGCGGGATGTGAATCGGATCAATTCCCGGCCCGTGGTCCTTCACGGCAATCATAACCGCAGCGCCCCGCACGGCCGGATCACGGGGCAGCACGGTCACCTGTACCTCGACATCCCCGTCGCCACCGTATTTCACCGCGTTCTCGATCAGGTTGCTGAAGACCTGCATCAACTGGTCACGATCACCGGTCACCGCCACATCGGCCCCAACGTCCAGACGGATGCGCGTGCCTTTATTGTCGGCCACAGGCTGCAGACTGTTACAAACGCTGTTCAGCAAATGGGCCACGTCCACGTGTTCGGCAGGCGGGATACGCTCTTCTGCCTCAACGCGGCTAAGGGACAGCAGATCGCGCACAAGGCGGTTCATGCGGCTGGCCTCACGCTCCATGATCTCAAGAAAGCGGTCACGGACCTTGTCGTCATTGCGGGCCGGACCGCGCAGAGTCTCGATGAACCCCAGCAAGGCGGTCAAAGGGGTTTTCAACTCATGGCTCACGTTGGCGACGAAATCACGGCGCATCTGGCCAATCTCTTCGGCGCTGCTTTGATCCATGAAAGTCACCAGAACGCCCGCGTTGCCCACCAAAGCCACAGTGACCCCGTAGACCATTTCCAAAGATTGCACGTTCATGGTCAAACGCAGGCTGCGCTTGTTGCCGTCCTGAAAGCAGGTCTCGATCGCGGATTGCAGGGCGGGATGGCGAACGCTCATCAAATAGTTCCGCTCAAGCAGGGTCGTGACAAGAATCTTGGACGCATCCGCATTGATCCCCGCCAAACGATGATCCGCATCAACGAAGAATGCCGGAAGGGGAAGCGCCTCAACCAATTGGTTGGCGAATGAACTGTCCATAGCCGCGTCCCCCTATTGCAAAAGTCATCGTCGGGAAAACCGAAACACCACAAAGATGTAACAGTTTCATGTCAGCGCATGGCGGGCCCCGCGCCGACAACGCTGCTTAGTCCACCTTGGTCAGACCGGCGCGGAAGCGGCGCATGTTGTTCTGATAGCCGATGGCTGACTTGCGCAGACCTTCTACCGTCGCCTCATCCAGTTGGCGCACCACTTTGCCCGGCGCCCCCAACACCATCGAGCCATCAGGGATCTCTTTTCCTTCGGTCACCAGCGCCCCTGCCCCGATCAGGCAATTGTCGCCTATCTTGGCACCGTTCAGGATAGTGGCACCCATGCCGATCAAGGTGTTGTTGCCGATGGTGCAGCCGTGCAGCATCGCCTTGTGGCCGATCGTACAGCCCTCACCGATGGTCAGCGGATAGCCCATGTCCGTATGCAGGATGCAGTTTTCCTGCACGTTGCTACCCTTACCGACGCGGATTTCTTCGTTATCGCCGCGCAGCGTGCAGCCGAACCAGACCGAGCCGCCCTCTTCCACCACGATCTTGCCGATCACATTGGCATCGGGGGCAATCCAGCTGTCTTCGTGAATTTCGGGCGCAACGCCGTCTAATGCGTATAGGGTCAAATATCCAA